>JAAYAC010000149.1 GCA_012719535.1 Syntrophomonadaceae bacterium | reverse complement strand
TGTGGACACAAATGACCCTGAGGTCATCGACAGCCTCTTACCCTGGTCAGATACCCTGCCCGAGGAGTGCAGGTTGCTTTCTAATGACAATACTAATGTGTCCGGAAATTGAGGAATAGGTGTGTTCTTTTTGACGCTTACATAATAAAAAGCCCGCTGTTACTACTTGTCGCTAACACCTTCCTGCTGGAATAGCTGCCAAAAAAACAATATGGTTTTTATGTCGAAGTATTAGTAAATTAGTACTATAGATGATTCGCTTTTGTATCGAACGGAGGGTAGGTATGAAGGTCAGAGATATTATGACCGCGCATCCAGTTACCTTGACCGCGGAGCAAACTCTCAAAGACGCGGCCCGAGTATTCATTGAAAATCGTATCGATGGTGCTCCAGTGGTTAATGAACATGGCGAGCTAGAAGGATTAATAACCAAATTTCATATTCTTTGTGCCGCTATGAATGGTGACAGTATGGAGCGCAAATTAAGTGAAGTAATGGATCGTCAGGTCACCTGTGCAACCCCGGATCAGGATCTAGAAGAAATGCTCAATGTCGGGAGACTGCCAGTGGTTGAAAATGGGCAGTTGGTCGGTATCGTAACTAGATCTGATTTGGCCACAGCATACTATTATTCGTCTCGTGATTTGAAACTTGAATTAGAAGCGATAATAAGCTCAGTACACAATGGAATTGTAACTGTTGATGAACTAGGTAATGTAAGGATTTTTAATGCTGCTGCTGAAAAGATTTTTGGTGTTACCAGTGACGAAGTAGTAGGTAAACCATTGACCACGATACTGCCGCAAAGCACCCTGGCAGAGATTGTACAGACGGGGCGAACCGAATACTCTCAAAAAGTTACCTATAATAACCGTACCCTGATCTCCAACCGTACACCCATCAGTGTGAATGGACGGATAATTGGAGCCGTTGCCGTTATCCAAGATACCTCTGAGCTGGAGGACATCTCACAGGAGTTGAAAGCGACCCGCGAATTGAAAGAGGAACTGGATGCTATTATAAACTCTTCATTCGATGGAATATACGTTACCGATGGCCAGGGAATAACCCTAAGAATCAACGACGCTTACAGCAGAATAACCGGGATTAAAGAGGAAGAAGTTCTTGGGAAATCCATGGCTCAGCTGGTACAGGAAGGAGTCTATGATCAGTCAGCCACAATGTTGGTTATGGAACGTCTGGAACCCGTTACTATTAGTCAAGAGGTTCGAACCGGAAAGAGTATTCTGGTTACTGGAAATCCGGTATTCGATAAGCAAGGAAACCTCATTCGGGTGGTCACTAATGTGCGAGACATCACTGAGTTAAACTCCTTAAGGCGGCAACTGGAACATGCCACGAGTCTGCGCCAGCAATATGAAGAACAGTTGAGTCGTTATAAATTATTGGACAAGTACGTAATTCGTTCCCAGAAATCACGGGATATGATTGAGCTAATTCTGCGTTTGGGGCAAGTGGATTCAACGGTGCTAATTCAGGGTGAGTCTGGAGTTGGTAAGGAAATAGTAGCAGAGATTCTCCATAGCAACAGTTTGCGCAAAGATAAGCCTCTAGTGCGCATAAATTGTGGAGCAATACCTGAGAGTTTGTTGGAGTCAGAACTATTTGGATATGAAGCAGGAGCTTTTACCGGGGCTAAAAAAGGCGGCAAGATGGGAATATTCGAAATCGCTCATAACGGCACTTTATTTTTAGATGAAATTGGTGAGTTGCCATTACAACTACAGGCCAAGTTATTGCGGGTCATTCAACAGAAAGAAATAACCAGAGTTGGAGGAACCACTCCGATTAAAGTAGATGTGCGTTTGATCGCTGCCACTAATCGGGATTTACGGGATATGGTAAACAAGAAATTATTTCGCGAGGATTTGTTTTATCGGCTCAACGTGGTTCCGGTAAATGTACCGCCACTGCGGGAAAGAAAGGATGAAATTCCGGCCTTAGCAGCTCATTTTATGCATCGTTTAAATAAGAAATACAAATTGAACAAACGTCTGGACGGTAGCGTTATTAACAAGTTAATGGAATATGATTGGCCAGGAAATGTTAGGGAATTGGAGAACGTGATTGAACGGGCTTTCGTAACCTCACCGGGTGATGTTATTATCGATGTCATCCTGCCCAATGATGGTACGGATGTGGCTCATGCCCGCTATGTGGGCCCCTTGACGGAAAAACGTCTAAAACCTGCGGTAGAGGCATTGGAGAAGCAGATGATTTATCATGCCTTGTCCAGATATGGCTCTACACGTAAAGCGGCGGCTGCATTAGGAGTAAGCCAGCCTACCGTAATTCGTAAAGCTGCCCGGTACGGCATTCAAATACGAGAGATGGATCGGTGATACAATAGTAAATCGCCACCGATACGAAAGTGAATCAAATAAAAATATGAACAGAAATGCCTTGGTAAATAGCTGAAGAGGAAAATCGTCGCAAGTTATCAGGCGTTACGTTAGTAAAAAGAGCGATACCAAACTGTATCGAATTCAAACCGGAACGATACAAAAAATGTATCGTTTCCTATCTAGCAATGGCATACGACTATTTAGTGATAACATGTCAAAAGCCCGTGTCATAGAGCTAATAGTAATGGCTTAGGAACAGATTTTAATTGATAATCGGTTTCTGGGCCATTACTTTTTAGAGGTGGCACGGTACTTGCAGTAATAGATTAACAGTTGTCAAGCAGTATAGAGGTGTTAATCATACCGGGGATGGTAGCGGGTAGTAACGTGTACGCAGTGTTGAATGAATAAGAAACAAATAAGAGGTGATTTGGTTATGGCATTAAAGACTCCTCAGGAATACTTGGATGACCTTCGAAAAATGAATATTAATCTCTACATGTTTGGGGAAAAAATTGAGAACTATGTGGACCACCCCATTATTCGTCCATCAATTAACGCGATGGCTATGACTTATAAGCTGGCTCAGGACCCGGAGCATGAAGACTTAATGACCGCCACTTCTAGCCTGACCGGAGAAAAAATCAACCGTTTCTGTCATCTTCATCAAAGTCCTGAAGATCTGATAAAGAAAGTTAAGATGCTGCGTTTACTCGGTCAGAAAACAGGTTGCTGCTTCCAACGCTGTGTCGGTATGGATGCATTCAATGCCGTTTATAACACCACCTATGAAATCGACCAGGCAAATGGTACCAATTATCATCAGCGCTTTGTAGACTTCATGAAATACGTACAAGAGAATGATCTGGCGGTAGACGGATGTATGACTGATGCCCGCGGAGACCGTTCCAAGAGGCCTGGAGAGCAGCCTGATCCGGATGCCTATCTTCGTGTGGTAGAGCGACGTGAAGATGGAGTAGTTGTGCGGGGATGCAAACTGCATCAAACTGGAATGATCAACTCTCACGAAATGCTGGTTATGCCCAATAACACTTTGAAAGACGATGAGAAGGACTGGGCAATCTGCTTCGCTATTCCGGTGGACACTCCGGGAATGATCTATGTCTATGGACGGCAGTCCTGTGATACACGCAAGCTAGAAGGCGGAGATGTTGATACTGGCAACAAGTATTTCGGCGGTCAAGAAGTAATGACCATATTCAACAACGTATTCGTTCCAAATGAACGCATCTTCATGAATGGTGAAGTTGAATTCAGTGGCACCTTGGTTGAACGCTTTGCTGGTTATCATCGTCAGAGCTATGGCGGATGTAAAGTTGGGGTTGGCGATACCTTGATTGGGGCAGCCAAGGCAATTACTGATTATCAGGGAGTTTCTAAAGCATCCCATGTTAAGGATAAGCTCATTGAAATGTGTCACCTGAATGAGACTCTGTACTCCTGCGGTATTGCCTGCTCTGCTGAAGGGCGCAAGACCGCCGCTGGTAACTTCTTGATCGACCTACTGCTGGCGAATATCTGCAAGCTGAATGTCACTCGTTTCCCTTACGAAATTGCCCGTCTAGCCCAGGACCTGGCTGGAGGATTCTTTGTAACCATGCCTTCGGAAAAAGACTTTGCTAATCCGGAGATTGGTTCACTAGTAAAAAAATACTCCACTTCACGCAGTGATGTACCGGTTGAACATCGCCAACGCATGCTACGCCTAATCGAAAATCTGACCATGGGTTGCGCAGCAGTTGGTTATTTGACTGAATCAATGCATGGTGCTGGGTCACCGCAAGCACAGCGGATTATGATCACCAGACTGGTTGACCTTGAACACCGCAAAGAATTGGCTGAAAAATTGTGCGGTGTAAAAGAAAACACGGATGTAGATTGGAAATAGGATTTGCCTGGAGCAAGTAGTAGGAAACTCAGCAAATTTTGTAGCCATATATATAGAGCAATAAATACTGTCCGTAACATGACTTAAGCATTGATGTCCAATGGTTAGAGTATTTGCAAGAACTGCCCAGCCTCTTACTAAGGCAGAATCTTCTTTAAGCAGGAAAAATATTCGAAATGAAGCTGCGGATTAAGTTTTGCGGTGGGTGTAATCCGATTATAAACCGGAGTAAGCTGGTCAAGGCAATAAAAGATGAACTAGGTCGTGCAGTGAACTTCGAAATAGTGGAGCAACAAGCAGATGTAGGATTGATCGTCGGTGGATGTCCGGTATGTTGCGTGAATCTATCGCAGATTGAAGATCAAGCCAGGCACTGGGTGGTGGTAGGTGGGTACCTGCTAGACCATAAGCAGATACCCGTCGACCAACTACCGCAAAAGGTTACCGAAAAACTTCTAGAGAAAGGTGGTGATAAATCGTGTTGAACTGGCAGGAGCACTACAATAGTCGAATTACCACAGCGGAAGAGGCAGTAAAAGTCATTAGATCAGGGAATCGAGTTGTACTGGGACATGCCTGTGGGGAACCCCGGGTTCTTCCGGAGGCCATGGTCAATCGCTATCAGGAGCTTCACAATGTTGAAGTAGTGCATATGGTTGCCATGGGGAAGGCCCTTTATGCTCAACCAGGAATGGAAAAACATTTTCGGCATAATGGTCTTTTTATCGGCGCGCCGACCCGCAAAGCGGTAGCGGAGGGTAGGGCCGATTACACTCCTTGTTTCTTTTCGGAGATACCTGGTCTGTTTCGCAACAATGTATTACCAGTTGACGTGGCATTAGTTACCGTTGCTCCCCCTGACCGGCACGGGTTTTGCAGCTTAGGAGTATCAGTCGATTACACTCTGCAGGTCATCAAATCAGCCAGGATTGTAATCGCTGAAGTCAACCCTAATATGCCCAGGACACGTGGTGATTCATGTGTGAGGGTGGAAGAAATCGACTACTTTGTTCCATGTGACCTTCCTATCCTAGAATTGCCCCGGCCAGCTATCGGTGAGGTTGAAACAGAAATTGGCCGGAACATTTCCAGGTTGATTGAAGACGGCGCTACTTTGCAATTGGGGATTGGAGCCATCCCTGACGCTGTACTCGGTTGCTTGACCGAAAAGAACGATCTGGGTATCCATTCAGAAATGTTCTCTGATGGGGTTATGGAGCTTACCCAAGCTGGCATTATCAATTGTTCGCGGAAAACACTTCACCCCGGTAAGATAGTGGCAAGTTTTTTGATGGGAACCCGGAAACTTTATGACTGGGTTCATGAAAATCCCATGGTGGAAATGTTCCCGGTGGACTATGTTAATGACCCCTTCGTAATAGCTAAGAACGATAATATGGTAGCGATTAACTCAGCTCTTCAAGTCGATCTGCTGGGACAAGTTGCCGCCGACACTTTGGGAGCTACGCAATTTAGTGGCGTAGGCGGTCAGGTAGATTTTGTCCGGGGAGCAGCCCGTTCCCGCGGTGGCAAATCTATTATCGCACTGCCTTCTACAGCTGCCAAAGGATCAGTCAGCCGTATTGTACCGGTACTAGACCGCGGAGTAGCAGTAACAACCTCACGTAATGATGTAGATTATGTGGTTACCGAATTCGGTATCGCCGCTTTGCGCGGTAAAACTGTAAGGGAGCGCATGGAAGCACTTATTCAGATCGCGCATCCTGATTATAGAGATCAGATCTGGGACGAGGCAAAATTCCTTATTAATTCTCCATTTTAATCTGGACCAGCGGAAACACACACCATTTAAAGTTATATTAGCAGGAGGTTGAACTTTATGGCAAAAGACTCCCGTCCGGTAGGTGCCTTTATTGGAGTGCTCTTAGTTGGTTTTGCAGTGTATTTTGGGATGGTAGAGTTACAAGACAAACTAACAACTGTACTTTTTGACTATAACACCTGGTTTGACAAATCGGCAACAAATCCTCTGTATCGTTTCTTCTGGATGATAGGTGACTCAACCGAGCCTCATTTTCATAAGACGTTGTTAGGCGGAATCGGCGTTCTGATTGGTTCCATAATTGCCTATGTTCTGGATAAAAAACAGTCGCGCTTCCGCGGTATACCAATTTCTTACGGCACAGGAAAATGGCCTTGGATTTTTGCCGCCGGTTTTCTAAGCCTTGGTATTTCTGTGATTCTATTCGGTGGTCTTCGCATTGAAGGTGATGCATGGATTCCTACCTTTATACCATATGTTTCAGTGGCATCTGCAGTTATTCTTATCTATGGTGGAAACCTTCGCTCACTTTTTACCGGGGCAATTTTTGGCGCACTCTTCACTACCCCTATCACAATGTGGCTACGATATGATTTTTGTCTTCCTCTGGGACTGCCCGGTGTTATTGCCAGTGTAAGCGGTATGTGGATCGGCGGTATCTTTGTATTTGAGTTATGCAAAATTCTTCCCTGGATGACTATCGACACCTCTGTACCCGAAGTAAAACCATTACCCGATGGCGAGATGCCACTGGCTCAATACAAGGTAGAGAAACCAAACCTGTTTTTCATTCGCAGAATGCTGGCCGATTATTCCGAGCCGATGTTTGTAGGCAATGAAATCGCCGGTGGTGCATTAATTCTTGGCAGCATACTCACCTGGTTCCTTAGCCCCATGCAACCCTACTATGGAACAGGTTGGTTCCCGGCACTGCTATTATGCCAAATTATTACTGGTGCAGTTGCCATATTTGTTTACTGGCCTCACTGGCGTGATGAAGATTTCTTTCCATCTTTTGTGCCGGTGGTATCCGTTGCTCCCGCTATGGTGTTAACCTTTGGGCCTTCCATGTTCGTAATCATATTTTCAGCTATCTTGGGTGGTTTGCTTTGCCCACCAATAGCTAACATGGTAAACCGCAATATTCCTTCAGACTGGCATCCAATGGTTGGTTTTACCTTCTCAATGGCATTTTGCTCATTAGGAGTAGCATTACTTCTCAAATACTTGCTTATGGCCTTCCCATGCTTAGCATAACGATAAAGGGGGTGGTTAACTAGATAGCGATTCCATCATCCTCGGTCATGAAAACATGTTATAAAGGAGGTGCCTACCCATGTGACCACAATACAAGACACATGTGGCGTGTAATAACTAGTAACGTCACCAAGAATTGCACATTCTATAAGTAATATTATATGCTGCTTGACAACAAAATGAAACACTTTGAAAAAATGATTATGAATTTAATGATTAGTTTTGAGGAGGAATTGTAATGGTAGAACCTAACAGGATTTACAATCGCGAGAGTATGGTTAAGCTGTGTGCAATTCAGATGGAACCCCGTATCGGGTACAAAGAGGAAAACGTAAGGCGTTCCATCGAGATGATCAATGAAGCAGCTGACAACGGTGCAAATCTTATAGTACTACCCGAATTGTGTAATACCGGTTATATGTTTAATACCCGCCAAGAGGTATATGAAGTTGCAGAAGTAATTCCCGAGGGAGACACAACCCAGAAATGGATTCAGGTAGCTAAGGAGCGTAATGTATATATAGTCGCAGGTATCACTGAGGTGGCTAAGGATGGCATCCGTTGCTATAACTCTGCTGTGCTGGTTGGCCCAGATGGCTACATTGGCACACACCGTAAGCTGCACCTGTGGAATGACGAGAAAGTTTTCTTTGAGCCAGGCGATCTGGGATACCAAGTTTTTCACACCCCAATCGGTAGAATCGGCATGTTAATTTGTTTTGATATGTGGTACTTTGAGAATTTCCGCATCTTGGCTCTTAAGGGTGCTGATGTTGTTTGCTGCCCAGCCAACTGGGTGGATATTCCTCCTGCGGAGCTGCGCACTATGGGTACCCACCTTGCCATGGTTAACGCCAACTGCAACAACATTTTCGTTGTTGCGGCAGACCGTATCGGAACCGAGCGTGGCTGCACGTTTCCAGGACGTAGCCTAATCGTTGGTCCTGAAGGTTGGTTCAGGGCAGGTCTTGCCAGCGATAATAAAGAAGAGATTTTGTATGCCGAAGTTAACCTGATGGAGGCCCGTCGTCTTAACTGGAACGCTATGAACGTTGTTTTTAGAGACCGTAGAACTGATCTGTATGATGTGGCTCTTGGTAGCGGTGAGCCTGTATTGCCTAGATAACCATCGCCGACGAAGTATGATAAATATAATTACTACGTTATATCGATCGAGTAGGACTACCTCGCGTCCTCTCATATCATCGTAGGTAGCACGGGGTCCGTGAAACCCCACGAAGCCGCCGATATGTATCTCTCATACTAAGAAGTCCTTGGTCCTGCCAATAGGCACGGCCAAGGACTTTTTCTAATTGTGAAGCTTTTGTAATAGGCCCGTCGGCGTCCAAGAGACGTAGTTCGTCCACAATGACTGGTCCGTGGGGATGTCCCGGGTAAAAGGCGTACGGGTGAATCTAAAGGATATGGTATCACGTCAGCTTTGGGACGTTTTAGCTCGGCGCTAACAACCCGCCTTAGGCGGGTTGTGGAGACTACTGATATGCATTTAACCCTGAAGCTGCTACTTGCGGCTGCCGGGCTTGGTGATCGGCAATGTGCCTTCCCGGCAAAGCGGGCAGCTGTCAGCCTCCCAGGAATCAATTTCCATGACCAGGGCGGCCTCAGTTCTCAGCCCGAGATCCACCTTTCCTCCGCTCCGGTCTACCAGTACGGCCACCCCGACCACTTCACCGCCGCGAGCCTTCGTTACTTCCATGACTTCCATAACCGACCCGCCAGTAGTGATTACGTCCTCCACTACCAGAATCCTCTCCCCGGGTTGTATTGAAAATCCCCTGCGCAAAGTCATTACGCCATTTTCGCGTTCACAGAAGATACCCCTGACTCCGAGCTGCCGTGCCACTTCATAAGCTACGATGATTCCTCCCATAGCCGGTCCCACTACCACATCAACGCCATCATTCCGGAATCTATCGGCCAAAATGCGGGACAGCGCCTCGGTGTACGCAGGGTACTGGAGTACCTGGGCACACTGCATGTAGCGGTTGCTGTGCCGGCCTGAAGTTAACAGGAAATGTCCTTCCAGCAAGGCTCCCGCATCAACAAACATCTTTTCTATGGCCTCCCTACTGAGCACTGCTAACCCTCCAGTTCCTCAATTATTCTTTCCGCCGCTTCCCGTGGATTGGCCGCCGCGAGTATCGGACGGCCGATAACCAGGTAGTCAGCCCCGCTCAACAGGGCTTCCCGTGGCGTGGTAATACGCTTCTGGTCATCCGTTGCGGACCAGGCCGGCCTTACCCCGGGAGTAACCACCAAAAAATCCCGGCCGCAAGCCTTGCGCAGCGGGATAATTTCCCGAGGAGATGCCACCACCCCGGCCAACCCGCATTCCCTGGCCATGAGCGCCCATTCCACCACCAGTTCGTCCACATCTTTATTTACCTTCATCTCCGCGCGCAGTTGCTGGTTGGAGATGCTGGTTAACACGGTGACTCCCAGTATTCTGGGCGGCGTTTTTCCCAGCTTCCCTGCCTCCTGAGCCGTACTCTCCACTGCCCGGGGCATCATCTCCCGGCCCCCGGCAATATGGACGTTGTACATAAAGGCCCCCAGCCTGGCCATAACTCTCCCGGCAGCCGCAACAGTATTGGGGATGTCGTGGAACTTGAGGTCCACAAAAACCTTTCCCCCCAGGTCGATTATCCTGGTTACTATCCCCGGTCCCACACTGTTATATAGCTGCATACCCACCTTAAATACTCCCACCCGGTCATACAGTTGCTCCACCAAGCTTAGAGCCTGCTTTTCGCTGTCAACATCCAGAGCCAGGATGATCCGTTCTGTGGCCTCCATCCTCAATACCTTCCTTTCTCTATACGGGGACACACCTGCCTCCGGCAGGTGTGTCCCCCTACCTCTATTCGGGGACATTCCTGCCGGAGGCAGGTGTGTCCCCCTACCTAATTTCACGAACACCAAGTAAATAAGAACCGTTCCTGCTTGCTATTGTATAGCGGCGCCGATAAGCTCGTTTATGTTCATGATCCCGTGTTCTTCAAGGTAGTTTTCCAGGTCTCTGATCACCTGCTGGGCTATATCCGGTTTCACGAAATTACCCGTTCCAATCGATATGGCGGTTGCACCGGCCAGGATGAATTCCAGGGCATCCAGATGACTCATAATCCCCCCCATACCCAGGATGGGCACATCCACCTCGCGAGCCACCTGGTAAACCATTCGCACCGCGATTGGTTTGATAGCCGGTCCGGACAGCCCTCCGAAAATATTGGCCAGCACCGGACGCCTGCCTTCCACGTCTATGGCCATACCCAGTACGGTATTGATAAGCGAAAGGGCATCAGCCCCCGCTGTAACCGCTGCTTTGGCGATGGACACTATATCGGTTACGTTGGGGGAGAGCTTGACAATAACCGGCAATTTGGTGCTCTCCTTGATTCCGGCCACCACTTCTTTGACCATTTCAGGGTCAGTCCCGAACTGGAGGCCACCTTTTTCTACATTGGGGCAAGAGATGTTTACCTCCAGCCCGGCTATACCTTCTTCACCATCCAGAATGCCAGCCAGTGCAGCGTAATCTTCTACGGTGTTTCCGGCGATGTTTACTATAATGGTGGCACCCTTCTGTTGCAAATAGGGCAGGTGCTCATTTATAAAAACCTCTACCCCCGGGTTTTCCAGTCCAATAGCATTCAACATTCCTCCAGGCGTTTCCACGATACGCGGGGGCGGGTTGCCGCATCTCGGCTCCAGGGTGGTCCCCTTGACGATCACCGCTCCCAGCCGGTCCAGGTCAACAAATTCTTCGTATTCATGCCCGTAACCGAAGGTACCGGATGCTACTGTAACCGGGTTGTTCAGCGCGATGCCCCCCAGGTTCACTGACAGATTTACGGGAAGCCTCTCCTTTTTTTTTCTATCAGGCACGGAAGACCACCTCCCCAATCTTGAATACCGGACCATCGGTACAAACCTTGGCAAAGCTGCGCCGTCCATCCCGAACAACCTCCTTGGCACAACCCAGGCAAGCGCCGATGCCGCAGGCCATATGCTCTTCCAGTGAAAGTTCGCCGTCTATCCCGTATTCCTGGGCAATTTCCGTAACCCTGGCCATCATGGGCTCGGGGCCACAGGAATAAATGTAGTCAAAGCGTTTCCGGTCAATGATCTTCTCCAGCAACTCAGTTACTCTACCTCTCAACCCTTCGCTGCCGTCATCTGTGGACACCATATGATCGATTCCCATCCGCTTCAATATATCCCGTCCTACCAGGAACCCGGAAGTAGATCCGCCCAGGAGCACCATGACCTCCACCTTCCGCTCACACAGTACCCGGGCCAGGTATACCAGCGGGGCAATCCCTACCCCGCCCCCCACCAGGACTGCCCGCCGCAGATTCGGTGGTATGGAAAACGGTCGGCCTAGCGGTCCAAGGACATCCAATGTTTCCGCGGTGTGAAAATCGGAAAGTATCTTGGTTCCCCGGCCGACCACCTTATAAAAGACAGTAACACTGCCTATCTTTTTCTCCACATTGTAGATCCCGAAAGGTCTCCTGAGCAGTGGGTCAAGGCTCTTGGTCACCCTGATATGCACAAACTGGCCGGGTAAAGCATCCCTGGCAATATCCGGCGCTATAAACTCAAGTTCGAAGTATCGTGGAACTATTTCCCGGTGCCTGATAATCAAGGCCTGTTCAACTTTCCGCATCGTAAACCCCCTGGCAACCTCTCTTAGATGTTTTTTCTTACTACCTTTCTACAACTACACCAGATATTCCTGTAAAGCAACCGGAGTGAATTCCCGTCCTTTCTTCAGATCCTTGATTACTTCCAGTATTACCCGGGTGGTGTCCAGGGAAGTCAAGCAGGCAATACCAAGTTCAACTGCCGCGCGCCGAATCTGAAATCCATCGCTGTAAGGCCCCCGTCCTTTCGTCAGGGTATTAACCACGAAGTCAACCTTGTCTTCTCTGATCAGGTCCACGATGTGCGGTGAACCTTCATGTAATTTGTTGACTCTCTGCACCTTCATTCCCGCCTTTTCAAGAGCCCGAGCGGTTCCACTGGTGGCTACCAGCTTGAAGCCAAGGTCGTAGAAACCGCGAAGAATAGGTATTGCTTCCTCCTTATCCTTGTCTGCAATGGTAGCCACTATCACCCCGGAGTCCGGTATGGCAATGCCGGCAGCCGTAAATCCCTTGTAGAGAGCCTTTTCAAAACACGCATCCACGCCCATTACTTCCCCCGTCGACTTCATTTCCGGTCCCAGAATGACATCTACCTGAACCAGTTTGGCAAACGAGAATACGGGAACCTTGATGGCATAGTAACCGGGAGAGGGATACAACCCGCTATGGCAACCCATTTCCCTGAGGGTCTTACCCAGTATAATCTCAGTAGCGAGCTTAACCATCGGGATTCCAGTAACCTTGCTGATATAGGGAACGGTACGGCTGGACCGCGGGTTCACCTCTAGGACGTAAAGCTCACCGTTATACTCCACAAACTGAATATTAATAAGTCCTTTAACACTGAGGGCCCGGGCCAGTTTCACCGTGTAGTCGATGATCTTGTCCTTGATGGTCTCCGATATCTGGTGTGCCGGGTACACGGCCACACTGTCCCCGGAATGAACTCCGGCCCTTTCGATATGCTGCATTATTCCGGGTATAAGTACGTCCTGCCCGTCAGATACGGCATCTACCTCAAGTTCTTTGCCCTGCAGATATTTATCCACCAGCACGGGGAACTCCCGGGAAACCTTCACCGCTCCCCGCATGTATTCCACCATCTCATTCTCGTTGTAGACTATCTCCATGGCCCGCCCTCCCAGTACATATGACGGCCTGACGAGCACAGGATAGCCGATCCGAGCTGCAACCTCCAGCCCCGCTTCTATCGAGGTTACCGAGCCTCCCGGAGGACGGGGAATCGCCAGCGCTTCGACTAGCTCATCAAAACGGTCCCGGTTCTCGGCCCGGTCAATATCATCAAAGCTGGTTCCAAGTATCTTAACCCCGGCCTCTTGCAGGGATTGGGCCAGGTTGATAGCGGTCTGCCCCCCGAACTGGACAATAACCCCCTCGGGCTTCTCCTCTTCGATGATGTTCATAACATCTTCAAAGACCAGTGGTTCAAAGTAAAGCCGGTCCGAGGTATCAAAATCGGTGCTGACGGTTTCCGGGTTATTGTTAACGATGATCGCCTTTATTCCCGCTTCGCGCAAGGCCCATACACAGTGGACCGAGCAGTAGTCAAATTCAACTCCCTGGCCGATACGGATAGGCCCCGCCCCGATAACCAGTATCTTCCGCTCCTGCGTTGTCTGCCGGGCCTCGTCTTCGGATTCGTAACAGGAGTAGTAGTAAGGAGTTTCGGCCTCAAACTCAGCAGCACAGGTATCCACTAGCTTATAAGTGGGGGTTATACCCCACTGTTTCCGCAAAGCACGGATGTGCTTTTCCGAACATCCTACCATAGTAGCGAGTTCACAATCAGCAAAACCCATCCGTTTAGCCTGGTACAGTAGTTCCCGGTCCGGTTCTCCCGCTTTGATTTTATCTGCCATAGCCACGATATTTCTTATCTTACGCAGGAAAAACTTGTCTATCCTGGTCAACTCCCAGATCTCATCCACGGGCACTCCGCGCCTTAGAGCCTCGCCTATCACGAATATCCGCTCGTCATCGGCATTGGCCAGACGGTGCTTGAGCTCGTTCTCGTCAAGTTCAACCAGTTCCGGCAGGTGCAAGCCATAAACACCCTGCTCCAGAGAGCGGATGCCCTTAAGGAGAGCCGCTTCGAAAGTGCGGTCGATGGCCATTACCTCCCCGGTTGCTTTCATTTGCGTGCCCAGCCTGCGGTCTCCAGAACCAAACTTGTCAAACGGCCAACGCGGAATCTTGACTACAACATAGTCGATGGCGGGTTCAAAGCAAGCGCTGGTTTTACCCGTGATGCGGTTGACGATCTCATCCAGGTTGTACCCGATGGCTATCTTGGTGGTCACTCTGGCAATGGGATAACCGGTGGCTTTGGAGGCAAGAGCACTCGACCTGCTTACCCGCGGGTTAACTTCAATTACATAGTACTCTTTGCTAAAAGGGTTCAATGCGAACTGTATATTGCAGCCGCCAGCAATCTGCAGCTTGCTTATGATTTTTAGCGCCGCACTGCGTAACATCTGGTATTCTTCATCGTTCAAGGTCAGGGCGGGAGCCACTACTATACTGTCGCCGGTATGAATCCCCATGGCATCCACGTTTTCCATACTGCAGATGGTTATGCAGTTGTCGTTAGCATCCCTCATGACCTCGAACTCGATCTCCTTGAAGCCGAGCACACTCTGCTCGATAAGCACCTGCTTGATAATGCTCATCTTCAATCCCCGGGTTACGGTATCGTATAGTTCCTCGTCACTGTATGCAGTTCCTCCCCCGGTACCTCCCAGGGTATAGGCCGGCCTGACAATGACCGGGTACCCTATACGGCGGGCGAACTCCAGAGCATCATCTACGTTGTCCACAATAGTACTCTCGGGAATCGGTTCCCCGATGTCCTGCATGGTCATTTTAAACATCTCCCGATCTTCGGCCCTCTTAATGGCTTCCAGGGATGTTCCCAGCAGTGGTATACCCGTCTCCTTCAGTACTCCTATCCGGTCCAGGGCCACAGCCATATTGAGTCCCACCTGGCCACCCAGGGTGGCAATAATCCCGTCCGGCCTTTCCCGGCGTAGAATGCTGGCTACTACTTCCGGCACCAGAGGCTCAATATATACCCGGTCAGCGATATGGGCATCGGTCATTATAGTGGCCGGATTACTGTTGACCAGGACCACTTCAATATTCTCCTCTTTGAGGGCTCGGCAGGCCTGGGTTCCAGCATAATCAAACTCTGCCGCCTGCCCGATGACTATCGGACCGGAACCTATGACCATAACCTTCCTAAGTCCTTCCATTAATGGCATTAAACGCGCCTCCCAATTCAATTATGCAAATACTCGGTCCGAAACACCTTTCTCAACTTTTATTTATCACTCCATTAGACCATTATCTCGCCGTTTAGGGCCACGATTTTGCCGGAGACAATGGTGGCCCAGGGCCAGCCCCGTAACCTCCGGCCTTTGAAGGGGTTATTCTTGCCTTTGGAATGAAAGCTGGCCGGTACAACCTCTTTTACCGCATTCAGGTCGAGAATGGTAATGTCTGCCGCTGCGCCCGGTGTGAGGGTACCCTTGTCCAAGCCCAGTACACGGGCCGGGTTAACGGCCAGCAGCCTGACCATTTCCCCCAGGTCCAACTCCCCGGGGTTAACCAGTTCACTGAGAATCACAGCCACTGCCGTCTCCAGGCCGGAGATCCCGAAAGAAGCCAGGTTGAATTCACAGTCCTTGGCCTCCAGTTCATGGGGAGCATGATCGGTGGCAATGCAGTCGACCAGGCCTTCCCGGAGTGCCGCCCGCAGGGCCTCCACGTCCTCCCGGGAGCGCAGCGGCGGGTTCACCTTGGTATCGGTATCATAAGTCCCCACCACTTCATCGGTTAGAGTCAAGTGGTGGGGAGTAACTTCACAGGTCACCCTCAAGCCCTGTTGCCTGGCCTGCCTGATAAGGTTCAATGACCCCCGGGTGCTAACGTGAGCAAAGTGTACCCTGCTGCCGGTAGCCCCCGCCAGGAGTATGTCGCGAGCCACCATTATCTCCTCGGCAACGGCCGGTATGCCTTTAAGGCCATAGAGAGTTGAATAGTATCCCTCATGCATCTGGCCCTCTTCCGCCAGGTTAAGGTCCTCACAATGAGAGATGACTGGAATGTCGAACATCTTGGTGTATTCCAGCGCTCTCCTCATGATCTCCGCGTTCATCACCGGTCGGCCATCGTCGGATATGGCTACACAGCCTGCCGCAACCAGGTCGGCTATTTCCGCGATCTCCTTACCCTCCTGCTGCTTGGTAATGCTGCCTATGGGATACACATTGACTACGCCCACCTCTTCGGCACGGCGGCGGATAAAGCCGGTAACTGCGTTATTATCAATGACCGGGCAAGTATTGGGCATACAGCAAACGCTCGTAAATCCCCCGGCTGCAGCCGCGCGGGTCCCGGAAGCAATATCCTCCTTGTACTCGAAACCGGGCTCCCTTAAGTGGACATGTATGTCTATGAATCCCGGGCAAACCACCTTGCCGGCCGCATCCAGGACCTCCGCCCCGGCTTCTGGTATTCCCGGCCTGATCTCCCGGATAACTCCGTTCTCGACCAGCAGATCGGCTACTTCATCGAGGTGATTGGCCGGATCGATAACCCGTCCACCTTTAACCAGCAATCTCATCCCTACTCCCTCCCATCATCAGGTACAACAGGGCCATCCTTACCGCAACCCCGTTCGTAACCTGTTCATTGATAATCGAGGTAACGCTGTCCGCTACCT
Organism: Syntrophomonadaceae bacterium; assembly: GCA_012719535.1. Lineage (GTDB taxonomy): Bacteria > Bacillota > Syntrophomonadia > Syntrophomonadales > Syntrophothermaceae > JAAYAC01. Next base: position 13,426 of record JAAYAC010000149.1, on the reverse strand, counting down.
CGCTGGAGATCTCAACACCCCGGTTCATCGGGCCGGGATGCAGGACCAGTACATCCGGCCGGGCCCGGGATACCCGTTCCCGGGTCAGGCAGTAAAGGTTGGCATACTCCTCCAGGGTAGGAAACAGCCCTTTCTTCTGCCTCTCCCGCTGGATACGCAGGACATTGATAACATCCACCCCTTCCAACCCTTCCTCTATGTTAAAGTATTTTTTTACTCCCAGTTTCTCCACCCCAGGCGGCATCAAGGTTGAAGGCCCGATTACCCTGACCTCGCAACCGAACTTCTGCAGGCCAAAGATGTTGGAACGGGCTACCCGGCTGTGGAGTATGTCACCGACTATAGCTACCTTTAGCCCTTCCAGGGTACCCTTCTTTTCGCGGATAGAGTACATGTCCAGTAACCCCTGGGTAGGGTGTTCGTGTACCCCATCCCCGGCGTTGATAACCCGCATGCTGGTGTTGCGACTTACATAATGAGGAACACCGCTCATAGAATGGCGAATAACCACCATATCGGCCCCCATCACCTCAATGGTCTTGATGGTGTCCCGCAGGCTTTCTCCCTTCTGAACACTACTGGTATTAACGGCCAGGTTTACTGTGTCCGCCGAAAGATACTTTCCCGCCAGCTCAAAGGAAGTTCTGGTCCGGGTACTGGGCTCGTAAAACAGCGTCACTACCACTTTGCCTCGCAGGGTAGGTACCTTTTTTATGTCTCTTTTGATGATGTCTTTCATAGGTACCGCTACATCGAGTATGGTGGTTATTTCCTCCTTACCCAAATCCTTTAGTCCCAGTAAATCCTTGTGATGTTCAAAACTCATTTTCTGACCTCCTTTACATCGGTCTCCCAGCAAAAAAGCCTTCCCTGCTGCCTGGCAAGGAAGGCTTAAAGCTCTTTCCGGTGTTCCAGCTCCCTTGCTAGCCTCGCAGGACTAAGTTAAAGGGATTTCCTACTCTCCGGCAAGTTCTTCAATTACCACCTCATCTTTTCCATCAATTTCTTTTACCCTCACGGTAATAATTTCTTTTTTGGAAGTGGGTACGTTTTTCCCCACATAATCTGCTTTAATTGGAAGTTCCTTGTGTCCCCGGTCAACCAGGACCGCCAGCTGTATGGCCCTCGGCCGGCCCAGATCGATTAGGGCATCTAGGGCCGCCCTTACGGTTCGGCCAGTATACAATACATCATCGGTCAGAATTATTACTTTATTTGTTATGTCAAAGGGAACCTCGGTCCGCAGGACCATCGGCTGAGAAGCCAGGGTGGTTAAATCATCCCGGTACAGAGTAATATCCAGCAGCCCTACCGGAATCTCTACTCCCTCGATCTCCTTGATCTTTTCCGCCAGGCGCTCGGCCAGTGGCCCTCCCCTGCGTCTAATACCAATGATAGCCAGATCTTTGACCCCTTTGTTGCGTTCAATTATTTCATGGCTTATCCGGGTCAAGGCCCTCCTCATGCCTGCTTCATCCATTATGCGGGTTTTCTCAATGAAATTCACCGGTAACCCCCCCTGGTTGCCATCATGCCACACCACCATAGTTGGGCATAATAAAACCTACCTCCCGCAAGAAAAGAAGGTAGGTACGCCGCCTGCATATCCCTTGCCAGCCTCACGGGGCTAACTTAAAGGTTCTTAAATCATTTTAAAGTAGCAGTATTCCCATGTCAAGCATCTGACCTCTCCAGATGCTGCAATATAGTTGCGAAGTATTCGGGTAGCGGGGAAGTAAACTCCATCATGGCCCCGGAAACCGGGTGCTTGAAACCCAGGTAACGGGCATGAAGCAACTGGCCCACCAGGTCGAAATGCGGTTTGGAGGGCCCGTACACCACATCCCCCACCACCGGGTGCCCGATGTAGGAAAAATGGACACGGATCTGGTGGGTGCGACCGGTTTCCAACCTGACCCTTACCAGGGTATAATCCCGGTACCGCCGCAAAACCTCGTAATGGGTAACGGCCGGCCTCCCGTCTTTAACCACCGCCATCTTTTTGCGGTGGTTCCTGCTACGCCCGATGGGGGCCTGGATGGTTCCGGCCTGTTCCTTAATTACCCCGTGTACCAGAGCAATATATTCCCGTTTCATACTACGCGCCTTGATCTGGGAAGACAGGCTCTGGTGAGCCCGGTCATTTTTGGCCACCACCAGGATTCCCGAGGTATCTTTGTCCAGCCGGTGAACTATGCCGGGCCGGATTTCCCCGTTGATGCCAGAAAGGTCCCTGACCTGGTACAGTAAGGCATTGACCAGGGTCTGGTCCCAATGACCGTGGGCGGGGTGTACCACCATACCCTGGGGTTTATCGATAACCGCGACATCCTGGTCCTCATAAATGATGTTGAGCGGAATATCTTGTGCTTCAACCCTGGTCTCCCGCGGCGGCGGAATTCTGACTTCTACATGTTCCCCGGGTTTAACCCGGTACCCGGGTTTACGTACCTGTCCCCCCACCAGTACCAGGCCGTCTTCGATCAAACTCTTTACCTGGCTGCGGGATAGTTCTGGAACCTTCAGCGCCAGCCAGGTATCCAGGCGTTCCCCCTCCATCCCTTCACCGACCAGGAGTTCCCTAACTTCCATCTCTAAACACCCCTGGCTGGTTCCGGCCGGACCAGGATATAAAACATCCAGGCGGCGCCAAGAACTATGGCACAATCCGCCAGGTTAAACACCGGCCAGAAACCCAAATCTACATAATCAACGACATACCCCAGGTACACCCGGTCAATCAGGTTGCCCCCAGCCCCACCGGCCACCAGGGCCAGGGCTATCTCCATTCTCGCTTCGGGCCGGTTCCGGAGTACGTATACGGCTGACGCCAGGACAACCGCAATGGCCGATACCAGAAAGAGAGGCACATACCCCGCAAACAGGCCAAAGGCTCCCCCATGGTTGTACATGTATGTCAGGTGGAGCAAGTTACCAATTACAGGAATGGTCTGGCCGGGAGTCAGGTAGTATTGTACCAGTAACTTGGCCACCTGGTCCAGCCCAATCACTCCCACAAACACCAACCAGTACCGCAGCACCCTTCTCCCCCTCCCTACTGTGTCTGGTCAACCACAACAAGACATATATCAACCTGCCAAGGTTTCAGACCCCATTCCGGCAGCCTCCCTAGTAACGGCGGTTGCCTTGCCGCCCTCTGCCATGAAAATACCTTTGAAACAGCAGATGCATGCTGACGGACGCAGATGTTCGCAGCCTGAATTACTGTTGACCATCCCAAAACAGCTATCCAACCGGGAGTGTGCTAACCGAGCGAGCGACTTATGACGAGTCCGGCACTCAATTCCATGATACTCGCTACAGTAGAATCTTAAAGAGTCCGATTGAGTGCCGGGTGAGGGCTACGAAGCGGAGCGAGAAACAGCCTAAACACTTACCTGACCAGGCTGTCGCGGCGCAGGTGCCCGGCCGGATTGTAGTCTCTTTGCCCCGGCTTCTCCAGAAGCTTCAGGTATTCGGCCTCCAGCTTCCTGGCCATGGCCCTTGATGACATTTGCTCGGCCTTGGCCAAAGCCTGCCGGGCAAACTCCCGTCGCAAAGGCTCGTTGGCCAGCAGCTGGAGCACCCGGGCCGCGAATTCCTGCCGGTCCAGGGAAACCAGGTAACCGTTCACTTCGTTATCCACCATATCCTGGACCCCGAACGCGCTCACCGCTACCACGGGCAAGCCGGCCGCCATCGCCTCAATCAGCACCAGACCCTGGGTTTCAGTAACCGAGGCAAAGGTAAACAGGTCGGCGTCAAAGTAAACATCTATCAGGTTCTCATAAGGCAACCGGCCGGTAAACACCACGTCCCGGTCCAGATGGAACCCCAGGTCGACAGCATGTTGTTTCAGCTCGTCCTCCAGGGGACCTGCAGCCACAATAACCAGCACCGCCTGCGGGCACTGCTGTTTAACCAACTGAAAGGCCTCCAGAAGAAACTCCAAATTCTTCTCCCGGCTAAGCCTCCCGACAAACAGACAGACCCGAGCCTCGGGCGGAATATTCCAGTTTTTTCTTAACCACCCGGGACGTCGGTTACGAAACTTGTGTATCGGTACGCCGGTGGGGATAACCCGTACAGGCGCCTGAACGCCATAACTTTGCACCAGTTGCTCCACCTCACGGGTTGGGGTTATGACCAGGTCACACCGGTTGCAGAAATGCCGGCTGTAGGTAATAGCCAGGTCCCTGGCAAGTTCCCGCGGCATTGGAACATAATGGATATACTGTTCATACAGTGTATGGTAGGTAAACACCAGGGGCAGGCCGAACCGTCGCGCACATTTTGCCCCCCATCGCCCCAGTATAAATGGAGAATGAACATGAACGATATCCAGCCCGAGCTTCTTAACCGTCAGGCTCAGGCGCGGAGAAATGGGTACCGCCAGGGTATAGCCCGGGTTGGTGGGCGCCGGGATTGAGAAAAAGCGGTAGACGTTGGCTTCCTCATCCTGGTATTTAGGATAGCTGGGGGCAAAAACGAAAACACTATGTCCCAGGTTTTCCAGTTCTTCCCTAAAGGTGGTTATGGAAGTGACCACCCCGCTGGTATACGGCTTGTAGCTGTCCGTAAATACCCCAATCCGCATACACACACACCCCCTTGTTAATCAACAGGACTGCTCACCCCATGCCGTGCTTGCTATCCGGGAATTTTTTATGGTATTCCTCACTAAAATCGTAACCGGCTATGTTGAACCACTCGCCTTTTTCCGTAATATCTCCCATACTCGTCTGTCTTTCTTCTTCAGGGCGGGTAAATTTATCCTGCTCGTTCCGGGCGCATTCCACACACAGGGTAGCCTCGGGCAGGGCTTCCAACCGGAGAGAGTCTATGGTCCCCCCGCATCTTTCACAGGTACCATACTTGCCCTCTGCCAGCCGTTGCATGGCCCTGTCGACCTGAACCAGTCTCATCTCCAGGTTCTCCTGGAGTCCTGCGTCCTTTTCCCGTTCGTAAAGTTCGGAACCAACATCGGCCGGGTGCTGGTCGTACATGGAAAGCTCGTCGGTCATCTCCACCATGCCAGCTTCCCTCGCCCCCGTCTTGCGGGCTAGGGCTTTTTTCAGCCTTTCACGCTCAGCGAGTAATTCCTGCCTGGTATCCAGTCGGCAACACCTCATTTCTACCCGCCTCCCCCCCTAAGGGCGTGTCCCGCCTCCAACTGAGACTGGACGATCCGGACCAGTTCGGCTATGAAGTCCCCAATGACCGGCAGGTGTAGAACCCCCGCCTTTTGCAGGAAATACAGCACGATGGCCGCCAGAATGGTCGCTCCTACAGCCCCCCCCAAACCCCGGGAAATACCGATGAGGAAGTTGATGTAGAGCAGCCGCCTGGGATTTTCCAACATCTCTACATACTCGGCCAACCTCATTCGTTCCATATTGGCAGAGAGTTCTTTCATCCTCTATTCCAGCCGCTCAAGCAACTGTTCTTCCCTGTTCTTCCCGGGATGCATCGTCTTCAACCTTTCATAATCTATTGTTCCGTGAAATACCCCTCTCTATCCCTTGTCGCCAGAACCGTAAACACACCAGGGCGGCCGTTTCTCCGGCTTGGCCGTTCAGCCGGCTAGTAAAAAAGGGACTATACGCCCCCTGTTACCAACGTTTCTGATTGTATTTATTATATCAAATTACCGGCCAACCAACCAATCTCTGGATCCTCGCAAGCTCGACCAACCGTTGCTTTAGGGCCTGGCTTTTAGTTGGTCAAAGCCTGGATAGGAGCGGGTATTCGTCCCCCGCGCCGCACAAAGTCATGCGACGCAAAACGGTTAACTTTCATTACCGGGGCCCTACCCAGCAGACCTCCAAATTCAATCCAATCGCCTTCTTGCTTGCCCGGTGCCGGAATGATTCTTACCGCCGTAGTCTTACAGTTTATCAGGCCGATGGCCGCTTCATCTGCAATTATAGCCGCAATGGTTTCGGCGGGGGTATCCCCCGGAAGCGCAATCATATCCAGGCCCACCGAGCAGACTGAGGTCATAGCCTCCAGTTTGTCAAGGGTCAGGCTTCCCGCCTCAACCGCTTCAATCATGCCGTTGTCTTCACTTACCGGGATAAACGCACCGGAAAGGCCGCCGACATATGAGGAAGCCATGGCTCCCCCCTTCTTGACTGCATCGTTCAAAAGTGCCAGGGCCGCGGTAGTGCCATGGGTACCGCACCTCTCCAACCCCATAGCCTCCAGTATTTCGGCAACGCTGTCACCGACCGCGGGAGTCGGGGCCAGCGACAGGTCCACTATGCCAAAGTCGACCCCCAGCCGTTGCGATGCCACCCGGCCTACCAGTTCTCCCATCCGGGTGATTTTGAATGCGGTGTTCTTGATGAGATTGGACAAGGTCCCCAGATCGGCTTCCGGGTGCTGTTTAACCACATTGAGAACCACTCCCGGCCCGCTGATTCCAATGTTAATGGTAACCTCGGGTTCCCCCACCCCATGAAAAGCCCCCGCCATGAAGGGGTTATCTTCCGGAGCATTGCAGAAGACTACCAGTTTGGCACAGCCGATACCATCCTCGGCGGCGGTAAGTTCAGCGGTCTGTTTTATAATTTGCCCCAGCAGAGACACTGCATCCATATTGATCCCAGCCTTGGTGGTACCGACGTTAACCGAGGCACACACCCTCTCGGTGCCAGCCAGGGTTTCCGGTATGGCGTTAATGAGGGCCAGGTCCCCGCGGGTATAACCTTTATGCACCAGGGCGGAGAAACCGCCAATAAAGTTCACCCCCACCTCCCGGGCAGCACGATCCAGGTAGCTTCCCACCTTGACCATCTCCCGGGGGGAAAGGCTGTCCGCCACTAACGCTAAAGGCGTTACTGAGATTCTTTTATTGATAATCGGTATTCCGTACTCGCGTTCAATGTCCTCTCCCACTTGTACCAGCCTGCTCGCGACGCCGGTGATCTTGTCATACAGTTTCCCCCCCACTTCCTCCGCGGACGTGCCGGTGCAGTCTCTCAAGCTAATACCCATGGTAATAGTCCTTATATCAAGTTTCTGGCTGCGGAGCATCTCCAGCGTCTCCAGGATCTCTTCGGGACTGACCACGTACTTCACCACTAACCCCCCTCCGAAATATATCCGAAATATAAATAAAGAAACCAGACCCCCATGTGCCCCCTTGGGATTATGAGGGTCTGTTTTCACCTACGTATACCGGTGTTCAGCAATGCTGGTGGGAATTCCACTATATCCGGTGCATGAAGCGAAAGACATCCTCATGCTGAACATTGACTACCAGGCCAAGCTCTTCCCCCTTTTTCACCAGGAGTTCCTTCAATTCGGCCAGTTCAACAGTACTTGCCTTGCTATCGACCACCATGACCATGGTGAAGAAACCTTGCAGGATGGTCTGGCTGATATCCAGGATATTGACGTTGGCAGCAGCTAGAATGCCGGATATTCCGGCAATTATTCCCACCCGGTCATGCCCAACTACCGTAATTATCAGCCGGTGCCCCTCTTCTCCCACCATACTCCCCCCTCTACCTTGATTCTTCACCGGCGGTTACAACTTCCAGGCAACGGCGACAGAGCGTGGGGTGAACCGGATTTTGCCCCACCTCGGGACTGATAATCCAGCACCTTTCACATTTTTCCCCGGGAGCCGGGGACACCGTTACCCAGATACCGGGAGCCGTATCGAGCGCCAGGCTGTCGGCGGGGCGCAATTCAGCCGGAAGCACCTCTACCCGCGATACGATCAGGATATCGCTCAGGTCTTCCACCGACTTTAACAGCGAGCACCAGTCTTCACCGGCATAAATGGTCACCGCCGCCCCCAGTGAATGTCCGATTATCTTTCCCTGCCGGGCCAGTTCCAACGCCTTGGCCACCACCTCGCGGGTTTTCAGTATCCGCTCCCCCCAGGCCTCCAATTCGGGGTCCAGGTACTGTTCATTGACCTGTGGCCAGTCGGTGAGCTGAACACTGAGCGGGTCGTTTTCTCCACGCAGATGCTGCCACATTTCCTCGGTAGTAAAGGCCAGGATCGGCATCAGCATCCTCACCAGAGCGTGGATAACCTCATACAGCACGGTTTGGACGGCTCTTCTCCCCTGGCTATCAGGCAAGGACGTATAGAGCCGGTCCTTGATGATATCAAAGTACACAGCACTCATGTCTACTGTACAGAAGTTGTGAATGGAGTGGTAGACCACATGGAACTCGTAATCGTTATAAGCCCGGGTAACCCTTTGGATCAATTTGTGCAACTTCAGCAATGCCCAACGGTCAAGGTTATTCATGTCTTCGTAGGCCACCCGGTTCTGTTGCACATGGAAGTCGGCGATGTTACCCAAGATAAACCGGCAGGTGTTGCGAATCTTGCGGTAGGCCTCCGCTGCCTGTTTCAGGATATTTTCCGAGGCCGCCACGTCGTTACGGTAGTCTGCCGAGGATACCCAAAGGCGCAGGATGTCAGCCCCCATTTTATCGATGATCTTGAGGGGATCCACCACATTCCCCAAAGACTTGGACATTTTTCTCCCCTGCTCATCAACGGTGAAACCATGGGTAAGAACAATACGGTACGGGGCCTGCCCTGTGACCGCGACAGCGGTTGACAGGGATGAGTTGAACCAACCCCGGTGCTGGTCGCTGCCCTCCAGGTACATGTCGGCGGGCCAGCGCAGGTCTTCGCGGGTCTCCAGCACCGCCTTGTGACTGGAGCCCGAGTCGAACCACACGTCCATGATGTCCTTCTCCTTGCGGAAATCCCTTCCCCCGCAATTCCCGCACTGGTAGCCGGGTGGAAGCAAGTCCACGGCTTCACTGGCAAACCAGATATCGGAGCCATGCTGGGCAAAGAGCTGCTTAACCCGGGCAATGGTTTCATCATTGATGATAGCTTCCCCACATGAATTACAGTAGAATATGGGGATGGGCACCCCCCAGGTCCGCTGCCGGGAAATGCACCAGTCGCCCCGGTCTCTTATCATATTGAATATACGGTCACGCCCCCAGGCGGGGATCCACCTTACTGTGTCGATGGCTTCCAGGGCAGCCTGGCGAAAACCGTCAATGGAGGCAAACCACTGCTCGGTAGCCCTGTAGACAATAGGGTGCTTGCAGCGCCAGCAATGGGGGTACTGGTGAACAATCTGCTCTGACTTGACCAGCATCCCCAGTTCACGCAAATGAGCGATTATCTTGTCATTGGCATCGTAGCAGAACAACCCGGCAAAACGGCCTCCCTCTTCAGTAAACACTCCCCGGTCATCCAGCGGCGATATAACCGGCAGCCCGTATTCCTTACCCACTACAAAGTCTTCCTCACCGTGACCCGGGGCGGTATGCACGCAGCCGGTACCCTGCTCCAGGGTGACGTGTTCTCCGCACACCACCAGGGAATCCCGGTCTATAAATGGGTGACGGCAAACTGCCCGTTCCAGCTCAATACCTTTGAATTGCTGCACGACATCGTACTCTGGCCAGCCTGCTTCCTGGGCTACCTGTTCCAGCAACTCCTTGGCCACCACATATCTTTCTCCGTTCGCCGCTACCAGTACATAGTCATAGTCAGGATGGACCGCGATACCGGTGTTGGCCGGGAGGGTCCAGGGCGTAGTGGTCCAGATGATGACATAGGTGTTCTCCACCGGAAACAGCCCCTTCACGTCTTTAACCGGGAACTTGACATAAATGGAAGGCGAAGATTTGTCTCCGTACTCGACCTCCGCTTCAGCAAGGGCGGTTTCACAATCCGCACACCAGTAAACCGGCTTCAAGCCTTTGTAGATGTACCCCTTCTTGGCCATTTCCCCGAAGACCTCAACCTGAACAGCCTCAAACTCCGGTGCCAGGGTCAGGTAGGGGTGTTCCCAATCGCCCCTTACCCCCAGGCGTTTGAATTCTTCCCTTTGGATGTCCACATACTTCAAGGCGTATTGCTGGCAATGTTTCCTGAACTCAACTACATTGGTCTTGTGCCGGTCAATTCCCAACTCCTTGATCGCCTGTTGCTCGATAGGCAAACCATGGGTATCCCACCCCGGCACGTAAGGGGCATTGTAGCCGGTTACGGAATGATACTTAACGATGATATCCTTAAGAACCTTGTTAAGAGTATGCCCCACGTGGATATGCCCGTTAGCATAGGGGGGGCCGTCATGGAGAATAAAACAAGGCTTCCCCTGGTTTCTTTCCTGAACCAGGTGGTAAACATCAATATCCTCCCAGAATTTAAGGATTTCCGGTTCCCGGACCGGCAGATTGGCCCTCATCGGGAACTCGGTCTTGGGGAGGTTCAGCGTTTCATCATATTTCCCTCTTGCCAAATTTTCTCACCTCTTCATTCTTTAAGTATTGCCACCTGTCATAAAAAAAACCCCTCATCCATGCAAGGGACGAAAGGTTACTTCCGCGGTACCACCCTCATAGAACCTGCCGGGTGGCAGGTACCACTTGTGCGCCTTTAACGGGGCGTATCCGTTCAAGCCTACTATCCCGTGGAAACCAAGACCGGCACCCTGGGCCGCAAAAGCTGGCCCGTATGGCCGGTAACGCTCCGGTATGCCGATTCTCCTCCCGGGGGTTCGGTTGAAGGCTCCAGGGGGATCTTCGCTTGCGGGAACCAGTGTCCGGCTTCCACCATCCCGGATTCGCTTAACCGGTAATCCCTGCTACTGTCCCTGTCACTGCCTTTAAACCGCAACAATTGGCAATATTTTAGCCAATATTGTAGCAAAACCCATGGCAAAAAACAACCTGGTATATGTAGCGCTTGCCTTCCGAGCCCGCGCTAAAAAAATCCATTCATTGAAAACATGCTCCGGAGAAAAAATACTCGTGTGACGAAAATATATTGGGAGGAAACACATGTATGTACGGCAGCCGGATACTTCTAGTTCTGGGTCTGACTACCCTGCTTATCTTCACATTAAACACAACCGCCCGTGCCGAGTGCTGTGAGTGCTGGCGCGAGGTTGCTCCCCGGCTGGAGCTAACTTCACCTTATATGCGGGGCGAGGCCGTAGCGTATATACAGGCCAGATTGCTAGAACTTGGTTTTGACCCGGGTCCGGTAGACGGGGTATACGGCCCGCTCACTCACCGTGCCGTATTGGATTTTGCTCGTTGCCGACACCTGGCAGCTGCAACCGGGGTGAACGGCAGCCTGTGGCAGGAACTCATGGTCGAACCAGTTACTGCGCACGCTACGTTGCCACCGCTCGAAAATCCCTATATTACCATAGACATTGCTACCCACAGGCTGACTTTATACAGTAACGGCAAGCAGTACAAGCAATACCCCGTCGCCTGTGGGACTGCCCGAACCCCCACCCCCTTAGGAGAATGGACGATAGTGCACAAGGCTGTTAACTGGGGCTCCGGGTTCGGTACCCGGTGGATGGGACTGAACGTTCCCTGGGGAATATATGGTATACACGGAACCAACAAACCCTGGACCATAGGCACTCGGGCCTCGCACGGTTGTATACGGATGTATAACAAGGACGTCGAAGAACTATACCCACTGGTACCTTCCGGTACCCCGGTAAAGATCTTTGATTCCTCTGCCAACGCCAATCCGCGAGTAACCAGAATGAGACTGATGCAGCTGGGTTCAACCGGGCCGGATGTGGTATATATTCAACAGAAGCTCAAGGAAAAAGGCGTGTATCTGGGGTATGCCGACGGTCGATACGGGAAGATGACGGTTACGGCGGTCAAATACTTGCAATACCTGTACGGCAGGCCTGCGACCGGGATAATGGACAGGGAGACTTATCACATCCTGGGATTGGTGACACGGTAACTGCCCTGCGAAGGTGCAGCCTGAACTCTGTCCCGCCTCCAGGTTACACACACGGTTCTGGCGTCAGTAAGGTATTTCTCGTGGGACTAACAAGGAAATGGCGGTAAGGCTGCAGAAGCGTGCCTGTTCAACATAACGGGGATGCTCAACCTTGATAAGCATGCTGCTGTTGGAGGGGTGAATATACCGGTTACGTATAGTGTGGCTTACCAGCAGTAGCCCGATTAGATAATACAGATCGGTGTCCCCGGCTTCTTCATCATCCAGCAAATCTAAATACAACATCCACCCGGCTTGTCCACAACTGGCCGGCCGGTGACGCACTCCGGGGTTGAGGCAAAAGTTGTGAAATGCGCCCGGGTACAACCCCACCAAATAACCTTCCAGACCCGACCCGCGCGTTTCCACCTCGCGAAACACCTTTTCAAATACCCCGGAGTAGCTTCCGGCCCGGGTTTCATCTCTTATTAACCGGCGCCGGACCAACATTTCCCCCGATATAACGATCTTTTCCCTAGCCATTTGTTCGAGCGCCCTAATGAATTGGAAAATGACATACGCACCGCCCGCGGTGGATTCTTCATCACCTTCCCGGTAATTCATATATAGGGCTTCGGCGACTACCAGGCTCTGTAAAACGTCGCTCAGTTTCTCACGAGTCTCAGGCAGGCTGAACTCCGGTATTTCCTCGGCAATGGTAAGATAAATGCTGGCACGCTTTTCTGCCTCGAGACCTTTATATATATCGTGCTGCATGCTCTCCAACTTTTCCTTTATTTCTTGCCATCTTTTTTCGATCAGCACGTCCTGCCAGGCGAGGGTAACCATAACATCACTTGCTTCCTGTGCCAGCCGGTCGAGCAGGCTGCGGGCAGAGCCCAATCTTTCCAGTGGGGTTTTGGGTTTGGTCATCACCTGTTCGAGCAAGGCGCTCAGGTGCTTCAGCCCGTTAACCTGTAGCAGGGACTCTTTCTGCATTTCACCGATCGATTTGGCCAGCAGTTCCTCGGCCACGGACACCAGGTTTTCCTCCAGGCGTTCCAGCCGGCTATCGAGCGATTTTTCGATAAGGACCGTAAACTGATCGGCCATCCTGTCCAACCGGGAAACCACCAGCTCGTCCCCCACCAGCGGGCTACCCTCGCTGAGCTGGCTGGTCAAGAGATTTTCCAGGTACCGGTAGTTTATCTCCTTTTCGCGTTCCAGGCTGTCTCTGAGGTCTTTTAATTGACGGGAAATAGCCATCTCCATCTCCTCCTGTCCCCGACGCATGGAGCTTTCCAGCCTATCGAGAAAGCTGTAGATGGAGTCGACCCTTTCCTCCATTCTTCTCTGTAACAGGTACATTTCGTCGGTCAAGCCGACTCCAGATGAGGGAAAAGACACTCGCTTGACTTCATTAAGACCCTCCAGAATCTGTTGGCCGAACTTGTGGCCAATCTCCCCCAGCCAGTTCAAGCTTTTGTCCAGATCCGCCGTGGTAGCCGCGGTTACAGGCGCCGATTTTTCCACCAACACCTTCTCAAAAATCTGCTCGGCAATGGGACGAAATTCGTCCATAACCGCTTTTACCCCCGGGAGGGTTATTTCCGGCGCCGGCTCCCCGGATGCGGGACGGTCGAAGAGTAATAATCCCAATAT
>JAAYAC010000148.1 GCA_012719535.1 Syntrophomonadaceae bacterium | reverse complement strand
GTCCCGAAATGCACCGGGAAATCTCCCGCTGGTTGAACGAGTTCAAGTGCAAACCGGAATACCTTATCATTATGCTGGAACTGTGCTTTGAGAGGAATATTTACGATCCCCGGGAAATTACGGCCATAGCCAGGGGGTTGCATGAATACGCCGTTGGCAACCTGAGCGGTATGGAGCAGTATTTTCGTAGTGTAGTGGACAAGCCGGGACACTTTCCCTCCCGGAAGCATGAATTCGCGCTGGAAATGATGGAGTTCGGCAGCTATACCGGCATCGATATGCAGGCCGAAGCCCGGCGCAAAACATATGAAAAGTGGAGGTACGAGTGGCGCTTTTCCCATGAGATGATAATGAAGGCCGGCGAAATCATGTGCCAGCGGACCAAAAGCGGCGGGATGGAATACGTGGAACGGGTTCTGGCCAACTGGCTTGCCAAGGGTATATCCACCGTCGCGGAAGCGGAGCAGGATACGAGTGAGTTTAAGAAACGCAGCCAGCGCGCGGGTAGCCGCCTTAACATACTTAACCGCAGTTCCGGGGATAAGGCAGGGATGGAAATCTTTGTAGCACCCCATGTTCTGGAAGAGCTCAAGACTAAAGCCTAAGGAAGCAAGGGGACGATCTTTTTGCTTCCTTCAAACCAGGCGGGATGCCACCGGAGGTTACTATGGCCATACAGCGTTCCCTGGTCGAGGAAAGATTGTACGATCTGGAAAGCGAGCGGAGGGTTCTCTCCGCTATGTTGCACTCGGAGGACGCCTGCATCGCGGGCTACGACGCCCTGCGGGCGGAGGATTTCTATAGTCACAAACACCGGTCTATTTTTGAACTGGTATGCAGTCTCTATGAGCAGGAAGTTCGCCCCACCTATGTGGAACTGCTCAAGGAGGCCCACAAACTGCAGCTTTTTACTGATCCTCGCGATATCGAGGAATTGCAGTACATAGTCGAGCACTTCATCGATGATGAAAATGTTCATTACTGGATCAAGCGGGTTAAAGATAAAACTCGGCTGCGCAAGTTCGAGAATTTTCTGCGCCAGAACTACCAAAGGCTCATGGAAAGCGAACTGGACGACATCGAACAGGTGTTGTTACAGGCTGAGGAAGAGCTGACCAATCTCACCGCCCTGGAAATTGATGACAAGGTTGATTCCCCGTTTGACCTGGCCAATCTGGGCTATGACGAGGTGGAGCGCCGCTTTTTGCGTTATAAAGAAATCAAGGAGCAACATAAAGGGGTCCTCCCCCTGGATGGGTTGGACACCGGTTTCGATACGCTGAACCACCTGACAATGGGATACAAGAGCGGGGACCTCGTCATAGTAGGGGCGCAGACCGGGCACGGCAAGACGGCTTTTGCCCTCCATACCGCCCAGGCAGTAGCGGTAGAAAATCGGTATAACGTGCTCTACCTTAACACGGAGATGAGCCGCGTGCAGATTGCCCTGCGCTGGGGGTCAATGTTGTCCAACATCGAGCACGATCTCATCCGGCGAGGTGAACTTACCGAGGCCCAGCTTTCACGCGTGCTCCAGGGCTACTCGCGTTTGCGGGAAAGCGGCTTTTATTCTTATCCCTGTCCCAACCTGACCCCCGAGAAAACTATCTCCATCGCCAGGAAATTCAAGATACAGCACGATATCAAGCTGATGATCCTCGACTACGTTGGCCGGATGGACAAGATTACCAATAACCTGGCTGAATGGCAGGTACTGGAGCAGATCGTCAAGACCCAGAAAATGCTGGCCCAGAACCTGGACATAGCGGTTATGTGCCTAGTTCAGTTGAACGAAGACGGTACCTTGCAGGGAGCCCGCCGGATGAAGAACGAGTGTGACCTGATGTTGAAGCTTTTGCCAATCTCCCGCGAGGAGTTGGAGGAAAACGAGGAACTGAAGAAATACAAGCGGGTTAACTACTACCTGTACATAGACAAGAACCGGGACGGCATTGGGGGAGTTGGGCTGCCCATCTACTTTGACAAGGCCCGGCAGACTATGCGGGACGCAGAAAGGATTTCCCTCTGATGAACAACCGGGACACCCGCAAGAAGCAGGTTTACGATGAACTGGCCACCCTGGTGTATGAAAGCTACCACCAGGGTCGTCTTTCCTCAGCCGAAATGTTGTTTCTGCTGGAAATACTGGAAACCGTGGTAGCAGGCGGGCGGGCGGGACCTCTTCTTCCGTACCTCCGGCGCTGGGTGGCCACCAAAGCCGGCAGCCGGGAGCAGCATGACATCAGCGCCATTATCAAGGCTACCGTGGTAAATACAGATTTTGGTGATGCTGCCTCTGTCACCAATACCGCCGGTATAATCCGGGACCTGGTGGAGGAACTGGAAAAGCTTAGCGACTCCGCCGGGGAAAAGTGAGACTATTCCCCGGGCACGCCGCAGGGAAATACTCACCCCATGCTTCTCCGCGGAAGTTGCCGGCCTGCCACCCGGTAACGGTAGCTCCTCTTGCCCTGCCGGACCTTTTGCCCCACACGGCACACCACAATAATCGCGGCTATGACCAGGGTCAACCGTAGCCACCAGTCCCCCAGGCTGGGCGTCCTGGCCGGAATGGCCTGGCGATTTACCAGGTTCACACTTCCCACCACTTTTCCGTTCTTGCGAAAGACCATCTTCCCCACCCTGGACCCGGCTGTAACCGGTCCTTCCAGGCGCGACAGCTCCAGTTGGCCGGCCGGAGGCGGACCGTTGTCGTTCTTCAGTAGTACCGCCAGGTCCCGGGCTGCGGCCAGTTCCACTCTCCCACCTCGGTCCACTTCAAGGGTGGCCATCACCTGTCCTTTACTGGCTAGCGTGTACGAGCGAAACTCCCGGAAGCCATAGTCAAACAGCGCCTTCGCATCCTGCTCCGCTGCCGACCCACGCGGCTCGTCAAGCAGGACGGCGATGAGGGTTTGCCCCTGTCGCGTAGCCGAGGCTATCAGCGTGTTGCGAGCTTCCGAAGTATACCCGGTCTTTATCCCGTCGGCCCCTTCATACCTCCAGAGGAGTTTGTTTTGGTTTACCAGGGTCGTTTGCCAGTCCCGTCCGGACCAGGGACGGGTTCTGGTGGCCACGATGCGGCGAAATGTTGCATTGCGCATGGCTGCCCGGGCAATCAGGGCCAAGTCGCGAGCCGTGGTGTAGTGAAGCGGGTCGGACAAACCGCTGGGGCTGACGAAGTGGGAGTTTCTCGCACCCAATTCCCTTGCCTTTTGGTTCATAAGCCTGGCAAAGCCGGCCGCGGAGCCCCCGTAGTACTCTGCGGTTGCCAGGGCGGCATCGTTCCCCGAGTTCAGGAGCATGGCGTAGAGCAGGTTTTCCAAGGTGACCGTCTCCCCTTCCGCCAGGTAAACCCTGGTGCCTTCCACTCGCGGCGGGTTTGGCCCGACCGTAATGCGGTCATGCAGACGCCCCTTTTCCAGGGCCACCAGGGCCGTCAGTACCTTGGTAGTGCTGGCAGGAGCCTTGCGCAGGTCGGGGTTTTGCGCAAACAACACCTGGCCGGTAGCCTGGTCAATAAGCACCGCCGCCCCGGCTGTAACCTGCGGCGCTGTGGTGCTTTCCGGCTGGGCCGAAAGGGGTGCTGCGGACCCCAGTACCATAAACAGGCCGGTAATAAGGGTGACAAGGGTTTGGTAAGTGCGGCCATAATAATGTTGGGAGCACTTCCGGGAAACAGGGTGTACCATCTGGCCGGTCCTCCTTCAGCAGTAGTTTGGGGCAACACCAAACCATTCTCTAGTATACCAAATAAACAAATTAAAAAATAACA
Source organism: Syntrophomonadaceae bacterium (assembly GCA_012719535.1). GTDB lineage: Bacteria > Bacillota > Syntrophomonadia > Syntrophomonadales > Syntrophothermaceae > JAAYAC01. The sequence goes on along the minus strand of JAAYAC010000148.1, from coordinate 9,061 downwards.
ATTACATGGCTTATGCCCCAAACCGATCTGGCCAGCGCTGAGGTACTGCTCAAGAGGCTGCAGCAGGGCGTATCCAGCCTCCGTTTGTCAGGGGAATTAAGATAGGTGAGCAAACGAACTTCACCGTATAGTTGATTGGGGCGGGCAAGTCGGCTCCAGTACTTCCGTTTCTTGGGCCACATTAGATACTCCTTCTCGTTGGGTTACCCGGCCTGTACCTCCTGCAGGACCTTGCAGTGGATATCGTAGTCCGCGGGGGTAAATAACACCATCCTGACCAACATCTCCGGCGAGTTCTCGCGCAGGAAAGCAACGATGGTCTCAATAGCTATCTTTGCCGCCTCCCGCACAGGGTAGCCGTAGATTCCCGTACTGATAGCCGGAAAGGATATGCTCCTGAGCTTCATTTCCCTGGCCAGTCGCAAGGCCTCCCGGTAGCAGGAAGCCAGCAACCCGGCATCCTCAGGTCGTTCCCGGTAAATGGGGCCAACGGCGTGAAAAACATACTCGGCCTTGAGATTGAAACCCTTGGTTACCCGTACCTGGCCGGTCGGACAATACCCGATTTCCGCACAGGCCCTGGCCAGACCCGGTCCCGCCGCCCGGTGGATGGCCCCGCACACACCGCCTCCGGGCAGCAACCGGTCGTTGGCAGCATTAACAATAGCATCCACCTCTTCCCGGGTTATATCTCCCTCAACCAGTTCCAAAACACTGTTGCCTATCTTCCGGCGCATGTCCATCCCTCCTTGCCCCTCATTTTACCACTACCGTTCCCGCGAAAAAAACAGGACCTGCTCCGTATCCCCCGCAGGTCCTGTGTACTCAACTATCAGGCCGGACACCGGCGGCAACTCTGCCGGCATCAGCGCTACGCCATTTTGACCCCTGGCAGTTTACCTTTATGTTGAAACTTTGGCCTGGCCGGTCTAAGGCTGCCGTCCTAGCCCAGCCTCTTTGTCCCCTGCCATCCCCCCGCGGTCAATGAAACAAGGTGAACCTTTTCTTGAGCAGGCGGTACTCCACATAGTAGCCCAATAAGAGTATGCCCGTCAGGATAAGGGCCCCTGCCCTGGTACGGAAAAGGCTCTCGCGTAATGACCCTATAGTATGCTCTCTTTCACCCGCATAACCGAAGATCCGCTCCCTTTCATCCTTGATTTCCTGAATCTGTCTGAGCAGGCGCAACCTCTCCCGGTCCAGCTGGTAATACCTGAGCCAGCTCTGGAGCCGCTCCTGTTCCAAACCCCTGATATGGCGCTCCATGAGGTTGATTTCTTCCTTTTGGTCACGGGCCTGAAAAGCGTCCCAGATAGTCAACCCGTTCGCGGAGTATGGCTCGGAGACTCCGACCAGGCTGCAGATGGTAGGCGCAATATCAAAAACGGTTACCCCCTCGACCGCCGTGTATGGCTTCAGTTGGGGTGCCTTTATGACCACGGGTACCAGGTCGCTGGCGGTGGAAGCGCGCGCAGCAGTTACCACGAGAACAGTATGATCATAGATCCCCGTTTCTTTCAGCATGGCCACCAGCCGGCCCACCTCGTTATCGCTGAGCTTAATCGCATCCCAGTAAGCTTTCCGGGCAGGGTTTAACCTGGCCTCCTTGCAGTCGTTCAGGTAAATGTAGGTAAAAAAGGGCTTATATTTCTTAAAGGCACTCATGGCCCGGTTCATAACCTCGGCGTCCGTAACGTCGGCTGCCACCTTCAGGTATTCCTTTTCCCCACGGGCAAAGCCTTTCAACTTCCCGCCCGACCCGTCGACCACCAGCACGCCGCGCTTCTCTTTGGCAAAAATGTCCAAAAGAGATTCGGCCTCCACCCTGTCATGCGACGTATAGTACTGGTGCTCGGTAGGCAGGCTGCCGGTTAACAGGGTAGCCTCTCCGGCTTCGACCGTATCCGCCCTGAGTGCCAGGCATTTGGGGGCGGAAACCCCTTCGATGGCCAGGTACTTGATATTGCTCTTGGAGTAGTTGGCATATCCTTCATAACTCAGCCCGTCAATGCTTATCAGGACTACATGCTTTATGGGTTTGGGCTCCTCCGCCACCGCCCGTAGCGGCCATAGAACCACTAACAGGAAACTGGCTAGCAACAACCGGATAACCTTTTTACGCGCTAATCCGCTCCCCACCAGCACCCCCCCTGAACTTTGCCACCGGTCTCTCATTAAGAATGCAAACCTGGCGTGTTCTATAAAACATGTATATTTTCAGAAGAGGGTTAATATACCAGGGGACGTGCACGGGGGGCTAGTATTTACCGCTGCGGATAATGGAATAGGCCAGAAACAGCCCCAAGACAACCGCCGAGAAAAAACCGAGCTCGACCAGCGGGAAACCGGGCATGAAACCCTCCCGCCGGGTGGCGACGATCAGGGAACTGCCGACGACAATAGCCGCAATGATAATGGAGAGCGATACCCGATTGGAAACCACATCAATAATGGCCGTAATTCTATTAAGGTTGGTGTGCTCCAGCTTAACTTTCAACTCGCCCTCTTCCATCAGGCAGGCAATGGTTTCGACTTTGCGCGGAAGGTTGCGAGCAACCAGAAAGTGGTCTATAAACATGTCCCACAAACCTTGTTTGAGCTTCTGGGGGGTGAATCGTTTCCTCAGAATCTGCCTGCCAAACGGTTCGGCCAGTTCAACAATACTCAGGCCCGGATCGAGCCGCGTAAGCAATCCCTCGATGGTCATCATCATCTTCACCATCAGGGAGAGTTCGGGGGGCACCCGGACCTGGTACTTGAACGACAGTTGCACCAGTTCCGCCAGCGCCTGCCCCATCTGTATCTGGGACAGGGGCATGCCGTAATACTTTTGCTGCAACCGGGAAATATCCCGGCGCAACTCTTCCCGGTTCACGTGCTGCGTGGCTATACCGATCTGCAGAACCGCCCTGGTAACCCCGTTTACGTCATACCTGACCATCGCCATGACCAGGTCCATGCACCCTTCCTTCAAAACCTCATCTACCGTTCCCACCTGGCCAAAGTCATAAAACACTACCTTTTCTCCGGACGCTATCGCAATATTGCCCGGATGCGGGTCAGCATGAAAAAACCCATGATCATACACCTGGTTGAAGAGTGCCTGTACAATATGGCCGGCTACTCGTTTCAGATCAAACCCGGCTTTGACCAGTTCACTGAAGTCAGAAACCTTTACCCCGCTGATATACTCTAGAACCAGTACCCGCCGGGTGGTATATTCCCAATAGACCCTGGGAATCACCACATTGGGGTCGCCCTGAAAGTTCTTTCTGAATTTGTCGGCATTACGACCTTCCTGGGCGAAGTCCATTTCCTTACGCAAAGCCTCGGCAAACTCGTCCACGATACCGGTCAAATGGTAGAGCCGCCCCCAACTGGTTCGCCTCTGCACCAGCCCTACCAGTTCGTACAGTATTTCCAGGTCCGTTTCCACCACTTTTTCAATGCCGGGCCGCTGTACCTTAACCACCACTTTTTCCCCGGATTTCAGGATGGCTTGATGGACCTGTCCAATCGATGCCGATGCCAGGGGTTCGGCCTGAAACTCCGCGAAGTGTTCTTCAATCACCAAGCCCTCTGCTGCCAGAACCTCGCGAACCTGGGCAAAAGAAAAGGGCGGTACCTGGTCCTGCAGCTTCTCCAGTTCTTTAATGTACTCTCGCGAAATGAGGTCCGGCCGGGTACTTAGAAGCTGGCCTAGCTTGATGTAGGTGGGGCCCAGTTCTTCCAGGACCAGACGGACCCGCTCCGGGGCAGTCGTCAATTCACCCCGGCGCGGTTGGACCGGGCCCTGTACGCCCAAACGGTCAAAGAGGAATCCAAACCCGTGCCGGGCCAGGGTGTTGGCCACTTCCCGGTACCGGTGCATGTGGTTGATATGCTTGAAACCCCAGCGAGCTATGATAACCCCCCCTGCTCTGCTTAGATTTCCAGTAAAGACGAAAGTGGACGGACAATAATTGCCCGCCCTCTTAGTCTTGCACCTTCCTCTCCAGTTCCTCCAATCTGGTTCGGAGTTCCTCCAGTTCGTCCTTGCTCACCAAACCTAGCTCAATCCTCAGTTTCTGGAGTTCCTGGCGAACGAAGGTTTTCAGCTCTTCCTTTTGTTCCTCTCCCCTGCGCAGGGCCTCGTCAATAAACTTCCGAGCCTCATCCCTGCTTATCTCCCCTTTTTCTACCGCTTCATTGATGAGCTTTTCGGCTGCTTCCTTGGTCAGGGAAAATACCCCCAACCCTAAAAACATTGCTTTTCGAAAAAAACTCATAGGTATCCTCCTTTTTAGTAGTAGCAGAGCCCCAGAGCTCCAGGTCCGACGTGAGAGCCTATGACCGGTCCCGCCTCACTCATCATAACCGGACCCGCAAAAAAACCGGCCACTCTTTCCTTTAGCCGCAGGGCCTCTTCCCTGGCGTCCACGTGGAGTACACAAACCTGTTGCACAGCTTGCCCTGCATTGCGGGCCGCAAAATCTTCCAGTATCCTTTCCAGGGCCTTGTGCTTGGTTCTAACCTTATCATATACTTTTATAACCCCGCTTTCCACCTGCAGGATAGGTTTGATTTGCAGGATGTTTCCCAGAAACTGGCCTACTCTGGTCAACCGGCCCCCCCGTACCAGGTATTCCAGGTCGTCAACGATGAAGAACAGGCTCACGTGCTCCCGGATATATTGCAATTCGGCAACAATACTCTCCGCCCCAACCCCGGCCGCCAGCATTTCACAGGCCCTGATGACTTGAAAACCCAATCCCATGACCGTGGAACGGGAATCAACGATGACTATGTTGCGCTCCGGCAACATTTCCCGCGCCACCTGCGCGGAATGAACCGTACCGGATAGCTCCCCGGAAATGGTGATGCAGATGACGGTATCTCCGGGAGCGGCCTGGGAGAATGCCTGGTAGAAATCCCCAGTTGCGGGCTGGGAAGTGCTCGGAAATATCTTTTCCGTTCTCAGCCGCTGGTAGTATTGCGCGTTGGAGTAAACCAAACCTTCCTTGAATACCTCCCCGGCAAGACTGACGTTGAGCGGAACCACTTTCACCCCATACCGTTGTAGAATGTCCGCGGGAAGATAAGCTGTGCTGTCGGTAACTACAAAACTTGCCATGTCCCCTACTCTCCCCTCCCGAGAAGCAACTCGGAAATGGTTCGCAGTTGTTTCACGCTGATAATAAGATTATTTGGTAAAGGGACCGGACGTGTCAATACCAAATCCCCACAGGGCCGCCCTGCATATTTCCGCCCGAAATGACCATAATACCAGTATGAACTTGGGGTGTAGCCAAGCGGTAAGGCAACGGACTTTGACTCCGTCATGCGTTGGTTCGAATCCAGCCACCCCAGCCATGACCAGCCACGCCCCGCTCGTCTAACGTTCCTGCCAGCGCCAGAACCTGCCGACCTCGGCAGGAATCCTGTTGTTTACCGGCGAATTCTGTGGAAAACTCACAGCCGCGTACAGCGGAGCCAAGCGCCTATTTTCAGCGGGGAGGAATGTTCATGAAAAATAGGTCCCGGGAAGCACTCATAGTTGCCGGGCTGGTGGTGGTCGTAGCTTTGGTTGGGCTCTGCGTCAGCTACACCAATTACCGGGCCCGGATTGATTACCCTGCCAGCCAGCTTCACCTGGAAGAAAACGATTTCCACGTGACCAGCCCGCGGGGAAGTATCGTGGTGGGAAAAGAAAGCCTGACCAGCCTGCAGCAGGCCTTTGGTAAAGGCAAGTTCCTCGGAATGAGTACGATATACTATCCCCCCGGCAAGGAGTTCCGTGTGTGGTTTACTAAAAAACAGGACATTATTTGGATCTTTGAAACCACCGACCCGGCGTTTAGTACTGCACGGGGCATTAAGGTAGGGGATTCCGTGGACAAAATTGTCTCAGCCTACGGCCTCAGCTACGCCCGGATTAGCATAAAAGGCTCATCACAAAACTACTATGACCTGGTGTACGGCGTTTCCGCGGAAGGAACCATAACCTTCCGCATGACTAACGACCACCTGGCCAAATTAGTAGTAACCCGCCAGCCGGTTCACAATACGCGGGACCACAGGTCTTCATAGTCGCACGGTCATGAACCCGTGGACGGGGATATTCGGCAGAGCCGATGGTAATAATATTCCTGTTTAGAACTTTTTATGGAGGAGGATATGCTTGGAAAAGGCTATTATCGTCTACGGTTCGACTACTGGTAATACCGAGACTCTGTCGCGAGCGCTTGAAGAGGAACTTGCACAGCGCTTTGAGGTAACCCGCAAAGATGTCATCGATACGGACCCACATGAAGTCCTGAATTACGACCTGATCGTCCTCGGTTCCTCAACCTGGAGCGATGGCGAGCTGCAGGAGGACTTTCAAGATTTTTACGAAGAAATGGATACCATTGACCTGGCCGGCAAAAAAGTAGCCGTCTTCGGCCCCGGTGACAGCAACTGGGACGATAGTTTCTGCAAAGCGGTCGATATCCTCGAGGCCAAAGCCAGAGAAAGAAGGGCAACCCTTGTCGCCCCCGGTTTCAAGTGGGACGGGGAGATTGACGACCAGGCCCTCACTGAGATTAAAAAATGGGGCACACAACTGCATTAGGCGGTCGATTGCGGCCCGCCAGAAGGAAATCGGCTGCTTTGTCTTGCATACTGTATGACGCAGGCCGGTTAGTAGCGCCACGGCTGTACGCTGTACAGTAAAGAGGCGGTCCCTAGTTTTACTGCTGTCACCATCAGTCCTTATCTGGCGGGCAACGCGGAGCCCTGTTCTCACCACCCAATCCGAGCCCGGTTTTGCCTCTTGCTTGTCGACCCGTTTTGTGTTATAGTAAGTATCGCGAATTGTGGGCCATTAGCTCAATTGGCAGAGCAGGTGACTCTTAATCACAAGGTTGGGGGTTCGACTCCCTCATGGCCCACCAACGAAAAGCTCAAGAAGCCCGGATTTCCGGGCTTTTATGCTGACATAAAGTTCCTGTTCATGTCTTGTTTTAACCGTAATTGCAGTAAAATTGCAGTACTATTTGCAGTACTGCAGAGGGTCTGGAAGTGGTGGAATTTAGCCGCTTTGCGGGGCATGTGCTCGATTCAAATTGACGCCGCCGAGGAGAGGAAAGTCTGTATCTCCGTCACGGAGTTTTAGAACTATCCATTCCTCGAGAACTCCCTGCAGGCCCCTCAGGCACTGGTCTGCGGTCCCGCCGTCGGCCCAGACGCCCGGACAGCTGGGAATACAGGCGTAGTATATGCCGCTGCTCAATCTTTCGACAGTCGCTTCCCTCATTGCTGTCTTGATGAATGTGGTGTGAGTGTCAAGTAGCCCCCACCGTTAGCGCAACGATGGGGGCTTTAAACCTTAAACTCGTTTTTGGCAGCTCACTTATTAACCTTGCCTTTAAGGGTTAAGAATCCGACCAGGGAAGAAATTCACAGGAGAAGATCATCCGCAGTTTGAAAGATAAGTCCAGGTGGGTAGAGTTTGACGATTGCAGAAGAACTTGCCGGCAACTAGGTCCGCCTAGTCATTCAATTAGCCAGCCGGTATTCTGCGCTCTCGCGTGTGGACTTTTTGCCCTGGCGCTGGCAAAAGCAAGGGGCATTGTTGTACTAACGCTGGCCGGCAATGATGCGCTTGTGGTGCGAGCGGATGGCAAAAGCAAGGGGCATTGTTGTACTAACCCGGAAAACTGCGGAAAAAGAGAAAGCATCAGTACACGGGGCGTTTTGGATTTTGGACGAACTGCTTCGAAAGCGGATCGTTGCGTCCTAAAAGAAGAAGATGTAGTCGTTGTGCAGCCGCCTGCCTCGTGTCAAATGCGAACGCCGGCTGACAAATAGGAAAGAAGAAACGGTTGGGGTTCTAAGGATTTCGGCAGGAAAATAGCAGTAATTGGCGAATAAGACAGAGAGCGGCTGTTGCGGCAGTACGCGCCTTTACAGTTTGAACCTCTAAAACCGGCTGTTTGGTTAAACCTTCGGTTCATCCTGCAGAGAAAAGATTATGGCGGGAAGGAAAAGCACGGTAAAAAACGGCATAAAACAGCAACGATGACCTCGAACTAGCTAACCGGCTCTGGTTAGCAGCAAACCGGCTGCAGGGCACGGCGGAGGTAGTGGAATACAAGCACAGCATCCTCGGTCTGCTTTTTCTGCAATACCTCTCGGACACGTTTGGAAACCGGCGCAAGTTCCCGAGGTGCTTTCTTATCGGATCCGGCCAATAAGGAATACTCAATCAAGAAGGTGCCGGCAGAATACATCGCTTCTGTCGCTGAGGACAAGGGAGAATCTTTGGCCGCCAACGTCTTCTGGATCCCGCCCAGACCCGCTGGTCTTATCTTTTGGCAAACACGCACCAACCGCACCTCAGCCGGCTGATTGACGAGGTGACGGCCGCCATCAAGAAAGAGAACCCATTTCTCTAGACTGATTTCATACTGGCCAATCTGCCCTTGAACATAAAAGGAGTAGGACAGTGAACGACTACGAAAGGATAAGCGCCGGGAATGTGGTATGCCGCCGCTACTAGTAAAGTATGCAACCTTTGTGGAGGGAAGTCTAACATGGAAAACGGCCAACTGACCTGGATCACCAATTTCATTTGGGGCATCGCCGACGACGTGTTGCGCGACCTCTACGTGCGCGGCAAGTACCGTGACGTCATTCTCCCGATGACCGTGATCCGCCGGTTAGATGCGGTATTGGAGCCCACCAAGCAGGCCGTGCTCGACCTGAAAGCTTCGCTCGACAAAGCGGGGATCGTACACCAAGACGCTGCTCTGCGACAGGCCGCTGGTCAAGCCTTCTACAACACCTCCCCCTTCACGCTACACGACTTCAAGGCGCGTGCCAGCCGCCAGCAACTGGAGGCGGATTTTCGCGCCTATCTCGATGGCTTCTCGCCCAACGTGCAGGAGATCATCGACAACTTCGAGTTCCGCAACCAGATCCCCCGCCTGGCCAAAGCCGACGCCCTGGGCACGCTCATCGAGAAGTTCCTCGACCCGTCCATCAACCTGAGTCCTTACCCTGTGCGCAACAGCGACGGCACCGTCCGGCTGCCCGGCCT
>JAAYAC010000147.1 GCA_012719535.1 Syntrophomonadaceae bacterium | reverse complement strand
CGGCCCCGTATGATCCGGTAGGGGTAATGCTGTACGACCGTGGGGTTCTGGGGGAGGGAAGCGGGGAGAGGGCCCTGCAGTACTTGCTGGAGGATAAGGGAATACAAGTTCTGGGAGTGGTAGCGGTAGCCTCCGACACCAAGCAGGCGGATGGAATCAAGGTTGATAGATCAGTGACCCGTGACGGGAAGCTCAGTTACGGCCCGGTTGACAAGCGTGGCCTCCCCGAAAAAGCAGGCCACTGTTTCCTGGAGGGGGATACGGTGGAATTACTGAAGCAGTATCCATACGTGAAGGTAGTGGGGTGCGGGGATTTGGGCAAAATGGACGGGCGTGATGACTACCGGGAAGGGGCGGCCATCACTACCCGGTGTTTCATGGAGATATTGAATAACAGGGGGTGAGAGACAACGTGAAGACTGTGGGCATCCCCCGGGGACTTTTTTATTACTATTACTATCCCTTATGGAAAACCTTTTTTGCCGGTTTGGGGGCACGGGTGGTGGTCTCTCCGGTTACCAACCGCCGTATCGTGGATGACGGGATTCTAACCGCCGTCGATGAGGCCTGCTTGCCGGTAAAAGTTTATTACGGCCATGTTAAGGAACTCTGCCGCCAGGGAGTGGACTTCATTTTCGCGCCGCGCCTGGTCAGTGTTGAACAGCGGTGTTACATCTGCCCCAAATTCATGGGAATTCCAGATATGCTGCGCGCCCAGGTCCCCGGTTTGCCGCCCTTAATCGATATCAAGATAGATGTCACTCGAGGTGAACGTGACTTAAAACGGAACATGTATCAGGTTGGCGCACTCTTCGGCTGCACCCGGAAGGCGGTTGATGATGCGTACCGGGCCGGGGCGGAAGAAATGAAGCGATTCCACTCTATTGCCAGGTCGGGGCACCCCCTGAACGATGCCATTGAGCTATGGGAAAAAGGGAACAGGCATACCGGGTACCCCGCTTGCAGCCCGGCGACCGGGACGGGCGTCGCAGGGGGGAGCCAGGAAACAGCTGCCGGGTGTTCCGCTTCCTTGACGGTCGGGGTGCTGGGCCACGGCTACTCGGTGTATGACCCGGTGATCAGCATGGACCTGGTAAAGCGGTTGCGAGAGATGGGCTGTAAAGTGGTAACCCCGGAGATGCTGGACCCGCAAGAGGTGGAAAACCAGGCTTCCACCTTGCCCAAGCGTATGTTCTGGAGCCTGGGCAAGAAGATGATCGGCAGTGGGTTATGGATGGAACAGGAAGCAAGTATAGATGGGGTCATCTATCTGGCCTGTTTCGGCTGCGGTCCCGACTCGCTGGTGGGGGAGATAGTCGAGCGCCGGGTAAGCCATACCCCCTTCATGCTGCTTACGGTGGATGAGCATACCGGGGAAGCGGGGATTGTGACCAGGCTGGAGGCGTTCTGTGACATGATTACGAGGAGGAGGCGACTCGCATGAGGGTGACCTTCCCGCATATGGGCAATGCCTGGATTGCCATTAAGTGTCTGTTTGAGGGGTTAAAGCTCGAAGTGGTGGTGCCACCGCCCTGCACGCGCAAGACCATGGAACTGGGTGTCCGCTACTCCCCGGAGTTTGCCTGCCTGCCGCTGAAGATCAATATTGGCAACTACATTGAAGCCCTGGAGATGGGGGCGGATACCATCGTTACCGCCGGAGGGTGGGGACCGTGCCGGTTCGGTTATTATGCCCAGGTCCAGCGCGACATCCTGAAAGACCTGGGTTACCAGTTCGACCTCGTTGTGCTCGAAGCCCCCGACTCGCGGCTGACCGAGCTGCTTGGCCAGGTTAAATCCCTGGGCGACAGGGTATCCTATTTCGAAATAACCCGGGCTGTTCGCCTGGCCTGGAACAAACTCAAGGCGGTGGACGAGGTGGAGGAAGGGCTACGCTACTTTTTACCCCGGGTTACCGACCGGCACCGGGCGGAGAACATCTTCCGCCAGGGGTTGGAGGACATCGACGCCGCTTCCAACCGAAAAGAAATTGAGGCCGCGGTAAACACGGCCCGGTCCGAGTTTAACCGGCTGGCAACCTGCGGGGAGGCGCCGGTCAGAATCGGATTGGTAGGCGAGGTCTACACCTTGCTGGAGCCGTCCAGCAACTGCGAAATAGAGAGAAAACTGGGCTACCTGGGAGCGGAGGTTCGCCGTTCGGTATCCCTGCCGCAGTGGGTCAACGACCACCTGCTGGGCGGTATCCTGCGGGTGGCGAGCTGTAAGGATGCCATCGGGTGTGCCGCGCCTTACCTTAATGACTGGGTAGGCGGGCATGGCCAGGAAACCGTGGGCTATTCGGTCAAGCTGGCCCGGGCAGGTTACGACGGGATAATCCAGATCGGTCCCCTGACCTGTATGCCGGAAATTGTAGCCCAATCAATCCTGGGGAAAGTGAGTGAAGTTGAAGGTGTCCCGGTCATGACCATGTATTTTGACGAGCAGTCCGGCGAAGCGGGAGTACTTACCAGGCTGGAGGCTTTTCTGGACATGGTGAGAAGGAGAAAACGGGTTGCTGCCGCAGGCGCACACCGGCCTTCATGACCCCTAGCAGGGTTACCTCCAGAGGATGCCAGCCGTATCACGCTGCTCGCAACCTCCTGTTGCTTGCTCCGCTTCACCCGGCACTCAAGCGGGGTATTTGCCCTAGCATTCTGGAGAGAATTCAGGTTGAGTGCCGGACACCAGCTGAAGGATGAAAATGCCGCTGTTTCGGGCTACGGCAGGCAATAATTGGGCTGCGAACATCTGCGTCTATCTGCGTGCATCAGCGGTTCCAAAAGTATTCTCTTAGCAGACGTCCAAGCTGGTAAGACCGCTATTTGTGGACCAACTATCGTAGGCCTGGAAAGTTAAGGAGGGGAGGGCCTAGAAGGGAGTTTTAGGGAATGGAGTATTACCTGGGAGTGGATATCGGTTCGGTAAGCAGCAACTTTGTTCTGATGGATGGTGCCGGGGAGGTTAAGGAGACCCTGTACCTGAGAACCATGGGCAACCCTGTTCAGGCTATCAAGGATGGTTTTGCCCGCCTGTGCGAGGTCCACCCGGGTATCAACATAAGGGGAGTTGGCACCACCGGCAGCGGGAGACACCTGGCGGCGGTCATGCTGGGGGCCGATGTAGTAAAGAACGAAATTACCGCCCATGCGGTGGCCGCGCACCGGTTCTGCCCGGGCGTGCGCACGGTGATGGAGATCGGTGGCCAGGACTCCAAGATAATTATTATCCGTGACGGGGTTGTGGTGGATTTCGCCATGAACACCGTCTGTGCCGCCGGGACCGGCTCTTTCCTGGACCAGCAGGCGGCGCGCCTGAACATACCCATAGAAGAGTTTGGCGGCAAGGCGCTGGCTGCCGGCCAGCCGGTTCGTATTGCGGGAAGGTGTGGTGTGTTCGCCGAGTCGGACATGATACATAAACAACAGATGGGCTACCCGGTCGAGGATATTGTAGCCGGATTGTGTGAAGCCCTGGCCCGGAATTTTTTGAACAACGTAGGGAAAGGTAAGGACATCCAGGAACCGGTGGTTTTTCAGGGGGGAGTGGCAGCCAATGTGGGATTGAAAAAAGCCTTTGAGAACCTGCTGCAGAAACCGATAATCGTGCCCGTAAATCATAGTGTAATGGGAGCTGTAGGAGCAGCCATCCTGGCTGCCGAGCAGTGCGGAAACCACGGTTGTAGCAGCTTTAAGGGGCGGGAGTATGTCCTGGGCGGCGATTTTGTGACACGGAGTTTTGAGTGCAAGGGATGCCCCAACCTGTGCGAAGTGGTAACCATCCAGCGGGAAAAGGAGGTGCTGGCTTACTGGGGCGACCGCTGCCGCAGGTGGGAAACCTCGCTGGCGGAAAAACAAAGGGCTCTGGCATAAGCGGATGTAACTACGAAGGGACATATACGCCCATGACCCCAAACGGGTCACCACTATAACATTCAATAGTCGTTCGTGCCCATCAGTGTGCAGCTGTGGTTGCACAACTCCCGTTTCTGGTTGTGCGCGCAAGGATGTTTTGATAAAATGACGATGTGTTTACATCTTAGGAGAGGAGAGATTGTCGAGATGAGTCGAGAGGAACTGACCAAGATCATTCTGCCCGAGGACAAAATACCGAAGTTCTGGTATAATGTCCAGGCGGACATGCCCAACCCACCGGCACCACCTTTGAACCCCCGGACCAAACAGCCGGCCACGCCGGAAGATCTCACGCCCATATTTCCCATGGGGCTTATCCTGCAGGAGGTATCGCAGGAACGGTATATTGAGATTCCGCAGGAAGTGCGTGAGTTATATAAACTGTGGAGGCCGAGCCCCCTGTACCGGGCGCGCCGGTTGGAGAAGGCTTTGGACACCCCCTGCAAGATCTATTATAAATATGAAGGAGTAAGCCCGGTAGGCAGTCACAAGCTGAACAGCGCGCTGCCGCAGGCGTTCTTCAACAAGGCCGAGGGTATCAAGCGCCTGACGACGGAAACGGGCGCCGGGCAATGGGGAACAGCCCTGTCGCTGGCCTGTAAGTTGTTCGCGCTGGAATGCACGGTGTATATGGTCAAGGTGAGCTACGAGCAAAAGCCGTACCGTCGAATCATAATGGAAACATATGGAGCTGAGTGTATTCCCAGCCCCAGCAACCGGACCGCCACGGGGCGAGCTTTCCGGGAAAAGGAACCCGATACGCCCGGTACCCTGGGTATGGCCATCAGCGAGGCGGTGGAGGATGCGGCTGGCAGGGATGATACCAACTATGCGCTGGGCAGCGTTCTGAACCATGTCTGCCTGCACCAGACTATTATCGGCCAGGAAGTAAAGCTGCAAATGGAAATGGTGGATGATTACCCGGACATGGTCATCGGTTGCTGCGGGGGCGGGAGTAATTTTTCCGGGATAGCCTTTCCGTTTGTTCCCGACAAGCTGAAAGGGCAAAAAATCCGCCTGATAGCCGTTGAACCGTCAGCATGTCCGACCCTTACCCAAGGGGTCTTTGAGTACGATTATGGTGATGCGGCGGGGCTAACCCCTATGCTCAAGATGTATACCCTGGGGCATGACTTTACTCCTCCGGGAATTCATGCCGGGGGACTGAGGTATCACGGGGATTCTCCGCTGGTCAGCCAGCTCTTCCATGATGGATTGATCGAAGCCAGGGCCGTGCTGCAGAAAGGTGCATTTGAGGCGGCTGTGATGTTTGCCCGCACCGAAGGCATCGTACCCGCACCCGAATCGGCGCACGCCATCAGGGTAGCCATCGACGAGGCCCTGCTCGGCAAGGAAGAGGGAGTTGCCAGGACCATAGTCTTTAACCTGAGCGGTCACGGACAGCTCGACCTGGCCGCCTATGACAACTATCTGTCCGGAAATGTCCAGGACATCGAGTTCTCTGATGAGGCTCTGCAGGAGAGTCTGAAGACCCTGCCGTAGGAAGCAAGGGGACGACCTAATTTCGGGTATAGCATGCTGCCAGCAGTCGCAGGTGTATAGTGTATTCTTGTTTGACACAAATTTTGGGCCAGTGATAAAATGCAAATGATGCTCCAGCTATCGATTGTTTACGGGCTATTGGATTTCAATAGCCCTTTTTTGCAGTTTGAGGAAAGGGTGAAGGATTGATGCGTTTAACCGGAACCATGAGGGTCAATCCCCAGGGGCACCTGGAAGTGGGAGGGGTCGACGTACTTGCCCTGGCCAGGGAATTCGGCACCCCCCTCTACGTGCTGGACGAAGAAGGATTCAGGGCTAACTGCCGGGTTTTCCGGGATGCTTTTGCCAAATACGGCGACTCGCTGGTGATTTACGCTTCCAAGACCCTGTGTTGCCTGGCTACCTGTATAATGGTGGAAGAAGAGGGACTGGGGCTGGACGTGGTTTCCGGTGGCGAGCTGTATACTGCCCTGCGGGCCAGTTTCCCGCCGGAGCGAATTTATTTTCACGGGAACAACAAGACTCCGGATGAGCTGCGGCTGGCAGTGGAGTCCCGGGTGGGCCGAATAGTGGTGGATAACTTCCATGAGATGGAATTGCTGGACCGCCTGTGTGACAGGCTGGGCAGGACCCAGGACATCCTGTTGCGCATTACCCCCGGCGTGGAGGCCCATACCCACGACTATATCAAGACCGGGCAGATCGATTCCAAGTTTGGGTTTACGCTGCCCAACGGCGACGCCCTGGCGGCGGTCAACCGGGCCGGCCAGATGGAGAACCTTAATCTGGTGGGACTGCACTGTCATATCGGTTCCCAGATCTTCGAGATGGAATCGTACGCGCATGCTACAAAAATAATGGTGGAGTTTATGGCCCGCATCAAAGAAGAGACCGGGATTGAGATCAAGGAACTGAACATGGGCGGGGGGTTCGGCATCTACTATTATAGCGGCGATGACCCGCGGGATCCGGAGGATTGGGCCCGGGCCGTAATGCTCACCCTGCATGAACAAACGGCAGCCCGGGGACTGAGCATGCCCCGGGTAGTAGTGGAACCGGGCAGGGCCATTGCCGGCCCGGCGGGCATCACCCTCTACACAATCGGCTCATCCAAGGAGATCGCGGGAGTGAGAAAATACATTGCCGTGGACGGCGGGATGACCGATAATCCCAGGCCGGCCCTGTACGGCTCCAAATACGAGGCGGTTATAGCCGACCGGGTCAACGCCGAGCCCGACGAACTGGTTTCGGTGGCCGGCAAGTGTTGTGAGTCGGGAGATATGCTTATTTGGGATGTAAAGCTTCCCCACCCGCAGGCCGGAGATATCCTGGTAACCTTTGCCACCGGAGCCTACAACTACTCCATGGCTAGCAACTACAACCGTATAGGCAAACCGGCCATGGTATTGGTTAAGGATGGCCAGGCCCAGGTAATCGTCAAGCGGGAGTCGTATGATGATCTGATAAAAAACGATGTCATCCCCGAGAGGTTGGCGCAAGGTGAGGTAATCAAGATAGCGGCTGCCAAGAAGTGATGCTCTGGTGGCATGGCGTCAGTTGTGTAGAGAAGATGGCGCGCGCCAGCCATCAACGAGGTCTTGAGATTCAAGGTGCCGGTCCCTGCGGGGGCCGGCTGCTGCTTTCAATTGAGGTGATTTACCAGGGTATGGTATAATGCGGGTGGAAATATGACACGGGAGAGAATACATGCAGATTATAACTTCACATAATTCCCTGGATTTTGACGGGCTGGCCGCCATGGTAGCGGCCGGCAAGTTATATCCGGCGGCGGTGAAAGTCCAGGCAGGTACCCTGTCCAAGAATGTCAAGCAGTTCATGGGGCTTTACAAGGACATGTTGCTCGTGAAATCTCCCCGGGAATTGAAACCGGATGAGGTCACCTGCATGATTGTGGTGGATACCAAGAACGCCAACCGCCTGGGGCGGTTGAAACATCTGGCCCTGCGCCCGGGAATGAGTTTTCACATCTTTGATCACCATCCATCCTGTCCGGATGACCTGACCGGAGTTGTGGAACAAGTGGAAGAGGTGGGGGCGACCACCACCATTCTGGTAGAGAAGATAATCGAGTACAACATTCCGATCAGTTCTTTCGATGCGACCGTAATGGCCCTGGGTATCTATGAAGATACCGGGAGCCTTCTTTTTTCATCCACCACCCCCCGGGATGCAGCAGCGGTGGCCTTTTTGCTGAGCCGGGGAGCCAACCTGGCAGTAGTGGCCAACTTTATTGAGGAACCATTTTCCGGCGAGCAACGCATGCTGCTGCAAAACCTGCTGCAGACGGCCCGTCACTACCAGGTAAAGGGCGCCGATATCCTATTGGCGACTTCCGAGACGGACCAGTTTATTCCCGGTCTGGACCTGGTTACGCACCGCCTGGGGGAAATCGAGCCGGCCGACGCGGTGTTTGTGGTGGCTATGATGGAGGGGAAGGCCAATATCGTAGCCAGGAGCCGGAGCAACGGGGTTAAAGTTAATGAAATCCTGGCCCCCCTGGGAGGGCGGGGACACGCGAAAGCGGCTGCCGCCATGGTAAGGGACAGAAATCTGGAAGCGGTGATAAGCGATATAACCAAAGGATTGGGGGAGGTTGTGCGCCCCGGCCTTGTGGCGCGGGACATCATGTCCAGTCCGGTCAAGACCGTCCCAGCACATACTACCGTCGAGGAAGCGGGCCGCCTCATGCTGCGCTACGGCCACACCGGCATGCCGGTGTTGGAGGGAGACCGAATTGTAGGGATTATCTCGCGCCGCGATGTGGACAAGGCCCGTCTGCACGACCTGGGACATGCCCCGGTCAAGGGGTTCATGTCCAGCGGCATTGTGTCGGTTACCCCCGACACGCTGGTGACCGACATACAGAAGATCATGGTAGAACGTGATATTGGGCGCCTGCCGGTAGTCGAGCAGGGGAACCTGGTAGGTATAGTATCCCGGACCGACATCTTACGCACCCTGCACGGTGACGATGGAGAACTGGATGACCACGAGATCCTTTATGAAGACGGCGGCAGCCACCGGTTTGACTGCCGACAGCTTCTGGCGGAAAGGCTTCCCGCCCGGATAAGGTCCGACCTGGAAATAGCGGGTAAAGTCGCGGAAGAAATGGGTTATGCCGTCTATATCGTGGGCGGGGTGGTACGTGATCTCCTCCTGGGAGTGCCTAACTATGATATTGATCTGGTGGTGGAGGGCGACGGCCCGGAGTTTGCCCGCCAGTTGGCCCAGCAGCTGCGCGGCCGCGCCCGGGTGCACAATCGTTTTCAAACGGCGATGGTCATTCTGCCGGACGGGTTCAAGATTGATGTGGCGACCGCCCGTACCGAGTACTACGAGTTTCCAGCAGCTCTACCCACGGTGGAGAGATCCTCGCTCAGGGAGGATCTGTACCGGCGGGATTTCACTATCAATACTATGGCCGCCTGCCTCAACCCGGGGCGGTTCGGCCAGCTTATCGATTACTTCGGCGGCCGCAAGGACTTGGAGGCCGGTCTTATCAGGGTGCTTTACAACCTGAGTTTTGTGGAGGACCCTACCCGTATACTGCGGGCCATACGCTTCGAACAGCGCTACAAATTTCAGATCGAGCCGGAAACCTTGCGGCTGGCCCGGGATGCCATCGAACGCCGGCTGCTGGGCAAACTTTCCTACAAGCGTATCTGGCACGAACTCCAGCTCATTCTGGAGGAGAAGGACCCGCTGCCGGCTTTGCGGCGTATGGAGGAGATTGGGGTCTGGGGCTACGTGTTGCCGGAGGCCAAGCCCGATAGCGAGACCTGGATCATGCTACGCCGCATTCCTCCTATCCTGGGCTGGTTGGCGGAAAGGTGGTTGCATCCCCAGCTTCGCCCCTGGCTGATATACCTGCTGGTTATTTTTTCCCGGCTGACCGCCGGTGAGGTTGACGTTATACTCAAGAGGTACCAGTTTGACCGGGAGGCGGTCAACACCGTGGTGAAGGCCCGGGAGATTCCGGCTCTGGCCCGGGAGATCGAGGAGTCCACGGGTATGAAAATGAGTGTTCTGGACAAAAAGCTCAGGCAGGTCGCTATCGAGAATATTGTTTACCTGCTTATGTGTTTCACCAATCCGGAGTCCTGGGAGAATGTGGTGCGGTACCTGGAGCTGCGGGAGGATGCCCAGGTGCAGGTTAGCGGGCACGACCTGAAACGCCTGGGGTTAAAGCAGGGCCCCCTTTACCAGCAAATCCTGTCCGAATTGCGGGATGCCCGCCTCGACGGCCTGGTCAAGACCTATGACCAGGAGCTCAACCTGGTTCGGGAATGGATAGCGGAAGGGAGATTCAACACTGATGGAAAGATTAACTGAGTTCCTGGTCTGGCTGCCGGCTATTGTTATCGGCTTTAGCTTTCACGAGTATGCCCATGCCCTGGTTGCCGACAGGCTGGGGGACCACACCCCGTATTATCAGGGCAGGCTGACTATCAATCCCCTGGCGCATATTGATTGGCTGGGATTTCTCTTATTGGCGCTGGTCCACTTCGGCTGGGCCAAGCCGGTCCAGGTAAACCCGCTGAATTTCCGGCGGGTCACTATCAGGACCGGCATGATGCTGGTTTCCCTGGCCGGGCCGGCGATGAATATCGTGCTGGCGATTGCCGGGTTGCTGGGCTTGAAATATCTTCCCTTCATACTGACAGCGGACAATCTGGTTATTGCTGCCCGGCTGCTGGAGCCGCTGGTGTGGATAAATGTCATCCTGGCGGCTTTTAACCTGATTCCCATTCCTCCGCTGGACGGCTCCAAGATACTGGCAGGCCTTCTGCCCGGGCAGCAGGCGGAGTTTTTCTATCGCCTGGAGCCTTATGGGACCGTGATCCTGATGTTACTCATCGTGAGCGGAGTGATGGAAACGGTGTTGAACCCATTCATCCACATGGTAATGGGGATTCTGAATCTAATCGTATAGATAGACAGGTGCGGAGCATTTACGCCGGCACCACTGACATGCTGCGACAGACACAATAGAGCCGGTGTCCAATATTCTTTTCGAGGAGTGAAGGCATGAAAGGTACAGTAATGAGTGGGATGAGACCGAGCGGAAGACTACACATCGGGCATCTGAGCGTGCTGCAGAACTGGGTAAACCTGCAGAAAGAGTACCGGTGTTTCTTTATGATTGCCGACTGGCATGCTCTCACCACCGCTTTTGATGAGACCGGTGCCATCAAAGAAAATATACAGGACATGTTTCTGGATTGGCTCAGTGTGGGCCTGGACCCCGAGCGGAGTGCGGTGTTTGTCCAGTCTCATGTCAAGGAGCATGCGGAGCTACACCTGCTGTTATCGATGACGACCCCCGTTTCCTGGCTGGAAAGATGCCCGACCTACAAGGAGCAGATAAGCGAGATGGGTAAAGAGGGCAAAGACATTTCCACCTACGGGTTCCTGGGCTACCCGCTGCTGCAGGCGGCCGACATCCTTATCTATAAGGCGGATATGGTTCCGGTCGGTAAGGACCAGTTGCCACACCTGGAGTTGTGCCGTGAAGTTGCCCGGCGTTTCAACTACCTGTACAATGTCAAACTCCTGCCCGAACCCCAGGCCCTGTTGGCCAGTGTGCCTGTTGTACCGGGCATCGACGGGCGCAAGATGAGCAAGAGCTACAACAACTATATTGCCCTTACCGACTCGACCAAGGACATCCAGAAAAAGACCCGGATGATGATCACCGACCCGGCCCGCATCAGAAAAGATGACCCGGGCCACCCCGAGGTGTGCACCGTTTTTGTTTACCAGAGACTGTTTAACCCGGAAGAGGCGCCGGAAATAGAGGAGCAATGCCGCCAGGGCCGGATCGGTTGCGTGGCCTGCAAGGCAAGGCTGGCCCAGCGCCTGGACGAAGTACTTGCCCCCAGCCGGGACAGGAGGGAGGAGCTGGCCGCCCGGCCGGGTGTGGTTCAGGATATGCTGTGGGCAGGAGCCGCCCGGGCAAGGGAAACCGCTGCCCGCACCGTGGCGGAAGTGCGCGAAGCCATGCAGATATGAGGCCATGGATTACCGGGTTCGTCTGGACTCTTTTGAAGGCCCTCTGGACCTGCTCTTGCATCTTATAGAGAAGAATGAGGTCGACATCTATGATATTCCGATTGCGGTTATAACCGAACAGTACTTCGATTACTTGTCTGCCGCGGAGGAGGTCAACCTGGACAACCTGGCCGAATTCTTGGTAATGGCCGCTACCTTGATCAGCATCAAGACTAGAATGCTTTTTCCCCGCCCCGATGCGGTTCCCCCGGACGGCGGGGAAGAGGAAGATGACCCGCGGGAGGAACTGGTGCAGAGGTTGCTGCTTTACCGAAAGTTCAAGGAAGTGGCCAGTTACCTGGCGTCCCGGCAGGAAGGAGAGGAACCCCGGGTCTACTACCGGGAAGATGATGGCAGGCAGGAGGACACGTCCCCGGCGGAGGTACGGGCCTCCCTGCCTGAATTGTTCCGGGCGTTCCAGGCGATTTGGGCCGAAAAGCGGGCGAAGCCCGCCTCCTATGTGGTAACCCAGGCCGACGTCGATGTTGGCGAGAAAATGAAGGACCTCCTGTACCGCTTGCGGCAGCATCCCCGGGGGATGGTTTTCCAGGACCTCTTCACCACGGCCGGTAGCCGGAGGGAGGCACTGGTCCTTTTTTTGGCGTTGCTTGAGCTGGTAAGACAGCGGCAAGTCCGGGCTACTCAAGATACCAGCTTCGGAAGAATCCGGGTGCAGCTCTTGGACTAGATTTTCACGGTTCCTGCCCGGGCCAGCCAGCGGGAACGGCGGAAGTTTCTGTTATATACTTAAGGTAAGGTGTCAGGCGGTTTCGGAGTGATAGAAGGATGTTGGCGAGGGACGAAATAAAGGCAGCTATTGAGGCTATGCTCTTTGCTAGCGGGGAGCCGTTGCCCCTGGAGGAGATCGCCAGGGTCGTCGGCATCCCGGTTGAAGACACAAATGGTATCCTTAACGAGCTGGTTCTGGAGTATAATAAGAGTGGGCATGGCATACAGGTGGTCGAAGCGGCGGCCGGGTATAGCCTGTGCACCAAAGATACGTATTATCAGTTTGTCAAGGCGGTACGCCGGCGCCCGGCCAAAAAGCTTTCCCAGGCGGCCCTGGAAACTCTGGCCATAATAGCCTACCAGCAGCCTGTCACCCGTGCCGAGATTGAGGCCATTCGAGGAGTACGGGCGGAGCGCATGCTGAATTCCCTCCTCGCGCGGGGGTTAATCGCGGAAGCGGGCCGGAAAGAGGTGCCGGGAAGACCTGTACTGTATGTTACGACCCCGGAGTTTTTAAAACTGTTCGGGATGACAGGGTTGACAGACCTGCCCCGTGAAGACAAGGAGGCCTGAGTCGTGGGGGAGAAATCCCTGGAAGAACAGATCATGATAAAAGCCCAACAGGTGAGGGGTACGGCCAGGTATATGGCCAGCTTCGAGGATCTGGTCGAGGAGCGTATCCGTAAGGCCCGGGAGAAAGGTGCTTTTGACAATCTGGAGGGATTTGGGAAACCACTAAACTTGTACGAAAACCCATTTGAGCCGGCTGACATGCGGATGGCTAACAAGATGCTCAAGGATGCGGGGTATGCGCCCTACTGGGTGGAACTCGGCAAGGATGTTGACGCGGCCCTGGAAGCTTTCGGGGAAGAAATAGAAAAGTTCAAGCGGTATGTTACCGTGGTTTTGAATGGAGGTCCGGTCAGCAGCATAACCCGCCGTCGTTTTGAACAGAAGAAAGCCCTCTTTTACGAGGAGATGAAAGGCAGACTGGAGCAGCTGAACAAAAAGATTGACAACTATAACTATCATTGTCCCCTGTACTGGCTGGGAAGACCCAATATTGATGTCAAGAGAGAATATGCCCGGGTGGTTGAAGAGGTAGAAGCACTTATCGCACGCCTGTAAGAAGCAAGGGGACGTTCCTTATACTTCCTTGCTCTGGCAGGAAGCATAAGGAGCGTCCCCTTGCTTCCTTGGTATAATGGGCAAGACAAACCGGGTAAGATAGGTAAAAACGGGAGAGATTGGCCGTGTTAGGATACATCATAGCCGGGGCCGTACTGGGAGCACTCGTCCTTTTGTTTATGGATGTGGAAGTCGCTGTTAAGTATCTGGAGGACGGGAAAGAGAGCGGTCTTTTCCTGGAAGTTTTCTATCTTAACAGGCTGTTTAAGAAAGAATACAGTTACCGGGAGCTTGGTTTTGGGCTGCGCAACCTGCTCCCCTCGATACGGGTAGAGAAGGAAATTGAGGGTGGGAGGGGTGCCCTGTTACGG
>JAAYAC010000146.1 GCA_012719535.1 Syntrophomonadaceae bacterium | reverse complement strand
GGTTTGACCCGTTGGATGTCTATCTTAAACCTCTGCCTATGTCGATTCCGGCTTAACACGGACAAGAAGTAAGCTTTTGCAAAAATAGACGATATCGTAATCCGACATGCGGAACAAGGGTTTTTATTTTATAGGAGAAACAAATCCAATTGTGGTGCAACCCGGGAACGTGTCATAATAGTAGTAATACTATTGTGGACAGGGGTGCTGGCAGGTTGCGGACAGCTCTTAGGGTAAGGCTCTTGCAACATACTTACCGGCCAGAGGAACTGGTAGCGGCAGCGGCGAGACTGTGCTATTCTTCCTCGGGCATTGACGAGATAATGGAGGGTCTGGGGGCGGAAAATGCAGCGGGTTTTATCACCATGCTCACGGAGGTGGGACATGAAAGCCCGGTAGAACATGTTTCCTTTACTTTTGGCATCGAAGGGGTAAGTCGCAGTCTTCTGGCCCAGATCACCCGCCACCGGATAGCCAGTTACAGTGTAAAGTCTCAGCGTTGGGTACGGGAAGGCCAGTTTGAGTACATTATTCCCCCGGAAATCGATGCCATCCCGGAAGCGAGGGAGATATTCCTGGAGGCTATGCGGGAAGACCAGAAAAGGTATGACGCTCTGGCAGACTTATTGTATACCAGGCACCTGGAGGTATTAAAGGAAAAAGGCAAACCCGAGTCCGAGGCCCGCAGGGAGGCTAGAACCCGGGCGATCGAGGATGCGCGCTATGTTCTGCCCAATGCCTGTGAAACGAAGATGGTGGTCACCATGAATGCGCGGAGTCTTTATAACTTTTTTCGCCTGCGCTGCTGTAACCGGGCACAATGGGAAATACGGCAACTGGCTGACGAGATGCTGAAGCTGGTCAGACAGGTTGCTCCCAACCTGTTTAAGAAAGCCGGCCCCAGCTGCTATGTCCTGGGTAAGTGCCCCGAGGGCAAGATGACCTGTGGTAAAAGCAAAGAAGTCCAGGAAAAATACCGTGAGCTTCAGTAGACCTCACCGATGAATACTCACAGATTATTGACTAACATTTGAACGATAACGGGCACATCCGGGAGAATCGACTAGGGGTACTTTGGCAACATTTTGGGTCATGGGCTACCCCGGTGACGATTGTCTTTAGTAAACCGGCCTTGCCCCTCAGGAATCTAGTATACGGCCTTCATCCTCCAGTGTTGACCTCACCAGGAGCCATGAGGGTGTGCGGTTTCATTTTCGGGGTAGGCCGGTATGGTTAGTCTATTGGGGATTCTGGCATCACTTGCTGCGTAAATTATAAACAACCAGCGTTATTGCGTCTGGCTTTTTACGAGGTGCAACTTGAGCGAACAGCTGGAAGGCATTAACAGTGTCCTGGAGGCCCTGCGGGTGGGCCGGGCCATAGAAAAGATCTATGTAGACAAGGCGCGCCAGGATCAGCGTATTGATACTATCCTGTCACTGGCCGCGCGGAAGCGGGTACCGGTAGAGCGGGTAGACCGGGCCCGCTTGAACAGCCTGTCGCAATACGGCAGGTGCCAGGGGGTGCTGGCCCGGGTGTCACCCTATCGTTACTACGAAGTGGAAGAGATGCTCGAGGAGGCCTTCATTAGAAAAGAAGAGCCGTTCTTGATTATTCTAGACGGGCTTGAGGATCCCCAGAACCTGGGCTCGATAATCAGGACCGCGGAATGTGCCGGCGTGCACGGGGTGATAATCCCGCGCCATGGTGCAGCTCGTATCACCCCGGCGGTGGCCCGGGCCTCGTCCGGGGCGATTGAACATGTTAAGGTGGCTCAGGTGACCAACCTGGTTAACACCATCGAGTCTCTGAAAAGGGCGGGGGTGTGGGTGGTAGGCACGGACCCGGCGGCCCAGCAGGATTACTTTGAGATTGCCATTCCGACACCGGTAGCCTTGGTTATTGGCGGTGAAGGGAGAGGGGTGCGCCGGCGGGTCAAAGAACATTGCGATCTCGTCGTAAAGATACCCATGTACGGCTCGCTGGGCTCGCTTAATGCTGCTATTTCCTGCGCGCTGGTGGCTTACGAGGTCGTTCGGCAGCGCAGGGCGGGCAAACCGGTATGAGGACGGCTCTCATTGTCGACGGGTACAACATAATCAACTCCTGGCCTGAACTGGCTGAATTAAAAAGTCGGAAACTTGAAGAGGCCCGCGACAAGCTGCTGGAGATTATGATCAATTACGCTGGCTTTACCGGACAGGAAGTGGTAATAGTGTATGATGCGCACCAGGTAAAAGGGGCCTCAGGCTTCAGGGAATCCTTTCATGGGGTCGAAGTAGTTTTTTCTCGCGAGGGGGAAACGGCTGACGAGGTTATCGAGCGGATTGTGGGAGAATACACAGCATCAGGTGACCGGGAGGTTTACGTAGCCACTTCTGACTGGATTGAACAGAGGATAATCTTCGGCAAGGGGGCCTACCGCCTTCCGGCCCGGGAGTTGTACCAGGAAGTGGAAAAGGTGCTTCTCAAGTTGAAGCAATGGGGCAAAGGGGAACAGGGGACGGAGGGTTTCATCGCTAACCGGGTGAATGACAGGGTTAGGAAGCTCCTGGAAAACTGGCGGAGAAGGAAGTGAGCAAGCAGCTCCGGTCATTTGGCCAATTCACCCGGCTTGACTAACGAAAATCCTTGGAGATATAATTAGGTTGGCTGGACAAGTACGGATTCTTCTTGTTTTGGCTTCCATAACTGAATATATATCAAAGTCTGGAGGCGGTTCGATGAGTTTGGTTGCCCCCGAAAGGTATTATATCTCATACGATGAACTACCTGATGAAGACATTGTTGAACTAGCCCAGGATGGCGAGCAGCTGGCTACCGAGTATCTGGTAGATAAGTATAAAAACTTCGTGCGGGCCAAGGCCAGATCCTATTTTCTCATTGGGGCGGACAAGGAGGACATAATCCAGGAAGGGATGATTGGTCTTTTCAAGGCTATCCGGGACTACAAGGGAGACAAGCTGACATCATTCCGAGCGTTTGCTGAGTTATGTATTACCAGGCAAATCATAACCGCCATAAAGACTGCTACCCGGCAGAAGCACATTCCGCTCAATTCATACGTATCGCTTAACAAACCGATTTACGATGATGACTCGGATAGAACTCTCATGGATATCCTTTCAACAACCAGGATCACCAACCCCGAGGAAATCATAATCAGCAAGGAAGAGTTCTATAATATAGAACAGAAGATGGGGGAAATACTCAGTTCGCTGGAGTGGAAGGTATTGATGGCTTACCTGGAAGGAAAATCATACCAGGAGATTGCCTTCGATCTCAAGCGACATGTGAAGTCAATCGATAATGCCCTGCAACGGGTCAAGCGCAAGCTGGAAAAATACCTGGAAGATAGGGAGTATTTGGAATAGTAGGGTTCTGTGGATTCAGCAATGATTTCGCCACAAGACTTCTTGCTTGGTCCATTACCCCATACCCGGCAGAAAGTGCGACGTTGACCACAGGGTATGGGGGCGCTGATGACGGATGGCTGGTTTCAGCAGGAAGATCATCAATACTTTCTTGACTAACGGAAGGAAACCTGTATAATATATAAGTGCTGAGCCGAGCTAGCTCAATGGTAGAGCAGCTGATTTGTAATCAGCAGGTTGCGGGTTCGAGTCCTGTGCTCGGCTCCAACCATCAATGAGGAAATGCGGAGGGATACCCAAGCGGCCAAAGGGGGCAGACTGTAAATCTGTTGGCACCGCCTTCGCTGGTTCGAATCCAGCTCCCTCCACCATATTCAACCACGACGCGGGGTGGAGCAGTAGGTAGCTCGTCGGGCTCATAACCCGAAGGTTGCTGGTTCAAATCCAGCCCCCGCAACCAAATCGGCCCATATAGCTCAGGAGGCAGAGCGTATCCTTGGTAAGGATAAGGTCACCGGTTCAAATCCGGTTATGGGCTCCATTCCTTGGATAATGTACCATGCAAATGGTTGTAGTATAGGTTAAGCGGGGCGTGGCGGTGTAGCTCAGTTGGCTAGAGCATGCGGTTCATACCCGCAGTGTCCGGGGTTCGAATCCCTGCACCGCTACCAGGGAATCCAAGAAGTGAGTATTCTCACTTCTTTTTTTGTACCAAATAGGCCGGGTCGCGGACCGGACCGGGCAAGGGACCGGGCGCGGCCCGTTGCCAATTGGATACCAGGTTCCCTGATTGTGTCAATGTTGACAGTGATTTTTGCTTGTGCTACAGTATGATAGGCGATTTGCTTTTAGGAGGTAATACGATGCGAGTAGGCATAACACTGGCTTGCAGTCAATGTAAACAACGCAATTATGTAACTACCAAAGACAAGCGGAAGCATCCTGAAAAGATGGAAATAAGGAAGTACTGCCGCTTTTGCAACGCCCATACCCCGCATAAGGAAATAAAGTAAAACCCGAAGGTGTGAAATACGGTGGCAAGTGCAAAGAAGCAAGAGCGCATGTCCCTCAAGGACCGCTGGAATTATATCAAGGATTATCTCAGAGGCGTGTATAATGAACTAAGAAAGGTCTACTGGCCGACTCGCAACCAGTTGGTTGCTTACACGACTGTGGTGCTGGTGTCGGTTGCCCTGGTAGCAGTGATGATATGGGTTTTTGATTCCCTACTATCCTACCTTTTAAACTTGTTGTTTGAGGCCTTTGCGTAAGTCCATGATAGAGAAGGAGGCGGCTCCGATTTCTCCGGAAGAGGAAAAGACACTTGAAGAACAAGAGGATTTAGAGCGAAGGTGGTATGTTGTCCACACCTATTCGGGTTATGAAAACAAGGTGAAAGCCAACCTGGAAAAACGGGTGGCTTCCATGAATATGGAGAACCTTATCTTCCAGGTTATCATACCGGAGGAAGACGAGATCGAGTATAAGGGTGGACAGAAAAAAGTAACCAAGAAACGGGTGTTTCCGGGGTACGTTATGGTTGACATGATTATGACCGACGATTCGTGGGTCGTTGTCCGGCATACGCCCGGGGTAACCGGTTTTGTGGGAAGCGGGACCAAGCCTATCCCCCTGCAGCCCTACGAGGTCGAGAAGATACTCAGGCATATGGGTATGCTGGAGGCTAAGCCTAAGATTGACGTGGCCGTAGGGGAATATGTGCGGGTCAAGAGCGGCCCGTTTGAGAACTTTGAGGGAATAGTCAAAGAGATTATGGCTGATAAGGGTAAGTTGAGAGTAAACATATCCATGTTCGGCCGCGAGACGCCTGTGGAATTGGACTATGAACAGGTGGAAAAAACCTAGCCCTGGATAAGCGATTACTCGATTACTAGTATGGAGGAGGTGTAGAGGTGGCGAGAAAGGTTATAGGCGTGGTCAAACTACAGATACCTGCAGGCAAAGCGACTCCTGCTCCACCGGTTGGGCCCGCGTTGGGGCAGCACGGGGTTAACATAATGGCTTTTTGTAAGGAATATAATGCCAGGACGGCCAACCAGGCCGGGTTTATCATCCCGGT
The DNA here is from genome assembly GCA_012719535.1 of Syntrophomonadaceae bacterium. Classification (GTDB taxonomy): domain Bacteria; phylum Bacillota; class Syntrophomonadia; order Syntrophomonadales; family Syntrophothermaceae; genus JAAYAC01. The sequence continues at coordinate 74,792 of JAAYAC010000146.1, read as the reverse complement.
TGAAATTACGGTGTTTGATGACCGTTCCTTCACCTTTGTGTTGAAGTCCCCCCCGGCTTCGGACCTGCTGAAGAAGGCGGCCGGGATCGAAAAAGGTTCTGGCAAGCCAAACCGGGACAAGGTGGCTAAGGTAAGCCGGGATAAGGTTAAGGAAATAGCCCAGCAAAAGATGCAGGACCTGAATGCGGCCAGCATTGATGCCGCGGTCAGGATGATTGAAGGAACCGCCAGGAGTATGGGTATTACCGTGACCGACTAATAGCCGGTCTGATTTGTGGGAGGATGCATGTCCGAGATTACCACGAGGAGGTAGATGACAGGTGAAAAGAGGTAAGAAGTACCGCGAGGCCCAGGCCCGGATTGATCGGGAACGGATGTATGACCCCGCTGAATCCCTGCAGCTGGTGAAGGAGCTGGCCAGCGCTAAGTTCGACGAGACTGTGGAGCTGGCGGTGAAGCTTGGGGTCGACCCGCGTCACGCCGACCAACAAGTAAGGGGAACGGTAAGTCTTCCGCACGGTACCGGCAAGACCAGAAGAGTGCTGGTATTTGCCAAAGGCGATAAGGCCAAAGAGGCTGAGGAAGCGGGCGCCGATGTGGTCGGGGCGGAAGAGCTGGCTGAAAAAATCCGTGAGGGCTGGTTAGATTTTGATGTGGCGGTTGCCACCCCGGATATGATGGGTGTGGTAGGGAAATTAGGTAAGATACTGGGGCCGAGAGGCCTGATGCCCAATCCCAAGTCGGGGACTGTTACCTTTGACATCGCCCGGACCATCAAAGAACTTAAAGCGGGAAGGATCGAGTACCGGGTTGACAAGACAGCTATCGTTCACGCGCCTATAGGCAAGGTGTCGTTTACCCTTGAGCAGTTGCTGGACAACTTCAGCGCTTTCGTGGAGGCTCTCATCAAAGCGAAGCCGGCTGCGGCCAAGGGGCAATACCTCAGGTCTATCAGTGTATCTTCCACCATGGGACCGGGGATAAGGATCAATCCGATGGCGGTAATGCAAAAAGCCCGGTAATAGTTGGCTCCAACTTAATATTGATTGACCGTAGACAGTGGGTGGCGGTAAGCCTTAATTGAGGGTTCAGCCCACCGAGGTTATAGAGACTTACAGGTAAGTTATGACCTCTGCACCATTGTCTGCGGGGGTCTAATTTTTTGGGCCCTCACCGGAAAACCTGCTGTAAAGGGGGTGAAAGCTTAATGCCCAACCTGGAGAAAAAACAGAAAACCGTTGAAGAAATCAAGGCCAGGCTAGCTAATTCCTCAGTGGTGATATTTACCGATTATAGGGGTCTTAGCGTGGCCGAAATGACTGAATTGCGCAACCGGCTTCGAGAAACGGGGGTTGAATTCAAGGTAGTCAAAAACACCCTAACCGGGTTTGCTCTCAGGGATGCTGGTCTGGAAGAGGTACTGCCGTACCTGGAAGGTCCCAACGCGGTAGTCTTCGGGCACCAGGATCCGGTCGAGCCGGCCAAAGTTATCACTGATTTTATCAAGGAGAAAAAGAAGCTCGAGATAAAGGTCGGCGTATTGGAGCACAAATTACTGAACGCTAAGGAAGTGGAGGCGCTGGCCGCCCTACCACCGAAGCCTGTACTGGTTGCCCAGGTACTGGGGGGCTTGCAGGCTCCCATACGTGGGCTGGTGTACGTCTTAAATGCCAATCTGAGCGGGCTGGCCAGAGTACTCAATGCCATCAAGGAAAAGAAGGAAGCATCTTAGGATTCAGGGCGAAAAGACAAGTTGGATGGATGCGGACTCTGTAAACTACCTTCACCCGGTGTGGTTACCCGGTCGTGATACTACCAGGGGCGATGGGGGTAGGTGGTTTCAGCCAGGTGATAAACCAGAGAAGGAAACTAAAGGAGGAATTAGTGAGATGAGTAAAGTGCAGGAAGTGCTTGAGGCGGTTAAGAATATGACGGTTCTGGAACTGTCCGAACTGGTAAAAGCTCTGGAAGAGGAATTCGGTGTCAGTGCGGCTGCTCCGGTAGCCATGATGGCTGGTCCCGCGGCGGCGGCGGCTCCCGCTGAGGCGGTAGAAGAGCAAACTGAATTCGATGTTATACTTACCGGTGCTGGCGATAAGAAAGTAAACGTTATCAAGGTCATTCGGGAGATAACCGGGCTGGGACTGAAAGAATCCAAGGCCCTGGTTGACGAGGCCCCCAATCCGGTTAAGGAAAAAGTATCCAAGGAAGAAGCAGAAGCGATCAAGGCCAAGATCGAAGAAGCCGGGGGTTCTGTCGAAATCAAATAGCTTGAATATTGGCCGAACTAAATCTAAACTCAATAGTATAGCAGAAGAACACCAGGAAAATACTAGGAAAAGTTGGCAGCCGTACTACGACGGCTGCCAACTGATAATGGCATGCCGGGTGTTCTTTTTTTAGGTTTGGAGCTTGTGTTTTGAACAAAGGGGTGGGCTGCTTGCAGGCACTGAAAAAAGCACTGTTGAAGTGGTTGCCGGTGCTCTCCGACTTCATGGCCCGGCACTACCTGACGGTCATAGCAGTTTGCCTGGCCGGGGCGGTGGTGTTTACCGGCCTGTTTCTGCAAAGGAAGGTCAAGCGGGCCGAGGCTCTCATCGAGGAGCTGCCGTATGAAGACGGGGAAAACCAGGACTAGCGTGGACCGAACCCTGACTGCGGAGAAGACCAGGGATAGCGAATTACCAAGAACCTATAAAACATGTAAAACATGTTGACTTGCCCTGGAACTTGTGCTAACATTAATAATTGCCATTCGCAGACGTTACGGGCGTTACGCCGTATGTACGTACATATAATGGTAGCTAAAACATCCCAGCGATTGCAAGAAGCGAGGTTACTATACAGGCCTTGCTTTTCACTCTTTATGGAATACGTTACAAGGGGTGAAGTCCATTAATGGAACGCGTCATTAAGTGTGGTCGGCGTGAAAGGGTCAGTTACTCGCGCATCCAGGAGGTAATGGAACTCCCTGACCTGATCGAGGTGCAAAAGAACTCGTACCAGTGGTTCTTGGAAACAGGACTGCGTGAAGCCTTGAATGAAGTATTCCCGATCGAGGATTTTACCGGGAATCTGGAACTTGACTTCATCGATTATGTGCTGGGAGAGCCTAAGTACTCGGTGCAGGAGTGCAAGGAAAGGGATGTCAGCTACCAGGCCCCGCTCAAACTACGGGTACGTTTGACGGACAAGGAGAATGGGGAGATCCGGGAATCAGAAGTATATATGGGGGACCTGCCCATAATGACCGACAAGGGAACCTTTATTATTAATGGGGCGGAGAGGGTTGTGGTAAGCCAGCTTGTCAAGTCTCCCGGGGTGTATTTTAGTGATCGGATTGACCTGACCGGGAAAGTTTTATACGGAGCCACTATCATCCCCAACCGCGGCGCCTGGTTTGAGCTGGAGATGGACAGCTCCGGGGCGGTTTATACGCGGATCGACAAGACCAGAAAGATCCCGGTTACGGTACTCTTGCGGGCCCTTAAATACTCCAGCAATGACGATATCCTGGCTCTATACGATGGTGATGAGACTATAGCCAGAACCCTGGAAAAGGACACCACCACCAACCGGGAAGAAGCGCTTATCGAATTCTACCGACGCTTACGTCCGGGTGAGCTGGCCACGGTGGATGGAGCCGAACAACTGTTGAATAACCTTTTCTTTGATCCGCGCCGTTACGACCTGGCGGCTGTTGGCAGGTACAAGTTAAACAAAAAACTGGGTCTGGATACGCCAGATGATGTCAGGCATTTGGAGCCCCGGGACATTATTGCCACTATAGGCTACCTCCTGGGGCTGGTGCGGGGAGAAGGCAAGACCGACATCATTGACCACCTGGGGAACCGGCGCCTGCGCTCGGTGGGAGAACTCCTGCAGAATCAGTTTAGAACCGGCCTGGTGCGCATGGAGCGGGTGGTTAAAGAGCGGATGTCCATTCACGATGTGGAGTCTTTAACACCTCAGGTGCTAATTAATATCAGGCCGATAACCGCGGTGGTTAAGGAATTCTTTGGCAGTTCGCAGCTATCCCAGTTCATGGACCAGACCAACCCTTTGGCCGAGTTGACTCATAAGCGCAGGTTGAGTGCCCTGGGACCGGGTGGTCTTACCCGGGAGCGGGCCGGTTTTCAGGTTCGCGATGTTCACCACTCGCACTATGGCCGGATCTGTCCTATAGAAACCCCAGAAGGTCCCAATATAGGTTTGATCGGTTCTCTTTCTACCTATGCTAGGGTGAATCGCTTTGGTTTTGTCGAGACTCCCTACCGCAAGGTGGACAAAGTCAACCGGCGGGTCACCAGTGAAATCGAATACCTGTCGGCGGACGAAGAGGAAGAGTACATTATAGCCCAGGCTAACTCGCCCATTGATGATGAGGGTAATTTCATGGCCGACAAGGTGATCGCACGTTTCGGTTCGGAAATACTTGAAGTTCCGGTTGAGCGAGTGGACTACATGGACGTATCCCCCAAACAGGTGTTCAGCGTGGCCACTTCCCTGATACCTTTCCTGGAGCACGATGATGCCAACCGGGCTTTGATGGGCGCCAACATGCAGAGACAGGCAGTGCCGCTTATCAAGTCCGAAGCTCCGATAGTGGGCACAGGCCTGGAATACAAGGCGGCCAAGGATTCAGGCGCAGTCGTGGTGGCGAAAAGGGCGGGCAAGGTTACCAAAGTCTCAGCTACCAGTATTGAGATACGAACCGAGGACGGTAAAGTGGATAAGTATCCGTTGCTGAAATTCGTTCGCTCGAATCACGGAACCTGTATTAACCAGAAGCCTATCGTCAAGGCCGGCCAGGAGGTTGAGGCCGACGAAATCATTGCTGATGGGCCGGCGGTGGACCAGGGAGAACTGGCTCTGGGGCGCAATGTGATGGTAGCTTTCATGCCCTGGGAAGGCTACAATTTCGAGGATGCTATACTGATTTCCGAGAAGCTGGTGATGGAGGATACCTTTACCTCCATTCATATAGAAGAATACGAATGCGAGGCGCGTGATACCAAGCTGGGGCCGGAAGAAATAACCCGCGATATCCCCAACGTTTCCGAGGATATGTTAAGAAACCTGGACGACCGGGGTATTATCCGTATTGGTGCCGAGGTAAGGGCCGATGACATTCTGGTCGGCAAGGTAACTCCCAAAGGGGAAACGGAGCTCACCCCGGAAGAAAGGTTGCTAAGGGCCATTTTTGGGGAAAAGGCCCGTGAGGTTCGGGATTCCTCCCTCAGGGTGCCTCACGGGGAATCCGGTAAAATAGTGGATGTGAAGGTATTCTCCCGCGAAAACGGGGACGAACTACCGCCCGGGGTTAACCAGCTGGTCAGGGTTTACGTGGCCCAGAAACGTAAGATTTCTGAAGGAGACAAGATGGCGGGCCGACATGGCAACAAAGGGGTTATCTCCCGGATACTTCCTGTTGAAGACATGCCTTATCTTCCGGATGGCACGCCGGTAGAGATTGTCCTGAACCCGCTAGGTGTTCCCTCACGGATGAACATCGGCCAGGTTATGGAATGTCACCTGGGACTGGTTGCCAAGAGCTTGGGTTTCAACGTGGCGAGCCCGGTTTTTGACGGTGCCACCGAGGAGATTATCTTCAAGAATTTTGTGAAAGCCGGGTTCCCGCCCGACGGTAAGATTCAGCTTTATGATGGTAGAACCGGGGAGCCGTTTGACAATACTGTGGCAGTGGGCTATGTATATATGATGAAACTTGCCCACCTGGTAGATGATAAGATACATGCCCGCTCCATAGGACCGTACTCGCTGGTTACCCAACAGCCGCTGGGAGGAAAGGCCCAGTTCGGGGGACAGCGTTTTGGAGAGATGGAGGTGTGGGCACTGGAGGCCTACGGGGCATCCTATACCCTGCAGGAGATACTCACGGTAAAATCCGACGATGTGGTGGGCAGGCTTAAGACCTATGAAGCCATTGTCAAGGGAGAAAACATTCCTGAGCCGGGAGTTCCTGAATCTTTCAAGGTTCTTATCAAGGAACTCCAAAGCTTGTGCCTGGATGTAAGGATACTTTCCGAGGACGAACAGGAAATCGAGATCCAGGAGGCGGACGCTAACCTCAGCGATGAGGAAAAAGCCCGGGAGTTGGGGATAGATCTCTCCGCGCTGCCGGGGACGCAAAGGGTATCTCCGCCAAGAACGGGTTTTGACGACGATGAGGAAGATGACAAGGCCTACCATGACGACGGCGAATACTTTGACGATTTGACGGACGGCGAAGATGATATGGATATTGACTAAAGGGCCAGGGCAATAGGGTTGATGCCCCTGTATCTTCTGGAGAAGGGAGAGACATGACTTGTTGGATGTCAACAATTTTGAACGTATCAAGATATCGTTGGCTTCCCCGGAAAAGATTCGCTCCTGGAGCAGTGGTGAGGTAAAGAAACCGGAGACTATCAACTACCGTACCCTCAGACCGGAAAAAGAGGGGTTGTTCTGTGAGAAGATATTCGGCCCGGTAAAAGACTGGGAATGCCACTGCGGCAAGTACAAGCGGGTCAGGCATAAGGGTATTGTCTGTGACCGGTGCGGGGTTGAGGTTACCACTTCCAAGGTCAGGCGGGAAAGGCTGGGGCATATCGAACTGGCCGCCCCGGTTTCACACATATGGTACCTCAAAGGTATTCCCAGCCGGATGGGGCTCTTGCTGGATATGTCGCCCAAGGTCCTGGAAAAGGTTATCTACTTTGTCAATTATATTGTTCTGGATCCCGGGGATACCCCGCTGTTGCGTAAACAACTGTTAAACGAGCGTGAGTACCGGGAGCTTAAAGACAAATATGAGAACAAGTTCAGGGTAGGTATAGGTGCGGAAGCGGTCAAAGAACTGTTGCAGGGGATAGATCTCGAACAGCTGTCACGAGAGCTGAAAGAGGAGATTAACACCACCACCGGGCAGAGAAGGACCCGGGCGATCAAGCGCCTGGAGGTGGTTGAAGCCTTCCGGCTGTCCGGAAACCGTCCCGAATGGATGATCATGGAGGTACTGCCGGTCATTCCCCCAGAACTGCGTCCCATGGTGCAGCTGGATGGGGGAAGGTTTGCCACCTCCGACCTTAACGACTTGTACCGGAGGGTTATTAACCGCAATAACCGGTTGAAAAGGCTTTTGGATCTGGGGGCACCTGATATAATAGTGCGCAATGAAAAGCGAATGTTACAGGAAGCAGTCGATGCTTTGATTGACAACGGGCGAAGGGGCCGGGCGGTTACCGGTCCGGGCAATCGCCCGCTGAAATCCCTCAGTGACATGCTGAAAGGAAAACAGGGTAGATTCCGGCAAAACCTGCTGGGCAAGCGGGTAGACTATTCAGGGCGTTCGGTCATTGTGGTGGGGCCCAACTTGAAGATGCATGAATGCGGCCTGCCCAAAGAGATGGCTCTGGAGTTATTCAAGCCGTTTGTTATGAAGAAGCTGGTAGATAAAGGCATAGCCTCGAATATCAAGAGTGCCAAGAAAATGGTGGAAAGAGGCAAGGACGAAGTATGGGATATCCTGGACGATGTTATCAAGGAGCACCCGGTACTGTTGAACCGGGCACCTACCTTGCATCGTCTGGGCATTCAGGCTTTCGAACCGGTCCTGGTTGAAGGGCGTGCTCTGCAGATCCACCCTCTGGTGTGTACGGCTTACAACGCCGACTTTGACGGGGACCAGATGGCGGTTCACGTCCCGTTGTCTGCCGAAGCCCAGGCAGAAGCCAGGTTGCTCATGCTATCAAGCGGTAATATCTTGAACCCGAAAGACGGAAGGCCTGTAGTTACACCTACTCAGGACGTGGTGATAGGATGCTACTATCTTACCCTGAGCAAAAAGGGGGTAAAAGGTGAGGGTCGGCAGTTTAGCTCGCCTGAGGAGGCACGGATGGCCTACGAGGTGGGGGATATCCACCTGCATGCCAATATCAGGGTGCGCAGGCGCGGAGAAAAGCTGGAAACCACTGTAGGCCGTATCATCTTCAACGAGGTTATCCCCGAAGAGCTCGGCTATTTCAATCAGGTGATGGGGAAGAAAGAAATCGGGGAACTGGTGTACCGTTGTTACCGTAAACTGGGTAACGATGCTACGGCCCGAATGCTGGACGGGCTGAAAAGATTGGGCTACAGGTTTGCTACTCGGGCCGGTATAACGGTGGGGGTAACCGACTTCCAGACCCCCGAGGCCAAAGCGGAAATCCTCAGCGAAGCCGATAAGCGTATCGATGAAATAGAAGAAAACTACCAGGCCGGGCTCATTACGGAAGAGGAGCGGCATGCTCTGGTGGTTGACGTGTGGAATGAGGCTACCGAAAAAGTGACCGAGGCCCTGCGACAGCACCTGGCCGAAGACAACCCGGTCTATATGATGGCCACCTCCGGGGCGCGGGGTAACTTCCAGCAGATAAGGCAGCTGGCGGGGATGCGGGGTTTAATGGCTGACCCATCGGGTAAGATCATCGACCTGCCGATTAAGGCCAATTTCCGCGAGGGGCTGACCGTCCTGGAGTACTTCACCTCCACCCACGGGGCCCGCAAGGGGCTGGCTGACACCGCCCTGCGCACGGCGGACTCCGGATACCTGACCCGGAGACTGGTAGATGTCTCTCAGGATGTAATTATCCGCGAGGCAGATTGTGGTACCCACGAAGGGATTCTGGTGAGCGAGATCACCGAAGGATCGGAGGTTATAGAAAGGCTAGACGAAAGGATCACCGGCCGTGTAGCTCTGGATACCATCCTTCACCCTGAAACCGGGGAAGTCCTGGTGGCGGAGAACCAGGAAATAGACGAGGATGCCGCGGAAAGCATCATTAAGGCCGGTATTACTGCGGTGAGGATAAGGTCAGCCCTTACGTGTAAGACCCGGCATGGAGTGTGCCAGAAGTGTTACGGGCGTAACCTGGCGACCGGATACGCGGTTGATATCGGTGAGGCGGTAGGTATCCTGGCGGCCCAATCCATTGGTGAACCGGGGACCCAGCTTACCATGCGTACCTTTCATACCGGCGGCGTGGCAGGCGACGACATCACCAGAGGTCTGCCCCGGGTAGAGGAGTTGTTTGAAGCGAGGAAACCTAAAGGACAGGCTGTGGTTACCGAAGTATCAGGCACCGTCCGACTGGTAGATAATAAGGGCAGAAGGGAGGTTCAGATAATCAACGCGGAAGGCGAGGTAGTGGCCACCTATCAGGCTCACTATGGTTCCCGCCTGAAAGTGCAGGAGGGTGACGTGGTGGAGCCGGGGGATGAATTGACCGAAGGGCCGCTGAATCCCCACGATATCTTGAAAACCAAGGGAGTGCGGGCGGTCCAGTCGTACCTTCTGCATGAGGTGCAAAAAGTTTACCGCATGCAAGGCGTAGATATAAGCGATAAGCATATTGAGATAATGATCCGCCAGATGCTGAAGAAGGTGAGAGTCGACGAAGCGGGCGACACCAGGCTTCTACCCGGTTCCTACGTTGACGTGGCCGATTTTGAGGAGGAAAACCGGCGGATATTTGAAAGCAAGCGCGGCCTGCCGGCGGTTGCCAAGCCGATGCTGCTGGGGATAACCAAAGCTTCCCTTAACACCGATTCCTTCCTGTCGGCGGCTTCCTTCCAGGAAACCACCAAGGTGCTGACCGAAGCGGCCATCAAAGGCAAGGTGGATGGCCTTATCGGCCTTAAGGAGAATGTCATTATCGGAAAGCTGATTCCGGCTGGAACCGGTTATTCCAAATACCGCAGCATTGTTGTTGAACCAGGGGAGGAAACCCTTGCTGACGATTGACTGCCACCCTGACAGGTGCTAAAATATTTAAGTGCGCGAAGTATGACCAGATTTTGCCGCCGTTCGGTTATTCAAGGATGGGGGGGTTGACGGCATGTCCCTGGAAGACCTGAAGGGAGCCAGGAAGGTGATGGGCACCAAGCAGGTTAGCAAGGCGGTGGCAAAAGGTATGGCCAGAAAGGTGTATATAGCCGGGGATGCTGACCAGCGGGTTACCGTTCCACTTCTCAAGCTTTGCGAGAGCCGGGGCGTGGAGGTGGAGATGGTGGATTCTATGCGAAAGCTCGGTAGGGCTTGCGGAATAGAGGTCGGGTCGGCATCCGCTGCTTTGCTTAACGATTAACCCCAGGAAGGAGGTGTGTTGTTGACCACTATAAACCAGCTAGTAAGAAAAGGCAGAGAAAAGGTTCTAAAGAAGTCTACCGCTCCTGCCCTGAAAGCCTGCCCGCAGAAAAGAGGGGTTTGCACCCGGGTTTATACCACCACCCCGAAGAAGCCCAACTCGGCTCTCCGTAAGGTTGCCAGGGTAAGACTGACCAACGGAATAGAAGTCACCGCATATATCCCGGGCATCGGACACAACCTGCAGGAACACTCGGTGGTTCTGATCAGGGGTGGCAGAGTTAAAGACCTGCCGGGTGTGAGGTATCACATCATCCGGGGAGCTCTTGATACCTCTGGGGTTCAGAACCGTCACCAGGGCCGGTCAAAGTATGGTACCAAGCGGCCCAAAGCCAAGAAGTAGAAGGGAGGAGAACCATGCCTAGAAAGGGGCCGGTTCCCAAGCGCGATGTTCTGCCGGATCCTATTTATCACAGCAAAACGCTTACCAAGCTTATCAACCAGGTGATGTGGGACGGCAAGAAGAGCTTAGCCGAAAATATTTGTTACAGGGCATTGGAAATAGTTGAAAAGAAAGCAGGAAAACCGGCCATAGAGGTATTTGAGGAAGCCTTAAGGAACATCATGCCGGTTTTGGAGGTGCGCCCGAGACGGGTTGGGGGTGCCAATTACCAGGTTCCGGTTGAGGTTCGGCCGGAAAGACGCCAAACCCTGGCCATAAGGTGGCTGGTGGGATTTGCCCGCAAGCGGGGAGAAAGAACCATGGAACAAAGACTGGCCGCGGAAATACTGGATGCCTACCATGGCGCTGGTGGCGCGGTAAAGAAACGCGAAGACACGCATAAGATGGCGGAAGCCAATAAAGCGTTTGCTCATTACCGGTGGTAGAGCTGGCCCTTGTCGCTGGGGGTTAATGTGATGACCGAGTTGCTGGACTTACAAAAAACGCGAAATATTGGGATAATGGCCCATATTGATGCCGGGAAGACAACCACTACCGAGAGGATTCTCTTTTACACCGGCCGGGTACACCGCATGGGGGAAGTGGATAAGGGCACAGCCACCATGGACTGGATGGCCCAGGAGCAGGAAAGAGGGATTACCATAACCTCGGCGGCTACTACCTGTTACTGGAAAGGATGTCGAATAAATATTATCGACACGCCCGGGCATGTGGACTTTACAGTTGAGGTGGAGCGCTCATTGCGGGTATTGGATGGGGCCATTGCTATATTTTGCGCGGTTGCCGGAGTTCAGCCACAATCCGAGACCGTCTGGCGGCAGGCGGACAGGTATAAGATTCCCCGCATAGCCTACGTTAACAAGATGGACAGGGTGGGAGCGAATTTCTACCGGGTTGTGGATATGATCAACCGCAACCTGAGTGGAAAGGCCATGCCGGTTCAAATTCCGGTGGGCGTCGAAGACAGCTTCCAGGGGATCGTTGACCTGCTCCGCATGAAAGCATATACCTACCAGGATGAAAAAGGACTGGAGATCCGGGAACGTGAGCTTACGCCCCAGGAGACCGAGGAGGCGCTGAGGTGGAGGCATGATTTAATAGAATTCCTCGCCGAGCGCGATGAAGAACTGCTGGAAAAATACCTGGAAGGAGAGGAAATCCCTGAAGCGCTGATAAAAACTGCCATACGGGAGCAAACCCTTGCCCATGAACTGGTTCCAGTTTTGTGCGGTTCATCTTTCAGAAATCGGGGGGTGCAGTTCCTGCTGGATGCGATCATCGATTACCTGCCTTCTCCGCTGGACATTCCGCCGGTTAAGGGGGTACACCCGGAAAGCGGGGAGGAAATGACCCGGGAGGCAAGCATCCAGGCACCTTTCAGCGCGCTTAGTTTTAAGATTGCGGCGGATCCGTATGTGGGCAAGTTGACGTACTTCAGGGTTTATTCTGGCCTAGTTAAAACTGGTAGCCTGGTATACAATGTCAAAAAGGGGCGCAAAGAGAGGCTAGGCCGCATCCTACGCATGCACGCTAACCACCGGGAGGAGGTTAATGAGGCCTTCGCCGGCGACATTGTAGCGGGGGTGGGGCTGAAAGAAACCGTAACGGGAGATACATTGGCCGATGAAAAGGCTCCCATCCTTTTGGAGGCCATGAGTTTTCCGGAGCCGGTCATTTCAGTAGCCATCGAACCGAAGACCAAGGCGGACGAAGATAAGATAAGTGAAGCCTTACAGCGTCTCAGTGAGGAAGACCCCACCTTTAAGGCAACTGTCGATGCTGAAACGGGTCAGACCGTTATTTCTGGGATGGGAGAGCTACACCTGGAAATAATCGTTGATCGCATGTTAAGGGAATTTAAGGTAAATGCTAATGTCGGAAGAACCCAGGTATCCTACAAGGAAACCGTTAAGGGCACGAGTAAAGGAGAAGGCAGCTTTATCAGGCAATCCGGAGGCCGTGGTCAGTATGGGCACGTTATACTGCAAGTAAGCCCGCTGGCTCAGGGTGAGGGATTCAGATTTGTAGATGCTACCAGTGGAGGGGTTATCCCCAAGGAGTTCATTCCGGCCATCGAGGCGGGGATTCGGGAAGCCATGGAAGCGGGTATACTGGCGGGGTATCCGGTGGTGGACCTGGAAGCGAAGCTGACAGGAGGCTCGTTCCATGAGGTTGATTCCACCGAGGTAGCTTTCAAGGTGGCGGCGTCCATGGCCCTGAAGGAAGCACTGGGCAAAGCGAGCCCCATCCTTCTGGAGCCGGTTATGGACCTGGAGATAGTAGTTCCGGATGAGTTTACCGGTGAAGCTATTGGCGATTTGAATGCCAGGAGAGGAAGAGTTTCAGGCCTCGATGAAAATCGGGGAATAAGAACTATAAGGGGGTATGTCCCTCTAGCCGAAATGTTCGGATATGCAACTGCTCTCAGATCCCTGACCCAGGGTCGGGGGACTTTCACGATGCAGTTCTCACATTACGAAGAAGTCCCGGAGTATAAATCCAAGGAGATAATTGCCAAGCGATACGGCTTGCCTGTTTAATCTTTACTTTGGCTTTAACAAGAAAAGGAAAGGAAAGGTGAAAACTAATGGCAAAAGCGAAGTTTGAAAGGACCAAACCGCACGTCAATATTGGTACCATAGGGCACGTTGATCACGGTAAAACTACCTTGACGGCGGCCATCACCCTGGTATTGTCCAAAGTCGGGCAGGCGAAAGCCACCAGCTACGATGAGATTGACAAGGCACCGGAAGAAAAAGAAAGAGGTATCACCATCAACACCGCCCACGTTGAATACGAGACTGGCAACCGGCACTATGCTCACGTAGACTGCCCGGGGCATGCTGACTATATAAAGAACATGATCACCGGGGCCGCCCAGATGGACGGTGCCGTTCTGGTTGTATCGGCAGCCGATGGTCCTATGCCGCAGACCAGAGAACATATCCTTCTGGCCAGACAGGTCGGCGTTCCATACATTGTAGTGTTCATGAACAAAGTGGATATGGTCGATGACGACGAACTACTGGAACTGGTAGAAATGGAAATTCGAGACCTGCTAAATGAATATGAATTTCCCGGCGATGATATTCCGGTAATTAAAGGGTCTGCCCTTAAAGCCCTGGAGTGTGGATGCGGTAACCGCGAGTGTCCGTGGTGCTCGCACATATGGGAATTGATGGATGCTGTAGACGATTACATTCCACTGCCGGAACGGGATACCGACAAGCCCTTCTTGATGCCGGTTGAGGATGTGTTCACCATTACCGGAAGAGGTACTGTAACGACCGGGCGGGTAGAAAGAGGCACGGTCAAGGTTGGGGACGAAGTACAGATCGTTGGTCTGAGGGATGAGCCCCGGAAAACCGTGGTCACCGGCGTTGAAATGTTCCGCAAATTGCTTGATTATGCCCAGGCCGGCGACAATATCGGCACCCTTTTGCGGGGGGTAGACCGTAAGGAAGTCGAACGGGGTATGGTTCTGGCCAAGCCCGGTTCCATCAAACCGCACACCAAGTTCAACGCCGAAGTCTACGTCCTGACCAAGGAAGAAGGAGGCCGGCATACCCCGTTTTTCCAAGGGTATCGGCCGCAATTCTACTTCAGAACCACTGACGTTACTGGAGTAATCACCCTTCCCGAGGGAGTGGAAATGGTAATGCCGGGTGACAACGTGCAAATGGGTATTGAACTTATTACCCCCATTGCCATTGAAGAGGGATTGCGTTTTGCTATCCGGGAAGGCGGAAGAACTGTAGGCGCCGGGGTTGTAACCAGCATTGAGGAGTAACGCGCATCTGAGAGAGGTGAGGAGGGGATATCCACCTCCCGCCTCTTGCTTCATGCATAGACAGGTAGACCGACTGCGAAGTTAACCCAACTGGTCGCAAACCTTTTCACACGGAGGGCTGGTTGTGGTTTGTGATGCCAATACGCCCGGATGCGTGGAAGCAGGATCCTTTATTTAAGGAGGGAAAGACGAAAGTGAGAGGCCAACAAAAGGTCCGGATCCGGTTAAAAGCCTTTGACCACAAGCTGCTGGACCAATCGGCGCAAAAAATTGTGGAGACTGTAAAGAAGAATGGCTCCAGGGTTTCGGGGCCGATACCGCTGCCCACGGAGAAGAACATCTTCACGGTGTTACGGTCCCCGCACGTTAACAAGGACTCCCGGGAACAGTTTGAAATGCGAACTCACAAGCGCCTGATTGACATACTCGAGCCGAATCCCAAGACTATCGACGCGCTTATGCACCTGGACCTGCCGTCCGGAGTTGACATAGAAATTAAGCTCTAACCTACAACCACTAACCTACCTCGGGTCTGGCAACGAGCCAAGCGCAGCGAAGGCGAGCCGTGCCTGACCCGGAACGGAGGAAAACGCTAGAGACGAAAGAAAAAAAGAAGCTACCTCGGGTCTGGCAACGAGCCAAGCGCAGCGAAGGCGAGCCGTGCCTGACCCGGAACGGAGGAAAACGCTAGATCGATCAAGGAAAGAAAAGATGTTCATGTAGCTGGTATCAAGCCGGTAGACCGGCTGCCGAGTACCAGCGACCTCTGACATCCGACTTCCGAAGAGGGAGGCAAAAAACGAATGGGTAACCCGATTAAGAAAGGAATCTTAGGTATCAAGTTAGGCATGACCCAGATTTTCGATGATAACGACCGGGCCACGGCGGTTACGGTTGTGGAAGCGGGTCCCTGTGTAGTATTGCAAAAAAAGAAAGCTGAAACTGATGGCTACAACGCCATTCAGGTTGGCTTCTATGCAGCTAAGGACAAGAACGTTAATAGGCCGCTAAAAGGCCATTTCGCCAGGGCTAACGTAAAGCCATTAAAATTCATCAGGGAGTTCCGGGTGGAAAACGTGGATGATTATGATATCGGGCAAGAACTGGGGGTAGACCTGTTCCAAGAAGGCGACATTGTTGACGTGACCGGCATTTCCAAAGGTAAGGGCTTTGCCGGGGGCATCAAGCGGCATAACTTCCAGAGAGGAGCCATGGCACACGGTTCGAAATACCACCGTCGCCCCGGTTCGCTGGGAGCCAAGGGACCGGCAAGGGTATTCAAGGGGCGCAAACTCCCCGGTCGACTGGGTGGAGAGAGGGTAACCGTCCAACGTTTGAAGGTTGTAAAGGTGTACCCTGAAAGAAATGTCCTCCTGATAAAGGGAGCGATTCCCGGACCCAAGAGGGGTTTAGTTACCATAAAGAATTCGGCCAAGGCTTAGCGGTGTGAAGGAGGTTACAAGGATGCCAAAAGTGCCACTGTACAACATGAGTGGAGCCCAGGTCGGGGAGATAGAACTGAACGATAAAGTCTTTGGCATAGAGCCCAGTGAAGCAGCCATGCACCAGGTGGTGAAAATGCAGCTTGCCAACCGGAGAGTTGGCACGGCGGATACCAAGACCAGAGGTGAGGTAAGGGGAGGCGGGCGTAAGCCTTACCGTCAGAAAGGTACCGGGCGAGCCCGGGCGGGTAGTATCCGGTCGCCCCTGTGGCGAAAAGGTGGCGTGGTGTTCGGCCCCCACCCCCGTGATTTCTCCTACCGGCTACCCAGGAAGGTGCGGCGGCTGGCCCTGAGATCAGCTCTTTCCAGCAAGGTAAGAGATCAAGAAATTGTCGTGGTGGACCAACTGGTATTCGACGAGCCCAAAACGAAAAAAATGGTGGAAGTGCTGGATTCCCTCAACGTTTTTGAGAAGGCCCTCGTCGTCACGGCTGACGGGGATGCCAATGTAGTCAAATCAGCCCGAAATATTCCGGGAGTCAAGCCAATAAGGGCGGATTTCCTAAATGTCTACGATATCCTCAACTACGACAAACTCATTATTACCAGGGACGCCGTTGCTAAAGTGGAGGAGGTTTTTGCCTGATGAAGGATGCCAGGGATGTTATCGTAAGGCCGCTAGTGACTGAAAAAACCATGAACCTTCTGGCTGACAACAAGTACACCTTTATAGTAGATAAAAATGCCAACAAGACGGAAATAAGAAAGGCTGTCGAAGAACTCTTCAAGGTAAAAGTTGATAAGGTTTACACCATGAATATTAAGGGTAAGAAGAAAAGAACGGGCCGGTTCGTAGGGAGAAAACCGAACCGTAAAAAGGCCATCGTAAGCCTAAAGGCCGGGCACAAGATACCGCTTTTTGAAGGTATGTAGCGGCTGGCCTATCGTTAAGGAGGGAAATTCTCGTGGGTATTAAGAAGTTTAAGCCTACTTCCCCGGGAAGGCGACAGATGACCGTCTTAACCTTTGATGAAATAACCAAGGTTGAGCCGGAAAAATCCCTGACGGTTCCCTTAAAGAAGACCGGGGGAAGGAACGCCAAAGGAAGGCTAACGGTACGGCATCGCGGGGGCGGCCACAAACGGCTATACCGAATAATAGACTTCAAACGTAATAAGGATGGAGTCCCCGCTAAAGTAGCAGCCATCGAGTATGATCCGAACCGGTCGGCCAACATAGCCCTGTTGCACTATGTTGACGGCGAAAAGAGGTACATTATCGCCCCCAACGGATTAAAGGTGGGGGAACAGGTTATGTCCGGTGAAGGAGCCGATATCAAAGTAGGCAATACTCTGCCACTGCGGAATATCCCGGTAGGCACCACCATCCATAACATAGAGTTAAAACCGGGCAAGGGGGGACAGATCGTCCGCTCGGCCGGGGCTTCCGCACAACTCATGGCCAAGGAAGGCAACTATGCCCATGTCAGGCTGCCTTCCGGCGAGGTGAGATTAGTACACATCAACTGCCGGGCTACTATTGGTGGGGTGGGCAACCTGGACCACGAAAACATCAGTATTGGGAAAGCCGGTCGCTCTCGTTGGCTGGGTATCCGCCCCACGGTGAGAGGCTCGGTCATGAACCCGGTGGACCACCCGCACGGCGGCGGGGAGGGACGAGCGCCGGTCGGAAGAAAATACCCGGTATCCCCCTGGGGCAAGATCGCCATAGGAGGCAAGACCCGGAAAAAGAAGCCTTCGGATAAGATGATTGTCAAGAAACGCAAATAGCAGAAGGAGGTTAAGGTATGGGCAGGTCTCTAAAGAAAGGCCCCTACTGCGAGGAAAGCATCCTAAAAAAGATCGAGAGGATGAATGAAACCGGGGAGAAAAAAGTCATCAAGACTTGGTCTCGTCGTTCGACAATACTGCCGGAAATGATTGGCCACACCCTGGCTGTCCATGATGGCAGGAAGCACATTCCTATCTATATAAGCGAGGACATGGTGGGTCACAAGCTGGGCGAATTTGCGCCGACCCGGACCTACCGGGGCCATGCCGACAAGTCGGAGAAAACCAGCAAGCGCAGGTAGTAGAGAGGGGGATAACGGTGGAAGCAACAGCAGTAGCGCGGTATTTACGCATATCTCCTTTCAAGGCCCGGCAGGTGGTGGATCTCATTCGGGGCAAGAGTACCCGGGAAGCCCTGGCGATATTGAGATACACCAACAAAAAGGGTGCGCCACTGATCGCCAAAGTCATAAAATCCGCGGTAGCCAACGCCGAACACAATTTCGACATGAACGCGGATGAACTGTATGTCGCCGCGGCGTACGTTGACGAAGGCCCGAGCCTGAAGAGATTGAAACCCCGGGCCTATGGTAGGGCCGATATGATGAAGCGAAGGACCAGTCATATAACGGTGGTAGTCAAGGAAAGGGAGGCTAGATAGTGGGACAGAAAGTTCATCCTAAAGGATTTAGGATAGGGATCATCAGAGATTGGGATTCCAAGTGGTATGCAGACCGGGACTATACGGAGCTTCTCCATGAAGACCACCGGATACGGAAATACATCAAGGAAAACTTCTTTGCGGCGGGAATCTCCAAAGTCGAGATCGAAAGAACCGGAAACCGGGTAAGAATTTCCATCCATACTGCCAAACCGGGAATAGTAATCGGCCGGGGCGGTACAGAGGTTGAGCAACTCCGGAAAAACCTGGCGGCGATGACGGGCAAGAACGTTAATATCAATATTGTCGAGATCAAGAAGCCGGAACTCGATGCACAGATTGTTGCGGAGAACGTAGCTGCTCAGCTAGAGAGAAGGGTTGCCTTTCGCCGGGCCATGAAACAGGCTGTAACCCGTACCATGCGTTCCGGAGCCCAGGGAATTAAAATCGCAGTTTCAGGACGGTTAGGCGGCGCCGAGATTGCCCGGACCGAGTGGTATGCCGAAGGCAGAGTCCCCCTGCACACCTTGCGGGCAGATATTGACTATGGTTTTGCCGAAGCTATGACCACGTATGGCAAAATCGGGATCAAGATTTGGATTAACCGGGGAGAAGTACTGCCTAAGCTGAGGGAACCGGCCAAGAAGGCGGAGGAGGAAGATAAGTAATGCTTTTGCCAAAGCGTGTAAAATACAGAAGGCCCCACCGGCCGAGAAACCTGAAGGGCCAAGCTACGAAAGGGAACACCGTAAGCTATGGGGAATATGGCCTTCAAGCCTTAGAAGCAGGATGGATAACCAACCGCCAGATAGAGGCGGCGCGGGTAGCAATTACCAGGCATGTGAAGCGGGGCGGGAAGGTCTGGATAAAGATTTTCCCTGACCGGCCAATAACCGCGAAGCCGGCGGAAACCCGGATGGGTAAAGGCAAAGGTGCTCCCGAGTACTGGGTAGCCGTGGTCAAGCCTGGCCGGGTAATGTTTGAACTGGCCGGAGTAAACGAAGAGGTGGCGAAAGAAGCCATGCGGCTGGCCGCACACAAGCTGCCCGTCAAGTGCAAGTTTATAAAAAGAGAGGAAATGGGTGGTGAGTCTGGTGAAAGCTAGAAAACTGAGAGAGCTTACCGACGATGAACTGAAGAAGAAGGTTGGCGACTACAAAGGGGAGCTTTTCAATCTTAGGTTTCAACTAGCGACCGGACAACTCGACAACCCTATGCGTATCAGAGAAGTTAAGAAAGATATAGCCAGGATCAAAACCATACAGCGCGAACGCGAGATCAAGGGACGGAAGGTCACCTAAAGGAGGGCTTGGGGTGTCAGACACTAGAGGGCAACGAAAAGTTAGAATTGGTACCGTGGTAAGCGACAAAATGGACAAAACGGTCACGGTCCGCGTGGAAACCGTGAACCAACACCCCCTTTACAAGAAGGTTATCCGGACCAGTAAAAAGTACGCGGTGCACGATGAGAAGAACGAGTGCCGGCAAGGCGACGTGGTCAGGATTATGGAAACCAGGCCTTTGAGCAAAAACAAGAGATGGCGGGTCATTGAAATTGTGGAAAGGGCCAAGACACTACAGTAACCCATTCGAAGGGAGGCAAACGTAATGATCCAGCCCCAAACCATGCTCAGGGTGGGGGACAATACCGGCGCCAAGAAAGCAATGTGTATCAAGGTTCTGGGTGGCTCCCACCGTAAGTATGCAACCGTTGGAGATATAATCGTGCTAAGCGTTAAAGAAGCATCCCCGGGCGGGGTGGTTAAGAAAGGTGATGTGGTCAAAGCGGTGGTGGTAAGGACCACGAAAGAGATACGTCGACCGGACGGATCATATATCAGGTTCGGCGAGAATGCCGCGGTGATAATTGACGATAACAATAACCCGAAAGGGACACGCATCTTCGGACCGGTAGCCAGGGAATTACGGGACAGGAACTTCATGAAGATCGTGTCATTGGCCCCCGAGGTCCTGTAGACGTGGAGGTGTGACAGATGAGCAAGCCAAACATGAAGATTAGAAAAGGCGATACAATTGAAGTCATCGCCGGCCGGGACCTGGGCAAACGGGGGAAGGTGCTCAAAGTAGATCCCGAGCGCAACCGGGTGGTTGTAGAAGGAATCAACAAAGTTAAGAAGCACCAGAAACCAACCCGTACCCTTCCTCAGGGCGGGATACTGAACATTGAGGCACCGGTCCATGCTTCCAATGTTATGCTGGTATGTACCAAGTGCCAGTCACCGACCCGAGTAGGAAGAAAGTTTCTGGAGAACGGCGAAAAGGTAAGAGTCTGCCGGAAATGTGGCGAGGTTATCGACTAACCGGTTAGGTCCGCGGGCCGAAACCATTTCCACTCCCGCTGTCAGCCGGATGACGGCTCCAGCAACGATAATCGAGTGATTGGCGGGTATCGGGTAGACTTCCGAATAAGGAGGCTAGTTCATGGCAAGATTAAAGGAGATATACCAGAATGAAATAGTTAAGAAGATGATGGAAAGGTTTAAATACCGCAACCGCATGGAGGTTCCCAGGATAGAAAAGGTTGTCCTCAACATGGGAGTCGGTGAAGCAATCCAAAACGCTAAAGTCCTGGACGGGGCGGTCAACGACCTCACGGTGATCTCGGGGCAAAGGCCGGTAGTCACCAAGGCCCGCAAGTCGATAGCAGGGTTCAAGCTCAGAGAGGGTATGTCCATCGGCTGCAAGGTGACGCTACGGGGTGACAGGATGTACGATTTCCTGGACAAGCTGATCAACATAGCCCTACCGCGCGTGCGTGACTTCAGGGGAGTCTCGCCCACGGCTTTTGACGGGCGGGGCAATTACACCCTGGGCATTAAAGAACAGGTTATCTTTCCGGAGATTGACTATGACAAGATTGACAAGATACGCGGCCTCGAAGTGGTAATCGTGACGTCGGCCAAGACGGACGAGGAGGCCCGGGAATTACTGCGCTACATGGGCATGCCGTTCAGAGAACAATAAGGAGGGAAAAGAGTGGCCAAGAAATCCATGATTGCCAAGCAAAAACGCCCCCAAAAGTTCTCCACGCGAGAGTACAACCGCTGCAAGATCTGCGGTAGACCTAGAGCCTACATGCGGAAGTTTGGCATGTGCCGGATATGTTTTCGCCAAATGGCTCACAGGGGAGAAATACCCGGCGTAACCAAGGCGAGCTGGTAGGCGTCATTTGAGAAGGAGGTTTGAGGTATGGTCGTATCCGATCCAATCGCCGATTTCCTCACCAGGATAAGAAATGCCAACATGGTCATGCATAAGACCGTTGAGATTCCGGCCTCGAAGATGAAACTGGCGATTGCTGACATAATGAAAGAAGAAGGCTATATCAAGGACTACGAGTTCATTGCCGACGACAAACAGGGTATTATCCGCATCTATCTCAAGTACGGTCCGAACAAGGAAAAGGTCATCACCGGCCTGAAGAGGATCAGCAAACCCGGTTTGCGGGTATACGTGGGCAAGAGCGAAATACCCAAAGTCCTGGGGGGACTAGGAACTGCTGTTATTTCCACTTCGAAGGGGTTAATGACCGACAAGAAGGCCCGGAAACAGGAACTTGGCGGAGAAGTTATCTGCTACATCTGGTAAACGTCGAAGGAGGTAAACTTGATGTCTAGGATAGGCAAGAAACCGGTCGAAATACCGGCAGGAGTGGAGATAAAAGTAGAAGATGGCAACGTAACCGTCAAGGGACCGAAGGGCACACTGTCCACGCGGCTATGTTCCGGTATCGAGGTGGCTATCGACGGGAATCAAGCGGTGGTTACCCGGGCAACGGATGAAAAGCAACACCGTGCCTTGCACGGAATGACCCGGGCTCTGCTGGCCAACATGGTTGAGGGGGTAACGCGGGGCTTTGAAAAAAGACTGGACCTGGTGGGAGTCGGGTACCGGGCGCAAATGCAGGGGAAAAAGCTCGTGCTCAGCATAGGCTACTCCCACCCGGTAGAAATTGAACCGCCCGATGGTATAGAGTTGGAAGTGCCTGCTGCCACCAAGGTGGTAGTTAAGGGTATTGACAAGCAACTGGTCGGCAACGTAGCCGCTAACATTAGAGCGGTACGAAAGCCCGAACCATATAAGGGTAAAGGAATCAAGTATGAAAACGAAGTGATCAGGCGCAAAGCTGGTAAGGCCGGCGCCAGGTAACCTGCCAGAAGGGAGTGAATCAGCCTTGATTAACAAGCCAAGCCGCAACACCATCAGGCAGGGAAGACACAAGCGAGTACGGAACAAGATCTCGGGAACCTCGGAAAAACCGCGCCTGTGTGTCTACCGGAGCCTGCGGCATATATATGCCCAGTTGATCGACGATACCACCCACCGTACCCTGGCAACTGCATCGACACTGGATAAGGAGTTGAGTGAACTGGAAGGCAAGAGCACAGTAGAAGGCGCCAGAGCAGTTGGTAAGCTACTGGCCAGGAAGGCTCTAGAAAAGGGTATTACACAGGTGCTGTTCGACCGGAGTGGATACAAGTACCATGGGCGAGTAGCAGCTTTGGCCGATGCAGCCAGGGAAGGAGGGTTGAAGTTCTAGTGAGAAAGGACAACATAGTGGAAAAGGACCAGGAAACCCCGGAACTGTCAGAGAGAGTCGTTACTATAAGAAGAGTGGCGAAAGTAGTGAAAGGTGGCCGCCGCTTTAGCTTCAGTGCGGTTGTCGTTGTGGGAGACGGAAAAGGCAGGGTGGGCTCCGGTCTGGGTAAAGCCGCGGAAGTCCCCGAGGCTATCCGCAAGGGCATCGAGGACGCCAAGAAAAACATGATTGAAGTCCCCCTTATCGAGGAACGTACTATCCCCCATCCCATCATCGGCCGGTTTGGAGCGGGCAGGGTTCTCTTGAAGCCGGCATCACCAGGAACCGGGGTTATCGCGGGTGGGCCGGTAAGAGCGGTTTTGGAACTTGCCGGCATTAAGGATATCCTTACCAAGTCGCTCGGTTCATCGAATGCCAACAATATGGTGAGAGCGACCATGGAAGCGCTGCGAAGCCTGAAAAGGGCTGAAGAGGTAGCACGCCTGCGCGGCAAGACGGTAGCGGACATTCTCGGGTAACCGGGGAAGAGGCTAAATCGACGAGTAAGGAGGATAAGCATGAGGTTGCACGAACTTAAGGCCCCGCCCGGTGCCACCAAGCGGGTAAAACGGGTAGGCCGGGGCATGAGCTCGGGACACGGCAAAACCTCAACCCGCGGGCACAAGGGGCAGAAAGCCCGCTCCGGCGGTGGGGTACGGCCGGGGTTTGAAGGCGGTCAAATGCCCCTGCAAAGACGCTTGCCTAAAAGGGGATTTACTAATATATTTAAGAAGGAATTTGCCATTGTAAACGTGAAGGACCTGAACAGGTTTGCCGACGGGACGGTAGTTACACCGCAGTTGCTCAGGGAAAACGGGCTGATAAAGTCCTCCAAGGACGGGGTCAAGATACTTGGTGACGGCGAACTGGAAAAGACCCTGACAGTGCAAGCACACAGGATTAGTCGCCAGGCGGAGGAAAAAATCGCTGCAAAGGGTGGCAGGGTAGAGGTGATCTAATTGTTGGGTTCATTCCAGAGCGCGTTAAAGGTAGGAGACCTTCGTGCCAAGATTCTGTTTACCCTGGGAATGTTTTTAGTTTTCCGGCTGGGGGCCCATATTCCAGTTCCCGGAATCAACCCCCAGGTGTTTGAGAAGCTCCTGGCTAACAACCAGCTGTTCGGTTTCTTTGACCTGATCTCCGGTGGAGCATTTAAACGTTTCAGTATCTTCGCCATGAGTATTACTCCCTATATCAATGCCTCCATTATCATGCAACTGTTGCAGGTAGTGGTCCCTAGGCTGGAACAGCTTGCGAAAGAAGGAGAAGAAGGTCGCAAGAAGATTACCCAGTACATCAGGTACGGTACAGTGGTGCTGGGGTTTATCCAGGCCATCGGGATGGCGCTGGCCATGAGCCGTTATCCCGGGGCGGTTGAGCACCCAGGCATTGGCTCCTACCTCCTGATTGCGGTCAGCCTGACCGCCGGGACCGCGCTTTTGATGTGGATAGGAGAAATGATCACCGATAAGGGAATCGGTAACGGTATTTCCCTGATAATTTTTGCCGGTATAGTGGCCCGAATTCCTAGCGCGCTGAGTGGAATAGTTCAGTTAACCGCGGCTGGTACGATAGGATTCTTCAACCTGTTTGGCTTCATAGTTATAGCCCTGGTTGTTATAGTGGCCGTAGTTGCTATGAACGAAGGCCAGCGGCGGATTCCCGTGCAGTATGCCAAGCGGGTTGTAGGAAGAAGGGTGTATGGGGGACAGAGCACTTTTCTACCCCTGAGGGTCAACATGGGTGGGGTTATTCCGATTATATTTGGAATGTCGCTCATGATGTTCCCCGCTACAGTTGCCTCCTGGTTCTCCCGGGGACCGGTAACCAATTTTATCAACACCTATTTTAATTTTCAGACCCCGTTGTACAATGTCCTTTACGCGCTGTTGATATTCTTCTTCACCTATTTCTATGTAGCAATAATATTCAATCCGACTGATGTTTCCGAAAATATCAAAAAGTATGGAGGGTTTATTCCCGGGATCCGACCGGGACGTCCTACGGCCGATTATATCGACCGGGTTCTTTCCCGGCTAACATTCGCCGGCGGCATATTTCTGGCCTTCATCGCCATACTACCCAACTTTGTAATAGCCATTACCGGCATAACCAACGCCTGGTTTGGTGGAACCGCGTTGCTGATTGTAGTGGGAGTGGCATTGGACACCATGAAACAGATGGAGGCGCACCTGTTACTCAGGAGTTATGAAGGCTTTGTGAAATAATTGGGAGATGATACCGAATGAATATACTGATAATGGGCCCCCCGGGGGCTGGTAAGGGTACCCAGGCCGAACTTATTGCCGCTGCCTATGGTATTCCCCACATATCTACCGGGGACATGTTCCGGGAGGCGGTAGCCAAAGGCACGGAACTGGGTAAGAAGGCTCAGGAATACATGAATGCCGGGATGCTGGTACCCGACGAGGTTACCATAGGACTCATCGCCGAAAGACTCACCCGGTCGGACTGCGAGCGGGGCTTCCTGATGGACGGTTTTCCCCGCAATATAAAGCAGGCTGAAGCCCTGAACAACATCCTGTCTGACCTGCATAAAGAGTTGGACTTTGTCATAAATATTTATGTTCCCAACGAAATTCTGGTGGACAGGATGACGGGGAGGCTCACCTGTCCCGAATGCAAGACTGTCTATCACCGGACATTTCAACCACCGCGCCAGGAGGGGATTTGCGACAAGTGTGGTGCCAGCTTGCAGCAGCGCAGTGACGATACCGCGGTAGAGACCGTGAGAAACAGGCTGGAAGTTTACGAAAAGGAGACCAATCCCTTGCTGGATTACTACCAGAAACGGAACCTCCTGGTGAACATTGACGGGCAGCAGTCCCGGGAACAGGTCTTCGCCAGCATCAAGGCTCACCTGGGGAGGGCGTAATGATCTCCATCAAGACCGAGCGTGAACTTGACCTTATGCGCAAGGCGGGCCGCGTGGTTGCGATTACTCTCCAGGAAATCGAGACAGCTATCAAACCGGGAATTACCACCGCGAGACTTGACGATATTGCCGAGCGGACCCTGCGCAAGTTGGGAGCG
The DNA here is from genome assembly GCA_012719535.1 of Syntrophomonadaceae bacterium. Taxonomy (GTDB): domain Bacteria; phylum Bacillota; class Syntrophomonadia; order Syntrophomonadales; family Syntrophothermaceae; genus JAAYAC01. The sequence continues at coordinate 48,863 of JAAYAC010000146.1, read as the reverse complement.
CAGCCAGCCTTCAAGGGATATAACGGGTTTCCGGCCACCATATGTGCTTCCATCAATGAACAGGTGGTACATGGCATCCCGGGAGCCAGAAGGTTGAAGGAAGGGGATATCGTAAGTATCGACATAGGGTCCATTGTTGAAGGATATTTTGGGGATGCAGCCATTACCGTGGCGGTGGGAGAAGTAGCACCTGAAGTGGAGGAATTGATTAGAATAACCAGGGAATGTCTTGACCGGGCGATAGAAGCAGCCCGGGTCGGGTGCCACCTGGGAAACATATCCCATGCTATCCAAGCTCATGCCGAATCGCACGGCTTCTCCGTGGTAAGACAGTATGTGGGGCACGGCATAGGTACCAGCATGCATGAAGAACCGCCGGTGCCCAACTACGGGAAGCCCACACGGGGGCCGATTCTGCAGCCGGGTATGACGCTGGCGATAGAGCCGATGGTGAACATGGGTACTTTCGAGGTATATACCCTGCCGGACCACTGGACGGTAGTTACCAGGGATGGCAAGTATTCGGCCCATTTCGAGCATACGGTAGCTATTACGGCGGGCGGGCCGGAGATATTGACAAAGGGGTAAAGGAGACGGGTATGCAGGATGAGGATCTGGTTGGCCGTCTAGTATTCTCCAGGGCCGGTCGGGACCGGGGAAGGGCCCTGTTGGTCCTGAAGATGCTCAACGATAGACTCGTTATGGTGGTGGATGGAGATTTGCGAACCCTTGAAAATCCGAAGCCTAAGAATCTGAAGCACCTGCAGGTTACCAATCGGGTGGCCCGTGATGTCAGGGAAAAGGTAGCCAGAGGGGATCCTTTGGACAACGCGTTGATAAGGCGAGCGATCGACGCTTTAGCCGGTGAAGGTTATTGGCGGGAAGGAGGGCCGGAGGGTGACTAAGGAAGATGTAATTGAAGTTGAGGGAAAGGTAATTGAACCGTTACCCAATGCCATGTTCAGGGTTGAACTGGAAAACGGCCATAAAGTCCTTGCCCATATCTCAGGGAAAATGAGAATGAACTTCATTCGTATCTTACCCGGTGACAGGGTAATGGTGGAGCTTTCTCCCTACGATTTGAATCGCGGCCGGATCATATACAGGTACAAGTAAATCCACTGAATTGTTGCAATGGAGAAGGAGGTTTATCCGTTGAAAGTCAAGCCATCGGTGAAGCCTATTTGCGAAAAGTGCAAGATAATCAAGCGCAAAGGCAAGGTCATGGTCATCTGTGAAAATCCCAAACATAAACAAAAGCAAGGTTAACCGGGAGGTGGAATGATTTGGCGAGGCTGGCAGGAGTAGACTTACCGCGGGACAAACGGGTGGTAATTGCGTTAACCTATATATTCGGCATAGGCAGGTCCTCAGCCGAGAAGATTGTCCAGCAAACAGGTATAAATCCGGATACCCGAGTTAAAGATCTGACCGAAGAAGAAGTGGCCAAGTTGCGTGAGGTTATTGACCGGAACTACCGGGTTGAAGGCGACTTGCGCCGCGAGATCTCCATGAATATCAAGCGGTTGATGGATATTGGTTGCTACCGGGGTCTCCGTCACCGCCGGGGACTGCCGGTTCGTGGGCAGCGCACCAAGACCAACGCCCGTACCCGGAAAGGACCGCGCCGCACGGTGGGGGCCAAGCGGAAAAAGTAGCAGGAGGGATAGGCTAAATGGCTCGTAGAACTACTACCAGGGTTAAGAAAAGAGAAAAAAAGAATATTGATCATGGCATAGCTCATATTAAGTCCACTTTCAATAACACTACCGTTACCATCACCGACCGGAAAGGGAACGTTATTTCCTGGGCTAGTGCCGGCACGGTAGGTTTCAAGGGATCCCGTAAGAGTACGCCATTTGCCGCCCAGCAAGCTGCTGACACCGCTGCCCGCGCGGCTATGGAGCACGGACTCCGGGAAGTGGAATGTTATGTCAAAGGACCGGGAGCCGGCCGAGAAGCGGCCATTCGCTCACTGCAGGCAGCCGGCCTGGAAGTAAGTGTCATCAAGGATGTTACTCCCATCCCGCACAATGGTTGCAGGCCGCCCAAGAGAAGAAGAGTTTAAGGAGGTATTCAACGAGTGGGTAGATATACCGGTTCAGTTTGTCGGCTGTGCCGCAGGGAAGGCGAGAAGCTGTACTTGAAGGGTGAAAGATGCTATTCAGAGAAATGTGGCGTCGAAAGAAAACCTTACGGTCCGGGACAACACGGTAAGAGCCGCCGGGGCAAGCCGACCGAATACGGATTACAGTTGAGGGAAAAACAGAAAGCCAGGCGGATTTACGGGGTACTCGAGAGACAGTTCCGCAACTACTTTGCAAAAGCTGAGCGCCAGGCAGGGGTAACCGGCGCCAACCTTCTTATTCTTCTGGAAAGAAGGCTGGACAATGTAGTCTACCGCTTGGGATTTGCCGGTTCTAGAAAAGAAGCGCGGCAGCTGGTCAATCACGGGCATTTTCTTCTTAACGGTAAGAAAGCCACCATTCCCTCCATGTTGGTCCGAGTGGGGGATACCATAGAGGTAAACCCGGCCAGTAAAGAGTCTCCCAAGTTCAAGGAAATACAAGCTCAAGCAGCCTACAAGACCCCTCCAGAGTGGCTAGAAATGAATGCCGATAATCTTTCCGGCAGGGTACTGGCCTATCCCAGACGGGAAGATATAGACGTGCCCATCGACGAACACCTCATCGTCGAGCTATACTCACGTTAGAAAACTGAGCTGTTACCGATAACGGCCGGGCGGGGCAGTAAAAGGAGGGTAATACTTGTGATGCTTGAGATGGAGAAACCTAGGATTGAATGCGTAGAGAAATCTACCGACAACAGCTACGGGAAGTTCGTAGTAGAGCCTCTGGTAAGAGGATTCGGGACGACCTTGGGCAATTCCCTGCGCAGGGTGCTTTTGTCTTCTCTGCCCGGGGCGGCAATCGACTCCATCAAGATCGACGGGGTTCTGCACGAGTTTTCCACCATTCCGGGCGTAATTGAGGACACGACCGAAATAATTCTCAACCTGAAGCAGTTGGTGTTGAAGTATGAATCGGACCAGCCCAAAATTCTCCGGTTGGAGCAGCAAGGGCCAAAGGAAGTAACTGCGGCCGACATTGCCCGCGATGCGGAAGTGGAGATCCTGAATCCCGACCTACATATCGCCACCCTGAATGACGAAGGACGGCTCGTTATGGAGATGTCGGTGAAGAGGGGCCGGGGATATGTCAGCGCGGATCAAAAAAAGAAGGACGAGAACGTTATCGGGCTGATACCGATTGACTCCATATTCACTCCGGTAAAGAAAGTCAACTTTACCGTGGAGAACGCCCGTGTCGGCCGTTACACCGACTACGACCGCCTCATGCTGGAGATCTGGACCAACAGTAGTATCACGCCCGAGGAGGCGGTGAGCCTATCGGCACAGATACTGATTGAATACCTCAAGCTATTCACCGAAATTAATGACACCTTTGCCGAAGTAGAAATTCTGGTGGAAAAAGAGGAAGAAAAGAAAAACAAGGTCCTGGATATGTCCATTGAGGAACTGGAACTCTCGGTACGGGCTTCCAATGGACTAAAGAGGGCCAATATCAATACAGTCGGGGACCTGGTGGAAAAGACCCGCGAAGAGATGGGCAAGATAAGGAACCTGGGGCAGAAGTCCCTGGACGAGATTGAACGGAAGTTGAAAGAGCTGGGGCTATCCTTTAAAAAGCCGGAAGAGTAGAGAGGAGGAAACAGGAGATGGGATACCGCAAACTGCGGAGGAGAAGCAGTCACCGGAGAGCCATGCTCAGGAACCTGGTGACCTCGCTATTAAATACGGAAAGGATTACCACCACCGAAACCAGGGCCAAAGAAATAAAGCGCATCGCTGATAAGATGATCACCCTGGGTAAGAAAGGGGACCTCCACGCCAGGCGGCAAGCCCTTGCCTATCTGACGGACGAAGGGGTAGTTTACAAGGTGTTTGGCCAGCTTGCTGAACGATACGGAGACCGCCCGGGAGGTTATACCCGGATAACTAAAGCCGGTTTTCGCAGGGGAGACGGTGCCCCGCTGGTAGTTCTGGAACTGGTTCAGTAAAGCATGATTGAAGTACATGACGCCAGTTACCACTACAAGGCTGGCCGGGCACCTGCCGTCAATGGCGTCACGATTACCATAGAGCCGGGGGACTTTGTAGCGGTGCTGGGCAGGAACGGTTCAGGGAAGTCAACCCTGGCCAAATTGCTGAACGGCATACTTGTCCCTGTAAGGGGAAGCGTCAAAGTCCTGGGAATGGATACCCGGGACATTTGTTTAGGGCCCAGCATCAGGCAGCAAGTGGGCCTACTTTTTTCTAACCCGGACAACCAGCTGGTATCGAGTATTGTTGAGGAAGACGTAGCTTTCGGGCCGGAAAACCTTGGCCTTCCCCCCGCGGAGGCCAGGCGGAGGGTTGATAATGCCCTAACCCTGGTAGGGATGCAGGAATACAGAAAGCATCCCCTGCACCTCTTGTCTGGGGGACAAAAACAACGCGTGGCCATTGCCGGGCTACTGGCCATGAAGCCCAGGTTTATGGTTCTGGACGAGCCAACCTCGATGCTGGATATTCGAGGCAGAAAAGAGGTTATTGACACGCTGGTTAACCTGAACCGAAGCGAAGGCGTTGGAATTATCCTGATAACACACTTCATGGAGGAGGCAGTTTGGGCTAAGCGGGTCTTGGTTATGGACAAAGGCTCGGTGCGCCTAGCCGGTACACCGCAAGACATCCTCGCCCGGGCGGAAGAGCTTACCGCCCTCGGGCTGGAGCCGCTCCCTGCTACCCGCCTGGTTGCGGAACTCAACCGCCGGGGTTTCGCCATCGATCCCCGGGTCCACCGAGTGGATGAACTGGCCGAGATACTATGTCAATCCACCTAGAGGAAGTCTGCCTTACATATCAAATAGACACCCCGTTTAAGACCGAGGCCTTGCACAACATCACCTGTACCATTCCAGAAGGCGAAATTACTGGGGTTATCGGTCCTACCGGCTCAGGTAAAACGACCTTTCTCCAGCTGCTCAATGGTCTACTGAAACCAACCTCGGGGCAGGTATGGGTCGACGGGGTACCGACCAGCCGGCTTAAAGGGAAAGACCTCATACTCCTGCGGAACAAGGTGGGGCTGGTATTTCAGTCCCCGGAGGAACAGTTGTTCGAGCATACGGTGTATGACGATATTGCCTTCGGGTTGCGTAACCGGAGGCTGCCGGAAAAGGAAATCGCTGCGAGTGTTCGTTGGGCCATGGAACTGGTCGGCCTTCCCTACGACGAGCTCAAACACCGTTCACCGCATGAACTCAGCGGGGGGCAGAAACGACGCGTAGCGCTGGCCGGAACCCTGGCGATGCGGCCCAAGTACCTGCTGTTGGATGAACCTGGTGCCGGACTGGATCCACAGAGTCGGCACCGCCTGCTGGGAGTCATTCGTTATCTCGTCCGGCACTACAATACCACGGTCGTTCTGGTTTCGCACCATTTGGAAGACGTAACGGCTACCTGCGACCGGTTGGTGATACTAAACCGGGGCCGGTTGTTCATGGAGGGACGCACCCGGGAGATGATGGCCCGCCGGGAGGAGATACTGGCAGCCGGGCTAGAACTACCCTTCCTGAACGAGCTGGTATGGAAGCTGAAAGAATGCCGGCCGGAGCTCGACCCGGCCCTTATTACCCTGGAAGAGGTGGCGGACGAGATCGAGCGGGTGTTTGGTGCCAAATACTTTACCCGGTGAAAGCACCGGCGATGATGGAGAACCAACCATTGGCGCCATTGTGTATAAAAGGGGTGAATTTTTGTGTATTTTTCTCCTAAACGGGATCTCTGGCTGGGTATCGTTCTCCTGGTTGGGGTCGGAATACCCTTGACTCTATTGTTGTATCATTCCCGCTGGTTTGATGTGCTGCTTGCGGCCCCCTTTACCTTGTTTGTGGGCTGGGTATGGACCACGACCGGCTACACCATCAGCCCAACCGAATTGCAGGTCAAAGCGGGACCGCTCCAGTGGAAGATTCCGCTGGAGTCGATTCAAAGAGTGCGGCGGAGCCGGAGCATGACGGCCAGTCCTGCCCTTTCGTTCGACCGGTTGGAGATCAGCTACGGCCGCGGGGACGCCATCCTCATCGCACCGGCCGAAACTAGAGAATTCTTAAATGTACTCAGGCAACGTTGCCCAGGTGCGGATATTCAGTAGAAATTCGGTGAACCTAAGTTGGTCGTTGTTTTGCCCGGACATAATGGGCTGGCGCTGTCACGCATCAATCCCGTATGAAGTGGAGGGGAAGACCTGGAGTGTTTACCGGCGTAACGATTGGACAATATGTCCCGGTGGAGTCGGTTATACATAATCTGGACCCGCGGACCAAGCTATTGCTCACGCTCATTGCCATGGTAGCGGTACTGGCGGCAGGCAGCGGTTGGGGATTGGTTCTGGTTACCGGGTGCATCGCCATTCTAGTCTTCCTGACCCGTGTCCCATGGTTACTTTATTTTCGGGGCATGAAACCGCTATTCATACTTGTAGCCCTCAATTTCCTGATTCAGTTGTTTATGGTCCCCGGTGAGCCACTCCTGCAATGGCGTCTGGTAACCATAACCCGACAGGGACTGACCCTGGCCCTGGTGATGACGGCCAGGTTGGTGCTACTCTTCATCATAGCCCAGCTACTTACCTTCACTACGTCCCCGGTAAGCCTGATCGACGGGATAGAGAGGTTGCTATCCCCGCTGCGGAGGCTGGGGGTTCCAGCCCACGAGCTGGCTATGGTCATGAGTATAGCCTTGCGTTTCATTCCCGTCTTTTATGAAGAATCCGAGAAGATAGTCAAAGCCCAGGTTTCACGGGGTGCGGACTTCGAATCCGGCAACCTTATCACCCGGGCCCGGAACCTGTCTTCCGTTTTGGTTCCCCTATTTATAAAGGCGTTGCGGAGGGCGGACGACCTGGCGTTGGCTATGGAGGTTAGGTGTTACGCGGGAGGCGGGGGCCGGACCAGACTAAGGGAGTTGCGAATGCGGGAGGCGGATTACTTGTTTCTGGCGGGAGCGCTGCTGGCGGCGGTAGGGGTAAGGCTTGCCGGGATGCATTTATGACCAGGATCCGGGCCACACTGGAATATGAAGGGACCAGGTATCACGGTTTTCAAAGACAGCCGGGCACGGTTACGGTGGAATCAACTTTGCTGGAGGCGGTGAAGAAGATCACCGGGGAGGAAGTACGCTTGCTGGCGGCCGGGCGAACGGATGCCGGGGTTCACGCCCGGGGACAGGTAATTGCCTTCGATACTGGTTCTTGTATACCGCCGGAGAGGTTTGCTCCTGCCCTGAATTCGGTGCTGCCTCCGGACATAAGGGTGGTAGAGAGCCGGGAGGCTGCTCCCAGGTTTCACCCTCGTTACGATGCGCGAGGCAAGTGGTACCGATACCTGGTGTACAGGCAGGAAGCCGGCTACCTTTTCTATCGCCATTTGGCCTGCCTGGTTAGCGGTTCCCTGGACTTGCCGGCTATGCAGGAGGCGGCAGCACATCTGGTAGGAACTCACGACTTTCGCTCTTTTTGTGCCAGCGGGAGCGGGGTCAGGAGCTTCGTGAGGGAGGTACGTTCCCTCACCGTCACCGCAACCCCTCCCTTCCTGGTGTTCGATGTGCAGGCCAACGGGTTTTTATATAACATGGTCCGAATAATGGTAGGGACCCTGCTGGCGGTGGGCAAGGGAAAAATCCCGCCCCCCGGGGTTGGAGAGATACTGGCTGCCTGTGACCGGTCACGGGCAGGACAGACCGCCCCGGCGCAGGGGCTTTACCTGATGAAGGTATTTTATTGACAAGCGCAGGTAGTTTTTCGTAACATTAAGGAGTGTAACAATGGGAAATACCTGGTTGCAGAGCCCCGTGGCCAGGTAAACCAGATAAATCTAATGACGGCGAAGCAGGGAGGAATGACCTTGAAAACCTATATGGCCAGCGCCGGAGAGGTTGAACGCAAGTGGTATGTTGTGGACGCTGCCGGCAAGACCCTGGGAAGGCTGGCGAGCCAGGTAGCGATTCTGCTACGAGGCAAACATAAACCCGTCTATACGCCCCATGTTGACACCGGGGACTTTGTTATTGTCGTGAATGCGGAAAAGGTCAGGCTTACCGGAAACAAGCTGCAGCGAAAGAACTTTATTTACCATACCCGCTATCCCGGAGGTTTACGGCAGATCAATTACGCTACCCTGTTGCAGAAACATCCCGAGAGAGCGGTGGAAGCCGCGGTAAGAGGAATGCTACCCCACAACCGGCTGGGCAGGCAGATGTTCAAGAAACTCAAAGTATATCGGGGACCTGTGCATCCCCACCAGGCCCAGAAGCCTGAGGCCTGGGAAATAAGAGGGTAAGGAGGCGGTAGCATGGCGAAGGTTCAGTACTGGGGAACTGGCAGGAGAAAGACTGCCGTAGCCCGGGTCAGATTGCTGCCGGGTGACGGTAACATCATCATCAACGGGCGAAAGTTTGAAGACTTCTTCCCTAACCGGACCCGGAGGCTTATAGTTATGCAGCCTCTTGAGCTTACTGGGCTGGCGGGAAGATTTGACGTGGTGGCCAGGGTAAACGGCGGCGGGATAACGGGCCAGGCCGGGGCAATCCGGTTGGGTATAGCCCGGGCGTTGGTGCGTGCCAACCCTGATTTGAGGCAGCAGTTGCGAAGAGCCGGTTTCCTGACCAGGGACCCGCGCATGAAAGAAAGGAGAAAATACGGTCTGCATAAGGCTCGTAAAGCCCCGCAATACTCGAAACGCTAGAGGAAGGTCTCGTACCTTCCTTTATTTTTATGATCCTTATAAACCATCCTCACTCAGCATATACAAGTATAGTGAAAGAATGGCCGTTCCTTTGACCGGCAGCTGGAGGGGATGGTTGTGCGGGGGTTCAGGGTAATCGTTGTTCCCCGGAAGAAGGCGAGCACAGTGGTAGTTACCGTGCTGGCTATATTCCTTTTCTTGGGGGGGCTGCAGGTTACCGCCGATGAAGACTACACCGTCTTATCGTACGCGGTGGCCAACAAGGTTGTGGTTATCGACCCGGGGCACGGGGGAATAGACCCGGGAGCTATTGGAAAAAACGGCACCCTGGAGAAACATGTAAACCTGGCAATAGCCAAACGCCTGGCCGCTTACCTGAGCCAGGCCGGAGCGGTAGTGGTAATGACGCGGGAAGATGATTCTGACCTGGCCAGTGAAGGATTTCAAGGAAGTCTTCTCGAAAGAAAGAGGCAGGACCTGGCGAGAAGGATAGAGAAGGCCAACCAAGCACGGGCCGACCTTTATATAAGCATACATTGCAATGCCGATGTGTGTCCTCGCTGGAGCGGCGCGCAGGTATTCTACTGTGGGGACAGTGAAGCAGGCAAGCAGATAGCCCACTGTGTTCAGGTGGAGTTGAAACGTGTTTTAGGGAATACTAAGCGGGAGGCCAAGCAAGCGACCTACTTCATAACGGATCGAAGCAGGATGCCCGCAGTAATCGTAGAAGTGGGCTTTCTGTCGAACCCTCGCGAAGAAGCCCTGTTGTCCGATGAGGCTTACCAGGCCCGCGTGGCCTATGCTATATTTTCGGGAATTGTCAAGTATAGTGTCGAGGAGGCGGGACCATGATCGTATATGGAGCCTTGATGCCACACCCCCCTATCATTATTCCAGAGGTGGGCCAGCAGCAATTGGATGAAGCTCGGGTTACGGTCGAAGGAGTCAAGATGCTGGCGAGGGAGGTACAACGCAGTCAACCGGACACCCTGGTCTTTATTACTCCCCACGGCAATGTTTTCCGTGACGTTTTATCTGTCCTGACCACACCGGCCAGCGAGGGGGACCTGGCTGATTTCGGTCACCCGGAGGTGAAAAGTTCTCACCCCTCCGATCCGGAATTGCTGCAGGCATTGTTTAAAGAAGCAGCCCGTTCCGAACTCGACCTGTTAGGGGTGGACGAGGACCTGGCAGACCGGCACGGGCTGAATCATCGCCTGGACCACGGGGTATTGGTTCCATTGTATTACCTGGACAAGGCGGGTTTGACGAAGACACGGGTGGTAGCTATCTCTATCGGCTTCCTCCCCAGGGAGGAACTTTACTCGTTTGGGATGGCAATTGCCCGGGCGGCGGCTGCAGTACCACGCCGCGTAGCAGTTATTGCCTCGGGGGATATGTCCCATCGCTTGCTTGACCGGGGCCCGTATTCATACCACCCGGACGGCAAGGTCTTTGACCACAAGATAAAGGAGCTGCTCGAGCAAGGGGATGTTATTGGAATTTTGCGGGTTCCTCCCGCGCTCGCGGAGAATGCCGGTGAGTGTGGTTACCGTTCTCTGGTGATTTTGCTGGGAGCCATGGACGGCCGGGATTTATCCAGCCGGGTTTTTTCTTACGAGGGGCCGTTCGGGGTGGGTTATCTCACGGCTGGATTTACTCCCGCAGGTGCAAGCCAGGCCCGGGAACTCCTGCCCCTGCTGGAAGAGGCGCGGCGCGAGGAAATAGAACGAACGAGGCACCAGGAGTCGCCTCTGGTGAGGTGGGCGCGTCAGAGCCTGGAGACCTTCATCCGTGAAAACAAGAAGGTTCACTTGCCTCCGGACCTGCCGGACGAGCTGAGGAAATCAGCCGGAGTCTTTGTTTCCTTGAAAAAAGGGGGGCAACTGCGCGGATGCATCGGCACCATTTGGCCGGCTCAGGATAACCTGGCCCTGGAGATAAGGGAAAACGCAATAAGCGCCGGGACCAGGGACTACCGCTTCACCCCGGTCACCGTGGATGAACTGGACGAGCTGGTTTATTCCGTGGATGTCTTGACACCTCCCGAGCCGGCCAAGAGTGTCGACGAGCTGGATGCGCGCAAGTACGGGGTGATCGTGCGCTGTGACGGGCGAGTGGGTGTCCTGCTGCCGGACCTGGAAGGGGTTGACACGGTCGCCGAGCAATTGCGCATCGCCTTACAAAAGGCCGGCATCAGCCCGGAGGAACCATACACCATAGAACGGTTCGAGGTGAAGAGGTACAAATAAGCATGGCTAGGAGAAAAGCACTGTTCTGGCATGAACGTAACAGGGACAACCGGGTTCAGTGCGACCTGTGCCCCCATGGTTGCAGGATCAAGGAGGGTGAAGTGGGCCTGTGCCGGGTACGCAAGAACGAGGGCGGGGAACTGTATACCCTGAACTATGGCGAAATTGGGGCTATCGCGATTGATCCAGTGGAAAAGAAGCCGCTTTATCATTTCTTCCCCGGCCGTAACATCCTGTCTGTGGGTACCACAGGCTGCAACCTGGCTTGTGGCTTCTGTCAAAACTATTCCCTGGCTCACGGTACCCCTCCAACGTCTTATGCCAGCCCCAAGCAGCTGGTAGCGACGGCCGTAGAGGTTCGCGAACAGGGTTCGCTCGGGCTCGCCTACACCTACTCGGAGCCGGGTATGTGGTATGAATACGTGCTGGATACCGCGCGGCTGGCTCATTGCCAGGGACTCAAGAATGTTCTGGTTACCAACGGTTATATTGAGGAGGAACCACTGCGCGAACTGCTGCCATACATAGATGCCATGAACATCGACCTTAAAGCCTTCAACGAAAGTTTCTACCGGCACACCTGCCGGGGTCGGCTGGCTCCGGTCATGAGGACGATCGAACTTTGCCGGGAACAAACCCACGTCGAAGTCACTACCTTGCTGGTGCCAGGTCTTAATGATAGCCCGGGAGAGATAGAAAAACTGGCCACCTGGTTGGCCTCCCTGGACCCGAACCTGGTACTTCATCTCTCCCGCTATCATCCCGCCTACCGATTTCGCCTGCCTCCCACTCCGGTTGAGTCGCTAGCAGCGGCCCGGGAGATTGCCCGTCGGTTTTTGAACTATGTTTATGTAGGTAACATAGGTGGCTTTGACAATAACACGCGATGTCCCAGCTGTGGCAATGTCCTTATCCGCCGGGACGGGTACCTTACCAGCATCACGGGGGAAAAAGACGGGCATTGCTCCGCGTGCGGAGCAGTTGTGGCGTATAAAGCTTGATTTTCTCGAGGGAGGTACTGGTATCTAGCCTGATTATTCCCAGTTGCCAGGAGCTGGTGAAAAATTCTTTAATTAGTAGAAGGATTTTGCGGAGTAATGGCGAATAGGACGTTAGGGTAAGCAGCTAGTTTTGAAAGCTACATATAATAAATATCAAACCTATCATTACCTACCAGTGCCAACCGCCGCTGCATACCCTAACACCAGAAACAATAGATATTAAGGAGGTAATTTGTGGTGGAGCTTGCAAACGTATTGTTGGAGAAAGAGGGCAATATCGCCGTACTTACCGTTAACCGTCCCAAAGCTTTAAACGCCCTGAACGCCGACACATTGAATGATATCGACAAGGCTGTCGACATGGTAGCCGCTGATGCGGAGGTGGATGTGCTCATCATTACCGGGGCGGGTAAAGCCTTTGTCGCCGGTGCCGACATAACCTTTATGCAGCCGCTCAATGCCATGGAGGGAAGAGCTTTTGGCATGCTGGGGCAGAGAGTATTCCGCAAGATCGAGACGCTGGATAAACCGGTTATAGCGGCAGTTAATGGTTTTGCCCTAGGGGGTGGCTGCGAATTGGCCATGTGCTGTGACTTCCGGATAGCGTCCGATGCAGCCAAGTTCGGACAACCGGAGGTAGGATTGGGTATAACTCCGGGCTATGGCGGAACCCAGCGGTTGCCGCGCCTGGTAGGCGAAGGAATGGCCAAAGAACTGTGTTATACAGCGGACATAATTGACGCCAATGAGGCCCTGCGCATTGGCTTGGTCAACCATGTGGTACCGGCTGACGAATTGATGGACTACGCCAAGAAGGTAGCCAAGAAGATTGCTAGCAAGGGGCAAATAGCTGTACGCTTCTGTAAGAAAGCTATTAATGAGGGAATGCAAACCGATATCGACAGGGGTATGACCTTTGAGGCCGACCTGTTTGGCCTGTGTTTTGCTACTGAAGACCAGAAAGAGGGAATGAAGGCGTTTATCGATAAGAGAAAGCCCGAGTTCAAAGGTAAGTAGTACACGGTTCACGGTGGTAAAAGGAGACATCCTTTACCATAAAAAATATCCTGAGGAAAGGAGGGCTATCTTCAAACAGAACCTTGGAGCGGATCGTGTACAGAGACGTAAGTATTTTAGAAGGAGGGGTTTGTAATGTCAGGACATGGTGGTGGATGGGCAAATCCAGGCCCGGCAGGTTTGACCGCGCTAGCGATAGCGTGCTTCACGTTTTACGCTGTTCTAACAGGTAAAGTGGACCATTCTTGTATTCCTCTGTTAGGCTGTTGGCTAATCGGTGGTTTCATAGTCCAGCTTATTGTAGGGATCGTTGAAATCCTTGAAGGCAACCTACTGGGTGGTAACGTATTTACTTTCTTTGCGGCGTTCTTCATGCTTACCGGAGGTCTGGAGTTCTTTGTTAAGTATGCCGGGGCTGTGAACGGGTGGACGATTGATGCCAGAATCGATGGCTGGGCATGGCTGGTATTGTCGATTACCTTGATTATCTGGACTTTTGGCTATCTTAAGACTGCGCCCCTAGCCTTGAACATGGTGGTTATTGCTCTTGACGTGGCCTGCCCAATCGTGGCCTTTAGGGACCTGGGAATACTGGGTGCCAGTTACAGTGCTATTGCCGGGAACATGCTGCTGTTGGCGGGTATTTTTGGCATATATGTGGCCGCCGGAATAATTCTTAACGGTAGTTTTGGCAAGACCATACTCCCACTGGGAGGCCCAGTTATCAAGTAGCAAGTTCAGCCATCTACTGCAGTTTGATATAGATAAATAAAAGCAGAGATAAAAGCAGGCCGAAGCCTGCTTTTTTCTTGTGGTGCGCCCGGCACGGGCGAAGGCTTACGGGTGAAAGTCCCGAACGGTGAAGGTAGCAGTAGCCGTTAGCTTAAGACAAGGGTGTCCGTGGCGACGCCGGGTACCCGCCGCAGCTGGGTGCTGAAGGAAGCCGGCGGCAAAATGTAGCCTTGCACGATCTTTATCCCCTTGCATTTGCACGATAGACGGGCTTGATTTTTTCATAGAATGTGCAAGAACTGCGCATTGTTTGTCCTGGCTATTGGCACATTGGCGAATTTGATGTCTTGCAAATTAAACAGGTCATCATCATGAAGAAAGAAAAGGGGGGGGCCAGGGGGCACCCAAGCCCCGGGGATCACAAACCCAGTTCGGCGGCAGCCTGGCGGACCGCCTCCTCATCGATGTATTTAAGCCCCTTTTGGCATTCGTAGATCAGGCTGGTGGTAGCCAGGTTGTTGATTAAGCGCGGCCGGCCCCGGCTCACCGTGCCATAGCCTTTATGGCCGTATCGGCCAAGACCGGGTATTTAGCTCCAGCCTGATTCATCTCATGCTCCAGGTAACCCCTGGTCTCCTCGCGGGCCAGGGGCTGCATCTTGTAGCGCATAATGAGCCTCTGCTGCAAAGGCTGCTGGTGGTTGATAGACAGCTTGGTAGCCAGATGAGGCATCCCACACAGGATAAGCACAAACGGGTTAACAGAATCCAGCGAAAAATTAAACAAAAGGTACAAATCGCTCAAAAAATAAGTGCTGGCCAGCTGCAGCTCATCCAGGATAATAACCGGAACCACCTTTCTCTCAAAGTACAGGCCTTGAATAGCCTCCTGAATCTGCTTGAACAAATCCACCTTGCGGAAAGTGGCCTCCAGGTCCAGATTAAAAGCCAGGCCCCGGTAGAAATCATTCACGGTGATGGTAGACAGGGGGAAATACACCACCCTGTACAAAGAAGGATGCAAAGAAGCCGCCAGAGCCCGTAAAGAAGAAGTCTTACCCGAACCGGCCTCGCCGGTAACCATGCCGATGCCCCGGTGGTCTTTAAGATAGAGGATAACCGGTTACCCGCATCATGAAGATTGTAGCCTGAAATGCCCTAATACCGCCAGGCAAAAGGTTTGTGGGTAAATAATTCTTGCTAGAGGGGAAAGTTATGTGCTGGTAAACGGCCAAGAAAGTATTGCAAGGATATGCGGCGATATGTATAATTATTAGGTAATCGCCCGGAGTTCTACTTTTGCATGAACAGGGAGGTAATGAATGTGATACCGGTAGGAATAATCGGGGACGGTTACACTGCCGCCGATTTGCTGCGGATACTGGGAGGGCATAGGGATGCCCGGGCGGTAATCGTTTTTTCTACCGAGAACATTGGGAAAGATATTGTCGAGGTCTATCCGCACCTGCTCCGTTTTACGGAAGCCAGGTGTGAACAAACCGACCTTAACCGAATGAAACAGGAGTGCCAGGCAGTGTTTCTGGCCCTGCCTCACGGGTTGTCTGTCCCGGTGGTCAAAGAGCTCGTCGAAGCCGGCGTGAGGTGTATTGACCTGGGGGCCGATTTCCGGCTCCAGGATCCCCGGGTGTATGAGGAGTACTATGAAGTAGTGCATGAGGCGCCGGACATGCTGAAATCGGCCGTGTACGGTTTGCCCGAGTTATACCGTTCCCGCGTGCGTGAAGCCAGGGTGGTTGCTAATCCGGGATGTTTCCCTACCGGGGCTATTCTGGCCCTAGCTCCCTTGTTAAGAAACGGGCTCATTGCCACTGAAGGAATAATTGTCGATTCCAAAAGCGGGGTATCGGGCGCTGGGAGGAGTTTGAAGCTTACCCGCCACTTCTGTGAGGTGAACGAAGGGGTTAAAGCGTACGGGGTAGGCAACCACCGGCACCTACCCGAGATAGTCCAGGAACTGAGCCTGGTTGCCGGACAGGATGTGGAGGTTACATTTACTCCCCACCTCATCCCCATGAGCAGGGGCATACTGACTACCGCCTACGCACGATTGCGGCCGGGAGTGACTGCGTCGCAAGTGAGGGATGCCTTTCATGACCAATATGCGGGGGAGTATTTTATCAGGATGTTGCCAGAGGGGGTATCCCCGCATACTAGATGGGTTTACGGCAGCAACTTCCTGGATATAGGCCTGTTTATTGATGAGGTGAAGGGCAAGGTGATTGTTATCTCGGCTCTGGATAACCTGACTAAAGGGGCTTCAGGCCAGGCCATCCAGAATTTCAATCTCATGTTTGGCGTGGAGGAAACCGAGGGACTGAAGTTCGGCGGCATCTTTCCGTAAAAGGGAGGATAAGGAACATGGAATTACTTAAGAATGGACTATGCGCACCCCAGGGGTTTCTCGCCCAGGGGGTATGTGCGGAAATAAAGAAGAAGGATAAGAAAGATGTAGCAGTAATTTTCGCCGCTAAGCGATGCCGTGCGGCCGGGATGTTTACCACCAACAAGGTACGGGCTTCCTGTATCACCTATAACCAGAGCGTACTCGCCGACGGGTATGCCCGGGCCATTGTGGCCAACAGCGGGAATGCCAATGCCTGTACCGGTCCGCAGGGAGAGGCGGATACCCGGCTGATGGCGGAAACGGTTGCCCGGGTGCTACACATTGATGATGCTGATGTTATTGTAGCATCAACCGGTGTTATCGGCGTTCCCATGCCTATGGACAGGGTGTGCGCCGGTATTAAACAGGCCTGTCGTACCCTGAGCGTAGGCGGGTCGCATTGCGCTGCCGAGGCCATCATGACCACCGACACGGTTCCCAAAGAAATCGCGGTTCAGGTGGATGTCGATGGCCACCCGGTTCGTATTGGGGCTATAGCCAAGGGTTCGGGGATGATACATCCCAACATGGCAACGATGCTAAGTTTTATCACTACGGATGTCAACATTAGCCAGGAGTGTTTGCGCCAGGCCCTGCGCGAGTCGGTTGACGTTTCCTATAACATGGTGAGTGTGGATGGGGACACTTCCACCAACGATATGGTAGTTATTCTGTCAAGCGGGCTGGCAGGCAACCCGGAGATTAAGGATGTGACGTCGGCAGGGTACCAGTCTTTCCGGGAGGCTCTTGACTATGTGAACATTGAATTGGCCAAGAAGATTGCCCGCGATGGGGAGGGGGCCACCCGCCTCATCGCGGTGGAGGTAGTGAATGCCCGCTCCCAGGATGCAGCCCGCCGGATTGCCAGGGCGATAACCACATCCAATCTCACCAAGGCGGCGGTCTTTGGCGAGGATGCCAACTGGGGGCGGGTAATCTGCGCAGCCGGTTATTCAGGAGGCGACTTTGACCCTGACAAGGTAGACATCTACCTGGGTGAGGTGCAGGTAGCCGAAAACGGAATGGGATTGGTGTTTGACGAGGACCGGGCGCGGCAGGAGTTGCAGCAGGAAACCGTGCGCATCCGTCTTAATCTCAAGGACGGCTCCGCAGCGGCTACGGCCTGGGGATGTGACCTCACCCACGATTACGTTACCATCAACGCCAGCTATAGAACCTAGGGGGTCAGGCTTGAAATTGTGAAATGCAGGTTGTGCCGTTTAAGGCTGGGGGGGCATAAGCACTGCTGAAACGGCAAGCCGGCATGTTGCATTGAAAGAGATTGGGCAAGCTTGGGGGGATTTAATGATAACCGCGTGTGAAAAGGCAGGCATACTGGTGGAAGCACTGCCCTACATAAAAGAGTTTTACGGAAAGACCGTAGTCGTGAAGTACGGAGGTAGCGCCATGACTGACTGCCGGCTGAAAAAGTCGGTCATGGAGGACATCGTTCTGATGCATTATGTGGGGATGCGCCCGATAGTGGTCCACGGGGGAGGCCCTGACATTACCACTATGCTGCAGCGAGTAGGTATCGAGACCCGCTTCGTCGATGGTCTCCGGGTCACCGACCAGGCTACCATGGAGATCGTGGAGATGGTTCTGGTGGGCAAAATCAACAAGGAGATCGTGGCTGGGCTGAACGAGAGCGGGGGCCGGGCGGTTGGGTTGTCAGGCAAGGACGGTATGCTTATTCGGGCCCGGCGGATGCCGGGTAAGGAACAGCTGGGTTATGTGGGGGAAGTTAGGGAAATCAACACGGAGCTGATCGAGACCATTACCGAGAAGGGCTACATTCCCGTCATAAGCCCGGTGGGGATTGGAGACGATCAGCACAGTTACAATATTAACGCCGACCACGTGGCGGGGGCGGTGGCCAGCGCGTTGCGCGCCGACAAACTTGTCCTGCTGACCGATGTTCCAGGTATCCTGGCGGACCGGAACGATCCTGCCAGTCGTATCTCTCGTATCAGGGTCTCCGAGGTTGATTCCTATGTCGATTGCGGAATCGTAAGTGGAGGCATGATCCCCAAGATCGAGTGTTGCGTGCAAGCCTTACGGGGTGGTGTTGCCCGGACTCATATCATAGATGGGCGTATCCCGCATGCTATCTTACTGGAGATATTTACTGACGAGGGCATCGGCAGCATGGTGGTAAACGGATAGGGGGTGAGGTTGATTAGTAACGAAGCCGTAATACAAAAAGGACAGCAATATGTTATGAACACTTATGGGCGTTTCCCTGTAGCGCTGGTACAGGGAAAGGGCGCCCGGGTATGGGATGCTGATGGCAAGGAGTACCTCGACCTGACCAGCGGGCTGGCGGTATGCGGCCTGGGACACGCCCATGCCGAATTGCTTGAGGCCTTGCACAAGCAGGCAGAGACTCTCTGGCATTGCTCCAACCTCTATTGGATAGAACCCCAGGTGGAATTGGCCGCCAAGCTCTGCCAGTATTCCGGGTTGGATAAGGCTTTTTTTGCCAATAGCGGCGCGGAGGCCAATGAAGCTGCTATCAAGCTGGTGCGTAAGTACTGGAGCCGGCAGGGAAAACCCGGCTGCGAGATCATCGTCTTTAACAATTCATTTCACGGTCGGACTCTGGGTGCCCTCACCGCCACCGGACAGGAGAAATACCACCGGGGCTTTACTCCGCTGGTGCCGGGGTTCAAGTACGCCGATTTTAATGACCTGGATTCCGTAAAGGCACTACTGGGGGATAACACGGGGGCGATTATAGTTGAACCGGTTCAAGGGGAAGGGGGAGTCAACCCGGCCGACCCCGGGTTTATGAAGGGCCTTCGCGAGCTGTGCGATAGGCATGGGCTTCTTCTAGTACTGGACGAGGTTCAATGCGGGATGGGCCGCACCGGGCAGGTGTTCGCCTACCAGCACTACGGGATTGAACCGGACGCGGTTACCCTGGCCAAATCACTGGGTGGGGGCTTCCCCATCGGGGCACTGCTGGCGAGGGAGGAGGTGGCCCGGGCCTTTGCCCCCGGAGACCACGCTTCCACTTTCGGCGGGAATCCCCTGGCCTGTGCTGTGGCGGGCCGGGTGATAGATATCATTGTCAACTCGGGAGTTCTGGAGAATGTAGCCCGGATGGGCGGCTACCTGCACCAGCAAGTTACGGCTCTGGTTGCAGGAAGAGACGACGTGGTACAGGTGAGGGGCCTGGGTTTGATGCTGGGGGTGGAGTTTACCCGGGAGGTAAAGCCCCTGGTGGACCTATGCTTGCAAAAAGGGCTACTCCTTATCTCGGCAGGTCCCCGTGTACTCAGGTTTCTCCCCCCGTATACCATAACCGGGGAAGAGCTTGACGCGGCCCTGGATATCTTAAAGACGGCTTTAAAGGAGTGGGCGAACGAATGAAAGCGATCCTGGTTTTGGAAGACGGGTCCCGGTTTATAGGGGAGGGTTTCGGCTACCAGGGTGTCGCCGGCGGAGAGGTGATTTTCAACACCGGAATGGTAGGGCATCAGCATGTTGTTACCGACCCCTGCTACAGTGGCCAACTGGTTGTTTTCACTTACCCGATGATCGGCAACTACGGTGTCAGTCCATCTGAGGCGGAAGGAGCCAGGGCCTTCACCCCCGGGCTGGTGGTGCGGGAGGTCAGCAAAGAACCTAACAACTGGAAAATGGAAATGACCCTGAACGAGTACCTGCAACAAGAAAAAGTGGTAGGCATCAGCCAGGTGGATACCCGGCAGTTAACCCGCCTGCTGCGTGAGAAGGGAAGCATGCTGGGTATAATCTCCTCCCGGCCGCAAGACGTGGATAACCCGGATGGCTTACTGGCCAGGATAAAGGAACTGCAACCGGTGGGCTGGCCGGAAATAAAAGCGGCCAGCACTCCCCGGGTCTATAAGATAGAGGGAAGCGGTCCCTTGCTGGCGGTAGTGGACCTGGGAATTAAGCGTTCTTTGCTGAAACTCTTGCAGGAAACCGGTTGCCGCCTGGTGGTGGTTCCGGCCGATACCTCGATAGCGGCCCTGGAGGAACTCGGTGCCGCCGGGCTGTTTTTCTCCAATGGTCCAGGGGATCCGCGCCAGGCGATGCCGGTAATTGAAGCAGTCAAGCATTTTATGGGTCACCTGCCTATAGCCGGGGTAGGCCTGGGGCATCAGATACTGGCCCTGGCCCTGGGGCTCGAGGTCACAAAGATGCACTTCGGGCACCACGGTGCCAACCATCCGGTAAAAGAGACAGGTGGAACCCGCGTCAGTATCACTGCGCAGCACCACAACTATGTGGTAAAGGACGATAACGTGCCCGGAGACGTGGAAATAACCCGGCGCCACCTTAATGACCATACCGTGGAAGGGCTTTGTCACAAGCGATTACCCATCTACTCGGTTCAGTATCATCCCCAGGATAAAGAGGAGTTTATCCGGGTATTCCAGGGATTTCTTACCAGCTTGAGCCGGAAAGGGGGCAGTTAAGAATGACTGTTAAGCTTAATCCAGCCTTCAAGGGACGTGACTTTATCAGCATCCACGATTACAGTACAGCGGAAGTAGCCGAGGTACTTGACCTGGCCCTGCAACTGAAGGCTTTACAGAAGGACCGGATTCCCCACCCGTTACTGGCCGGTAAAACTCTGGGAATGATCTTCCAGAAACCATCCACCCGGACCCGGGTTTCATTCGAAGTTGGCATCTATCAACTGGGTGGATACGGCCTCTTTCTGAGTCCCAACGATTTGCAGATGGGGCGCGGGGAAACCATCAAGGATACCGCCCTAACGCTTTCCCGTTACCTGGACGGCATCATGATCCGTACCTTTGACCACGACGAGGTTCTGGAGTTGGCTCATCATGCCAGCATACCCGTAATCAACGGGTTGACCGACCTCCTGCATCCTTGCCAGGTGATGGGCGACCTGCTGACGGCCCTCGAGTATAAAGGAACCCTCAAGGGTTTAAAATGCGCCTTTATTGGGGATGGTAACAATGTGTGCCATTCCCTGCTTTTTGGCGGAGCCAAGGTAGGGATGGACGTGGTGGTCGCCGGGCCTCCGGGATTTGAACCGCAGCCGGAGATACTGGCCCTGGCTCGCGCGGACGCCGAGGCCACCGGTGCCAGGCTGTGGGTGGTGGAGGATCCTTTCGAGGCAGTTGAAGGGGCGGATATAATCTATACCGATGTCTGGGCCAGCATGGGCCAGGAGAAGGAAGCTGCTGAAAAAGAGAAGCACTTTGCCAGGTACCAGGTTAACAACCGGCTGGTAGCCGCAGCGAAAGACGATGTAATCATTATGCACTGCCTGCCTGCCAAGCGAGGACGGGAGCTGACTGATGAGGTCATGGACGGGCCGCATTCGGTGGTATTCGATGAAGCTGAAAACCGGCTCCATGCTCAGAAGGCAATTATGGCCCTGGTAATGCAGTGATGCGGCGGGGGTGTGTACATGGGGAGATGTTCCTGGGTACCCGAACCGGCACAGTCCAACGATATTAAAGCGATGCTTGACCTGTGGAGGTCTATTCCGGGACTGGGGTTGGGCTGGGGGGATGAGGAAGACCGTTTGCAGGTGTTCCTGGCGAGGAACCCGTCTACCTGTCAGGTGTTGAAGGACGGGGCACGGGTCATCGGTACGATTCTGGGGGGGTATGACGGGCGACGCGGGTATGTATACCACCTGGCGGTACACCCCGACTACCGGAGACGTGGTTGCGGTACGGCTCTGGTTAAGAAGGTTACCGAGGAGTTCACTAAACTGGGAGTTAAGAAGATCCATCTTTTTGTTTTTGGCACCAACGAAGCCGCTATTAAGTTTTATCAGTGTACGGGGTGGTTGTTGCGGGGGGATATTAAGGTGTTTACCCGGGATACTGACGAGACAGAGAAAGGATGTGGCTGTTAAGAGTAATCCCAATATCCCTACCACAAGGAGGAAGAGATTGATGAAAGTCGACCAAGTCATAATTATGGGAGCTGCGGGGAGGGACTTTCACAATTTCAATACCTACTTTCGCAACAACCCGGCCTACAAAGTAGTAGGGTTCACCGCGACGCAGATACCGGATATCGAGGGGAGGGTTTACCCGGCGTGCCTGGCCGGAGAGGGCTATCCGGAAGGTATTCCCATCTACGCGGAAGAGGAGCTGCCCAGGCTCATCAAGGAATACCGGGCCGACCAGGTGGTCTTCGCGTACAGCGATGTATCGCACGAGTATGTAATGCACCAGGCCTCACTGGTAACGGCCTGCGGGGCCGACTTTAGGCTGATGGGACCGGCGAGAACCATGCTAAAATCCCGCCGCCGGGTGGTGGCGGTTACGGCAGTCCGCACCGGGGCCGGGAAGAGCCAGACTACGCGTTATATAGCCAGGCTACTGACCGAAGCTGGGAAAAAAGTGGCCATCGTCAGGCATCCCATGCCTTACGGTAAGCTTGATGAACAGGTGGTGCAGCGTTTTGCCAGTTTGCAGGATCTTGATCGGCACCGGTGCACCATTGAGGAAAGGGAAGAATACGAACCGCATATTGAGAATGGAATAGTGGTGTATGCCGGGATTGATTACGAGGCCATCCTGCACCAGGCGGAAGAGGAAGCAGATACCATCCTGTGGGACGGGGGCAACAACGATATTCCATTCTATCGTCCCGATGTTCACATCGTAGTGGTGGATCCACACCGGCCGGGACATGAAACTACTTACTATCCAGGTGAAACGAATTTGCGTATGGCCCACATCGCTATAATAAACAAGGTCGACTCGGCTGACCCTGTGGAAGTGGAGCATGTGCGAGCCTCAATACAAAAACTCAATCCGGGGGCGACGATTATCATGGCCAACTCGCCTATCACCGTGGATCGCCCGGAGGAGGTTCGGGGCAAGCAGGTTTTGGTCATCGAGGACGGCCCTACCCTTACTCATGGAGAAATGAGGTACGGGGCCGGAGTAATAGCGGCCGAGAAGCTGGGGGCCCGAGAACTGGTGGACCCCCGCCCCTACGCGATAGGGTCTATCCGGGACACTTTCACCAGGTACCCTCACCTTTCCAGACTGCTCCCGGCCATGGGATACGGGGAAGAACAAATAAGGGAACTGGAGGAGACCATCAACCGTGTACCGGCCGAGCTGGTGGTAATAGGGACCCCTATTGACCTGCGCCGGGTAATGTCTCTCAATAAACCGGCGGTACGAGTCAGGTACGGATTGGAGGAAATCGGTACTCCCCAACTGGGACGGTTGGTTTTGGCCGGGGGTCAGGCTTGAGATTCTTGAAATTTCTGTGAGGCAGGCTTACGAGACGGGGATTGGAGGAGAAACGAAGTGGAAAAAGTGGTTCTGGCGTATTCCGGTGGTTTGGATACCTCTATTATCATTCCGTGGTTAAAGGAAAACTACGGTTATGAGGTCATAGCTATGTGCGCGGACCTGGGCCAGAATGAAGAACTGGCGGGCCTGGAGGAAAAGGCGCTCAAGTCCGGGGCCAGCAAAATCTACATTGAGGATTTACGGGAGGAATTTGCCCGGGACTTCATTTTCCCGGTGTTGCGTGCCGGCGCGATTTATGAAGGAAAATACCTACTGGGAACTTCTTTTGCCCGCCCGCTTATTGCCAAGAAACTGGTGGAGGTTGCTGAGAAAGAAGGCGCTGTTGCTGTAGCTCCCGGGGCAACCGGCAAGGGCAATGATCAGGTGAGGTTTGAGGTCGGCGGTCATGCCCTTAACCCGGGGCTGAGAATAGTGGCTCCCTGGCGGGAGTGGAACATAAAGTCCCGTGAGGATGCCATAGAATATGCCCGCAAACATAATGTGCCGGTTTCGGTTACCAAAGAGAAAATATACAGCCGGGACCGCAACTTGTGGCACCTTTCCCATGAGGGCGGCAACCTGGAAGACCCGATGCAGGAACCCCCGGACGACTTATACATGTTGACCGTGCCGCCCGAAAAAGCACCGGACAACCCAACCTACCTGGAAATCGAGTATGAGGAGGGTGTACCGGTAGGCATTAACGGCCGGAAGTACGGCCCGGTCGAACTTATCGAAGAACTCAACCGGGTGGCCGGTGCCAATGGAGTTGGTATCATCAGCCTGGTTGAAAACCGCTTGGTGGGTATGAAATCCCGGGGAGTTTACGAATGCCCCGGGGGGACGGTGCTGTATCTGACGCACCGGGAGCTTGAGTCCGTGACCCTGGACCGGAAAACCATGCATTTCAAGGAACAGGTAGCTCTGCTGTACGCCGAACTAGTTTACGACGGCTGGTGGTATTCTCCTTTACGGGAGGCCCTGGATGCCTTTGTCAACAAAACCCAGGAAACAGTTACCGGGCGGGTACGGGTCAAACTGTACAAGGGCAACTGTACGCCGGTGGGGGTGGAATCTCCTTATTCGCTGTACCGCCAGGATCTGGCTACCTTCGGCGAGGATGATTTTTACAACCACAAAGACGCCGAAGGGTTCATAGCCTTATTCGGCCTGCCCCTCAAGGTGAGGGCCATGATGCAAAGACAAACCGGGAAGGGATGCTTATGAAACTGTGGGGAGGAAGATTCACCCGGCCGGCGGACCAGCTGACCGATGAGTTCAATGCCTCAATCTCGTTCGACCAGCGGATGTACCGACAGGATATTCAGGGGAGCATGGCCCATGTCGCCATGTTGGCCCGCCAGGGGATAATCAGCGAGGAAGAAAAGGATATCATTCTGGAAGCGTTACAGGATATCCTGGCCGAAATCGAGGCCGGAGTGCTACAATTCGGCCCCCCGGCCGAAGATGTCCATAGCCAGATAGAAAGTTGGCTGATTGAAAGGATTGGCGAAACCGGTAAGAAGCTGCATACCGGCCGGAGCCGTAACGACCAGGTGGCCCTGGACATGAGGATGTATCTCAGGGAACAGCTCGACGAGGTCCAGCAGTTACTGCTCGCTCTGGAAGAGACCCTGCTTGATTTGGCCGCCCAGCACCTGGACAGCATCATGCCCGGCTATACCCACTTACAGAAAGCTCAACCGGTAACCCTGGCTCATCACCTCATGGCTTACTTCGAGATGTTCTACCGCGATCTGGGCAGGTTGAACGACTGCCGCCGCCGGCTGGATGTCATGCCCCTGGGGTCCGGGGCCCTCGCGGGAACCGGGTTCAACCTGGACCGGGACTATGTTCGCCAGCAGTTGGGTTTTGCCGAGCTGACGCGAAACAGCCTGGACGCAGTCAGCGATCGGGACTTCGCGCTCGAGTTCCTCAGCGTGGCCAGCATAACCATGATGCACCTTTCCCGGTTGTGCGAAGAACTGGTGCTGTGGTCGACCGGGGAATTCAGCTTTGTAGAAATGGATGACGCTTTCGCTACCGGATCCAGCATCATGCCGCAGAAAAAAAATCCTGATGTTGCCGAATTGATACGGGGGAAGACAGGCCGGGTCTATGGTGACCTGATGGCACTACTGACCGTGATGAAAGGCCTGCCCTTGGCCTATAACAAGGACCTTCAGGAGGACAAAGAGGCGCTGTTTGACGGGGTCGATACCCTTAAGCAGTGTCTGAGGATTTGCGCGCCGATGCTACGAACTATGAAGGTTAACCGGGAACGAATGAAGGAGGCGGCCCGGGGAGGTTTTACCAACGCCACGGACCTGGCTGATTACCTGGTAGCCAAAGGATTACCCTTCCGAACCGCCCACGAGGTGATCGGCAGGGCGGTGTTGTACTGCCTGGAACACCAGAAATCCCTGGAAGAGCTAGACATGCAAGAATTCAAAGGGTTCTGCGAGCTTGTGGACACGGATGTCTATGACCATATCTCCCTGGAAGGATGTATCAACAAACGACAACTTCCAGGAGGAACGGCCCCCCAGGCGGTTGAAAGAGCCATCCGGGAGGCCCGATCGCTGATTGCGGCCCTGCAGCCCGAACCGGCGGACAGTGCTCGTAAATTCCCCAGCCTGGAGCGGGACCGGGAAGCGGTCGAGGAATGGACCCATGAGTTTTTTCACAACCTGATGGGTATGTTTAACAACTTCTTCGCCAGTACTCCACTGTCGGAGGTCATCAAGAGTATTGAGGCGGTTCCCTTTGCGGAACTGGTACGCCAACAGCTCCAGGGAGAAGCGGAGGATATTATCCAGTACGCGGTTTCCCTGGTGAACCAGTTGAAAGACGAGGAGCTGGAGCGCTATCATGCTTACCTCGGAGTGGAATAGGAAGCTTGCCCGGCACGCCAGGAGCAGAAGGATGAATCCGCGAGCGTTATTGGGGCCAACTGGTAATTCTTCAATTCTCAATTCATAAGCGCGGCTCTGAGGTTTCAAACCATTTTCGAGGCAGATAAGGGGGAAAAGGGGGAACAGGTCTTCGATCAATATAACTACCCAGGGTTGCATATCTATTAGGTAGCTGAACCAAAGGAAGGTGACCCGGGTTGAACGGCAGTTTCTATGATGTTGTGGCTATACCGGTTATTAACGCCCTGGTGGGGATTGCCAAGCTGGCGGGGCTCAAGAAACGCTACTGCCCCATTCTGGCAGTTATTCTGGGTATTGCGATGGGACTGGGAGTGAGGGGCCCCAACGAGGACCTGTTCATGGCCGGCCTGAAAGGGGTTATTATCGGCCTGTCGGCAGTGGGCCTGTACAGCGGAGGCCGCAACGTGTTACGTGGGGAAGGGATGGTTGTGCAGAGCCTGGGCAGGCTTGGGGACGGTCCCCGTCGAACATAGGCCGTGTTTGCCTCCGAACTTCGCTGCCCCCGGCTGTACGGAGTTGACAAAAGACGATATTCCCTGCTAATATGATGGACGGAGCTAGAGTTGTCTGTATATAAATAATAATCGCCGGCGTGGCTCAGTGGTAGAGCAGTCGATTCGTAATCGACAGGTCGTCAGTTCGAATCTGACCGTCGGCTCCAGAGAAGACGCATACCCGGTTATTACGACCGGGGTTGCTTTTTTTCGGGAGGTTTACCGTGGTACGCAAGAACCTGCGCCAGGAATTGATGGACATCTTTCACGAACTCCTGGATCACTTCGGGCCCAGACGCTGGTGGCCCGGAGAAACGCCGCTGGAGGTGGCGGTAGGGGCTATTCTCACCCAGAATGTTGCCTGGAGGAATGTGGAGAAGGCCATTAACAATCTCAAAGCTCGGGGCCTGCTGTCAATCGAAGGTTTGGTCAAGGTGCCGGTCGAAGAACTGGCCACGCTGATCAGGGCTACGCGCTACTACAACCAGAAAGCGGCCCGGCTGAAGCATTTTGTGGGAATGGTTGAACACGAATTCGGTGGGAGCCTGGACCGGCTTTTCCGCCTGGAAACCCCAATACTGCGCGCCAAGCTATTGGGCCTGAAGGGTATTGGCAAAGAAACGGCCGACAGCATCCTGCTTTACGCCGCCAACCACCCGGTTTTTGTAGTTGATACCTACACCCGCCGTATCTTCTCGCGGCTGGGCTACCTGGCGGAAAATGTTGGCTACGATGAGATGCAGGGCTTTTTTACCCGTCATTTACCGCTGGATAACTATATCTTCAACGAATATCATGCCCTTATTGACGCTCTGGGCAACCGTGTCTGCCTGTCCCGTTCTCCCCGTTGCGCTGCCTGTCCCCTGGCCGGCAGGTGTGTATTCCGCTCTACTGAAGAGATCGGGACCGAGTGAGGCTGACTGTACCGGCCCCGGCAGCAATATGGGGGGGCGTCAAGCATTTACCCATATAAAGTCTAAACGTAACAGGATGAAGGAGGAAAAAATATCAACATATAAAGTCTAAACCCCGGGAGTTCCGGGGTTTTAATTGGTTGCGAAAACTTATGCCAACTACAACAAGGCCAGACTGAAACGCCTAGTCCATGGGGCCTCTTTCCCAGTACTGGCGCATCTTGCGCAGGATATAGCCGCCGAAGAACAGCCCGTTGATGAAGGCGATGGGAACCGCCAGGTACTCATACTTCCATGCGGGTTTGCGGCTGCCGTCAAGGTTGCGTCTAAACATGCCGGAGATCCCTCCTTTTGGTTTAGTTTTTGCGATCCATGGCCCAAATATTTCGTAAAGCCAGCTAAGTCCAGCCCAGCCCGGCGAGCAGTACTGTAATGGCTTACCTTTTGCTCATTACGGAGGGAAGCACTTTGTGAATCAATACATATAGCATGGAACCGGCGATGAAAACAAGTAGAAAGGCCGCCAAAATCTTTACTGTCAAATCAATCACCCCGGTATTATTTTTTTGACAGTAACGATTTTTATGCCAGCCACAAAATGACAATTGACCGTTTGATATGGTTAACTGTCTATGAACTCGCCTCCACCTTTTATCCTGAGGATTTCCTGCTCGTTGAGAACGCGCGCTATATATACGGTGGTAAACCTGGTGAGATCTATCTCGCGTGGGGGGGTCAGCCTTTTCCGGTTCCGGTCAAAGACCACCCTGACGACCGGGCGGGTAGGAGCGTTACGGTTTACATCAATTACCATTCCGATTTCGCCGGTGTTCAGGGTCACCACACTGCCGATCGGGTAGATGGCGATGTTGCCCACCAGGGCGGCCAGAGAGCGAGGTTCAAAATACATGTTGGACATGCGGGTCAGAATGGCCACGGCCTGGTTGACCGAATACCCGGAGCGGTATGGACGATCTGCCAACAGGGCATCATATACATCGGCCACGGCAACAATACGAGCATACTCGTGGATCTCTTCTTTACGCAGGGCGCGCGGGTAGCCGTTGCCGTCCCAGCGTTCATGATGTTGCAGGGCGATGTGGGCCGACAGGAGCGGGATATCATCGTAGGTTCGCAGTATTTTGTAACCCTGGATGGTGTGTTGCTTTATTTGATTATATTCATCTTCGTTAAACCCGCCTGGCTTGTTTAATAAATCCTTGTCCAGGCGAATCTTACCTATATCGTGCAGCAATGCTCCGATCCCCAGCTCTTTAAGCCTGAGCTCATCATAACCCAAAGTAATACCTGTGAGCAGGGACAGTGCGCATACGTTGACCGAATGCCCGAAGGTGTAGTCATCGTAACTGCGTATGTCGCTCAGGTTAACCAGGATTTGGGGGTTGGACAGCAGATCATCAAGGATCGCGTCAACCACCTTTTTTACACTCCGGGTATTGATGCGCCGGTTGGCTTCCAGGGACCTGAAGCTCTCCCTGACCGCCTGAATGGTTTCCAGGCGGGTTTGTTCTGAAATGATATCCTGTACTTCGTCAAGGGAGTCGAATACATCGTCCTTGATGTATACCGATGCTATGCCCAGCTCGCTGAGGCGACGAATGTAGTAATCAGTCAGTATCATGCCCGTGGCCAAAAGAACATTACCATCACTGTCATAGATGTTCCGGGCTACTTCCATTCCTACCTGTAAGAATTCTACTTTAACCCTTAGCATAATTCCCCCGACCTGCTGAATTTGCCCGAGATCTAATTCTTCGTCATGATGTGCAAATCCTGCTTTTACAGTTAATTGTTCTCAGACTGGCCGCTGGCGTTATAGCACCGGACTGCATAAGATACATAAAAGGTTTGGTTCTAGAGGTCGGAAACGTATTTGCCAGGTGTGATACTAAATGATAAATTAGTCATAGACACACCGGTATTGTTAATTTCGGCATTTTGCCCAGATAACTTGAGAATGGAGTACGGGATGAAGGAGCGAAAAAGGAAGAATTTTTTTCCTAAATCCTTAATTAGGAGTTTATTTGCAGATATAAAGAATCTCATGGAGAATAATGAGGGCAGGTTGTTTGCTCTGGAAATAATCGAAGATATACCTCCCGATTTACGCCCTTTCGTTATTGAGAGCCTGTCCGCCTTTTACGACAGGGAATTTGTGGTATTTCTTCATTTGCTTAAGGAAGAATACGGCAAGGAACTGGAAGGCCCCATCAACAGGGCTCTGGAAAAATACCAGATGGCCGGTATCTGTGTGGAACCGCCCCGGTTTTGCCGGGGGGAGTTTTACCGGGCTTTCGCGACCAGGAGCCGACATACTGGACAGGTTACGGTGGATGTGGCGTGGAGGAATCCGGCCGGAACACTGGATGTTGACTGTTTTTTCCTTTCATACAGCCTGGACGGGCTGCACAGCTCTTTTGCCATTTCGGATATGACCGTGCAAGACTATGAAAGAGAAAGAGAATCATTACCCGATCTGATAGAAATCAGCCTGGCCGAAGCATCATTCCTGGTGCAGGAAGCGTATGGTTTTAATGTCAAGTACATGACAAGGCCGGGGCTGGGCCGGTTTCTTTTTCGCAAGTATTTGGACATGTCCCACCACTTGGGTGAAGCGGAGCAGATAGAGCTGCTGGCCAGGATTTCCGCCCGGTTGTCTCCGCACCGCCTGGTCAACAGCCTGTTTTACGCCCGGCGCCGGCAAGATATGTCCTATATCTATTCCCTGCTCAGCGGCGAAAAATTTCCCCGCCACTCCCTGGGCCGCCGGTTGGAGAGGCTTATGAACCATCGTGCTCTGCTAATCGAGGGTCGGGTCAGCAAAACCCGGGTAGCCGGCAATAACGCGGTTGTGAAAGCCTATACCATAAGCATGGATGAGGAGGAGGTTTACCACAGCGAGTACTCTTTTCGCCTGAAAAAAGGTGAAGACGGATGGTTGATTGTTGAGGTATTCCAGGACTCCCACCAGATTGTCAGCGGGCTTTCCGAGCTTAATCCGCTTGCCTTCAAGGTTTACTGCAACGTGTACGAGATACTGGACGTTGAAGAATTGCTCGGTTCTCTCGACGAGGTGGACAACATAAGGGAGGCGGGTGAGCTTTCCTACGGAGTACATCTAAGGATTACCAGGTATGAAGACGATTTTGAACAAGGAGTCTTTTTCCTTACCGGAGTGCTGGCGGATCTAATCATTAACGGGGATGAAATGGTCATTATGGCGAAAGACCGGAACTCGTTGGAGATGTTACATGAAATCGTCACTCGTGGCGGCAACACGGTCTATGTCAACGGCCATGAAGTCAGCGCCCTGACGGCCTACCGCTACCTTTCCGGACAGTACCTCAGCTTTGCAGATGTCCTGGCGGGAAGCGGCGGGGAGAGGTTCGGCGAAGATGGGATGCGATTCTTGAGTGCCCGGTATGTTATCCGGGATTGGGATGGCATCCTGGCCAAGCTGGAGAAGATTCGGGGGGTCAAGTATAACCTCCCGGGGCGTTGCCAGGTATGGTATGAATACCGTATCAGCGGAAAGTCGGGGAATAGCGAACTGGTGGCTGAGTACGTCGTAGGGGATAATTGGATTACGGTATCAGCCTTTGGCGACAAGGAGCTTACTATTGTCAGGGAGAGGTTTGAAAAGGGTATCAAGGAATGCCTGGAATTCGAGGGGATGGAAATCAAACCGGGAGGTTTATTTGGGATTCTGACCCGTGAAGTCCGGGAACAGTATCCCCAGCTGGAAAGAGAGCTGAAGGTGGCTTACCTGGAAAAATGGTACCGTTCGAACTTAAAACCGCTGCAAGGACTTTCTCCAGCAGAGGCCAGGCAGAGCATGGAGGGGCGGCAACTCCTATGGAAGATGTTTAAACAGATGAACCTGCAGCGGAAGGCCCGGCGGGCCACAGGGGTGAATACCGGCCTGCACCTTTCGGAGTACATTAAGAAGGTCGGCCTGTAGTCCAGGTGGTTATCCAATATTTTTGCCGGGTACGGAAAGGAACGTGTTGACACCTGTTGAGATCTTCCCTATACTATAAAGCAAATCAATTTTCCAGAAAGACTATGACGGGAACAGGACACACGCTGTCCCTTAGTTAAAAGAGAGCCGGGGTAGCTGAAAACCGGTACTAATACAGTGTGTGGAGCTCATCCTCGAGTCGCAAATCTGAACGGCCCGTAAGGCTTAGTAGGTGCTGCCGGACTGGTTGGTCCGTTACCAAGGACTATCGCGATTATGCGTTTGGAGTGGCCGCTGTGCGGCGGCAAACAGGGTGGTACCGCGGGAATTAACCTCTCGTCCCTGAAGTGGGGACGGGGGGTTTTTAGTTTTTGTTGGCATCATACAATCTGAAGGAGTGGTTAGGATGGGGTTGTGGATTTATCTCAACGGAGAATTTGTGCCGGAAGAAGAGGCCAAGATATCCGTTTTTGACCATGGTTTTCTTTACGGGGATGGGGTGTTCGAAGGCATCAGAGCCTACCATGGCAAGGTCTTCCGCCTGCAAGAGCATATTGATCGCCTGTATGATTCAGCCAAGGCTATCAACCTCGCCGTCCCCCTGACCAAGGAGGAGATGATTGAGGTTGTTTGCGAGACCTGCCGTCGCAATAACCTCACCGATGCCTATATCCGCTTAGTGATTTCCCGCGGGAAAGGCGACCTCGGCCTGGATCCGAACAAGTGCCCGCAACCAACTATAGTGAATATCGCTTCATCAATTACCCTGTACCCGGAGGAGCTGTACCGGATCGGTTTGTCAGTAATAACCGTTCCGACCCGGAGGAACATTCCCGAAGGAGTCAACCCCCGCATCAAGTCACTCAACTACCTAAACAATATCATGGCCAAGATTGAAGCGAACATCGCTGGTGTTCCCGAGGCGGTCCTTCTGAACCAGGAAGGGTTCGTAGCCGAGTGTACCGGAGATAATATCTTTATTGTCAAGAACGGGGTACTCAAAACCCCGGCGCCATACCTGGGTATCCTGGAAGGCGTTACCCGCAATGCGGTTATCGAACTGGCGCAGAAAAGGGGTATTCCGGTGCAGGAAACCGTTTTGCCACGTTATGACCTGTTCACCGCCGACGAGTGTTTCCTGACCGGTACCGCTGCGGAACTCATTCCCGTTACCAAAATTGATGACCGGGTTATTGGCAACGGTGAGCCGGGACCGATCTTCAATCAATTGCTGGAGGACTTCCGCGAACTGGTTAAAGTAGACGGCGTAGATATCTATTAATCTACGGAACCGGGGGGAATCCTGCTGTGAGAAACCTGGCCACAGATTACATACTGATTAACTCAGATGAACACTGACCGTTCATCAAAAATCTGGGACCTGCATCATAATGGGAATGGAGAACTCAGAATTCTGGTTTTGCTGAAGATCCACGCGCGGCGTTCAGCTGGTTCTTTTCGATGGAAAAATGACGGCATACGGGCAACTAAACGTTGCCATCGTCACGGGTAAGTAGTCGGCGGAGTGCCAGGATTGCGTACATCTGCTGCCATGAAAATAGATGCTCAAAACACGGCTCAGAGAAAAACAAAACAAGTCGTTGCCTGTGGTTAAATGAATTTGCATAGGGAGGGTTATTACATTGAGGAGTGCTCAAGCCAAGAGCGGTCTGGAGAAGGCTCCTCACCGTTCACTGTTCAAAGCCTTGGGTTTGACCGATGAGGAATTGGCCAGACCCCTGGTGGGTATAGTAAATTCAGCCAACGAGGTTGTTCCGGGGCACATCCATCTGGACCGGATCGCCGCAGCGGTTAAAGCCGGCGTGCGGATGAAAGGAGGTACTCCCCTGGAGTTTTCCACCATTGGGGTCTGTGATGGTATCGCCATGAACCATATCGGCATGAAGTACTCCCTGGCCAGCCGGGAGTTAATCGCCGATTCCATAGAAGTAATGGCCATGGCCCATCCCTTTGATGCCCTGGTCTTCATCCCCAACTGCGACAAGATCGTGCCCGGGATGTTAATGGCAGCCGCGCGGCTGAACATCCCTAGTATTTTTGTCAGCGGGGGACCGATGCTGGCGGGCAACTTCAGAGGCAAACTCGTAAGCCTGAACACCGTTTTTGAGGGCGTGGGAGCGGTTGCTGCTGGCAGGATGTCGGTGGAGGAACTGTATCACCTGGAAGAGGTGGCCTGCCCTGGTTGCGGAAGTTGTTCCGGCATGTTCACCGCTAATTCCATGAATTGCCTTACGGAGGCTATTGGCATGGGGTTGCCCGGTAACGGAACCATCCCGGCGGTCTATGCTGAGAGAATCAGGTTGGCCAAACGGGCAGGCATGCAGGTTATGGAACTTCTGGAAAAAGGCATTCGGCCCCTGGATATCATGACCGAGGCGGCTTTTATGAATGCGCTGCGGCTCGACATGGCGATCGGTTGTTCGACCAATACCATCCTGCACCTGCTGGCTATTGCCCACGAGGCGGGGGTTAGGCTTGACCTGAAGGCCATCAACCAGCTCAGTGATACTACCCCCCACCTGTGCAAGATCGAGCCGGCCGGAGATGCTTTTATGCAAGATCTGTATGCCGCGGGAGGGGTTCAGGCCATTCTCAATGAACTGGACAAGCTCGGACTGGTCAACCGGGAATGCCTCACGGTTACGACCCGTACCGTAGGAGAAAACATCCAGGATTGTCCGGTTTTGGATAATAACATTATTCGTAGCGTGGAGGAACCGTACAGCCCCACCGGTGGCTTGGCCGTGCTTTTCGGTAACCTGGCCCCGGAGGGCGCGGTGGTCAAGAAAGGCGCGGTGGCACCTGATATGCTATGCCATGAAGGCCGGGCCCGGGTTTTTAATTCCGAGGAAGAAGCCGTAGCTGCTATATTGTCCAACCGCATCAACAAGGGCGAGGTAGTTGTCATCCGTTATGAAGGCCCCCGGGGAGGACCGGGTATGAGGGAAATGCTGACCCCTACTTCGGCGATTGCCGGTATGGGGTTGGATAAGGATGTGGCTCTGATTACCGATGGCCGCTTCTCCGGTGCAACACGTGGTGCCTCTATTGGGCACATTTCTCCCGAGGCTGCTCAAGGAGGTACTATTGCCCTGGTAGAGGATGGAGACATAATAAGCATAGATATACCCAATCATAGCCTTATACTACGAGTTAGCGAAGAAGAGCTACAGAGGAGAAGGGACCTATGGCAGGTACCCGAACCCAAGATTAAATCAGGTTATATGAAACGGTATGCTGAGATGGTACAATCCGCCAGTACCGGAGCCGTTTTCAAAAAATAACCTTTGATATGATGCCAGAGGCGGGCTGGAGGCCCGCCTTTTACATGACGGCACTATCAACAGAGAGAACTATCTTGGAGGAGGAGAGAAAGGAATGACAGGGAATTCCGGCCTCTTCCGCCGCAACCCAATCAGGAGGTGAAAAAATGAAATTAAAAGGAGCAGAAGTGCTGATCCGCTGTCTCAAAGAGGAAGGGGTCGATGTCATCTTTGGTTACCCGGGAGGGGTGGTCCTCCCCATCTACGATGCCCTGTACTCATCGGATATCAAACACGTTCTGGTCCGCCATGAGCAGGGAGCCGCTCATGCGGCCGATGCTTATGCCCGCGTAACCGGCAAGGTGGGAGTGTGTCTGTCCACTTCGGGGCCGGGAGCCACCAATCTGGTGACCGGCATAGCAAATGCCTATATGGATTCTGTGCCCATGGTGGCCTTTACCGGGCAGGTGCCTACTGGTCTTATTGGCAGAGATGCCTTCCAGGAGGCTGATATTACCGGGATAACCCTACCTATCACCAAGCACAACTTCCTGGTGAAAAAAGGCCAGGACCTAGTACGGACCATAAAGGAGGCATTCCATATTGCCCGCACCAACCGTCCCGGTCCGGTGGTGGTTGACTTACCCCGCGACATCATGGCGGGAGATATGGACTTCAACGGTTATCCCAATGAGGTAGGGCTCAAGGGTTACCGGGTGGTCCGCAACTGCAATATGGGACAGGTTCTTCTGGCGGTTGAGACGATTCAGAAGGCAGAGCGACCGGTAATTTACGCCGGGGGTGGAGTAATCGGTTCGGATGCCTCTGAGCTCCTGCAAGAACTGGCCATCAAGATGAAAATACCGGTAGCTACAACCTTGATGGGAATAGGTTGTTTTCCCGAGACCCACTACCTTTCCCTGGGGATGCTCGGGATGCACGGCACCAGGTATGCCAACTACGCCGTTAGCGAAGCTGACCTTCTTATTGCGGTAGGGGTCAGGTTTGATGACCGGGTAACCGGAAAAATCAGCAGCTTTGCCCCCCATGCCAAGGTTATTCATATTGATATAGACGCGGCGGAAATAGGCAAGAACTTCGGGGTGGATATTCCCATAGTGGGCAACGTCAAACAAGTTTTGGAAGAAATCGTACCTCGCTTGCAGCCGTGCGAGCAGTTTACCGAGTGGCACCGCACCATAGACCGCTGGAAGGAAGAGTTTCCTTTGACCTACAGCGAGTCGCACGAGGAAGGAAGGATCAAACCCCAGTACGTCGTAGAACAGATTTACTATGCCACCCAGGGACATGCCATCATTACTACCGAAGTGGGGCAGAACCAGATGTGGGCTGCCCAGTTCTACAAGTTTACCCAACCTCGAACCTTTATAACTTCCGGGGGACTGGGAACGATGGGATTCGGATTGCCGGCGGCGATCGGAGCTAAGATCGGCAGGCCCGACATGACCGTCATAGACATAGCGGGTGACGGCAGTATACAGATGAACATCCAGGAATTGTGCACGGCAGTAGAACAACGCCTGCCCATCATCATATGTATACTGAACAATCACTTCCTGGGTATGGTTCGCCAGTGGCAGGAACTCTTCTACGGTGGCCGCTATTCATATACCGATATAAGTGTGCAGCCCGATTTTGTCAAGCTGGCGGAAAGCTATGGAGCTATAGGCATCAGGGTCAAGGATTACCAGGACGTAATGCCCGTGCTACAGGAGGCTCTGACCGTGACCGACCGGCCGGTATTGCTTGATTTCTGGGTTGAAAGGGAGGCCAACGTCTTTCCCATGGTGCCGCCCGGAGAGTCCCTGTACAACATGCTGGGGGGTGATGAGGAATGAAGCACACCTTGTCAGTGGTAGTAGAGAATCAACCGGGGGTCCTGACCAGGGTAGCCACCCTTTTTCGCCGGAGGGGCTACAATATTGACAGCCTGACAGTGGGAAGGACCGAAAATCCTAATATATCACGAATGACTATAGTTGTCGATGGCGATGACGTTATTATAGAACAGGTTACCAAGCAGCTGCACAAACTGGTGGAGATCCTCAAGATTTATGATATTACCGAGGAGCCCACGGTGGACCGCGAACTGGCTCTGGTCAAGGTCAGGGCCGATTCCCAGATACGGGGCGAGATCATGCAGATTGTAGAAGTCTTTCGGGCCCGCATCGTGGATATCGGTCGCAACAGCCTGATAATCGAGGCCACCGGAGACGAAAACAAGATTAACGCCATAGAGGACTCACTGCGTCCCTTTGGTATCCTGGAACTGGTGAGAACGGGAAAGGTGGCCATGTTAAGGGGGGCTAAGTAGGAGTATATAGTATTCGGTATCAT
Organism: Syntrophomonadaceae bacterium; assembly: GCA_012719535.1. Taxonomy (GTDB): domain Bacteria; phylum Bacillota; class Syntrophomonadia; order Syntrophomonadales; family Syntrophothermaceae; genus JAAYAC01. The sequence goes on along the minus strand of JAAYAC010000146.1, from coordinate 11,408 downwards.
ACAGTATTCCCGCCGGTTTTGCCGGCTGGCAATAAACCAAACAACATACACGAGGAGGTTTACTTTTATGGCCAAACTGTATTACGATGCGGATGCTAACCTGGAACTACTCAAAGGAAAAACCATTGCCGTAATTGGGTACGGAAGCCAGGGGCACGCCCAGGCCCAAAACCTGCGGGACAGCGGGCTAAATGTAGTGGTCGGGCTAAGGGAGCCAGTTGATGAATTTACCACTGGCGAGTGGAATAAAGTTAAAGAAGACGGGCTAACCCCCATGCCGGTGGATGAGGCAGTCGCCAAGGCCCAGGTGATTCAGATCCTGGTGCCTGACGATATCCAGGCCCGGTTGTACCGGGAAAAGATTCAACCATACCTGGAGGAAGGCGATGCCCTGGGCTTCTCACATGGATTTAACATACATTTCGGGCAGATACTACCTCCCCCGACGGTCGATGTCTTTATGGTAGCCCCCAAGAGCCCGGGCCACCTGGTCAGGCGCATGTACCAAAAGGGCGTAGGGGTTCCCGGCCTTATCGCCGTGGCAAACGACTACACCGGTACCGCCCATGACCTGGGATTGGCTTACGCCAAGGGTATAGGCTGTACCCGGGCCGGGGTCATTGAAACCAGCTTCAAGGAAGAGACCGAGACCGACCTGTTCGGAGAGCAGTGTGTGCTATGCGGCGGGGTGTCTGAATTGATCAAAGCCGGGTTCGATACGCTGGTGGAGGCCGGTTACCAGCCGGAAATTGCTTATTTTGAATGCCTGCACGAGCTAAAGCTTATCGTTGACTTGATTTACGAGGGTGGTATCGGCATGATGCGCTACTCGGTGAGCGACACCGCCGAGTACGGTGACCTGACGGTTGGGCCGCGAATTATTAACCAGGATACCCGGCAGGAAATGAAGAGGGTACTGGCTGCTATTCAGGACGGTACTTTTGCCCGCGAACTATTGCTAGAATTCCAGGTGGGGCGACCGGTATTCAATGCCCTACGCAAGAAAGGACAAGAACACCTCATAGAGAAGGTGGGCAAGGAGCTACGGGCTATGATGCCCTGGTTAAAAGAGGTAAAGTAACGATATCTCCGCAGAAATTTGACCAACATGTTCAGGAGCGGGGTTAACCCGCTCTTACTTTCGCTTGAGAAGGGCAAAGCCCGCTGCCAGAGCTTTACTAAAGAAAGGAGGATAATGATGTCTGACAACCGGGTATATATTTTTGATACCACGTTGAGGGACGGGGAGCAGTCTCCCGGAGTCAGCCTCAATGTGCAGGAAAAGGTGGAAATCGCCCAGCAACTGGCAAGGCTGGGAGTAGACGTCATTGAAGCCGGTTTCCCCATCGCTTCCCCGGGCGATTTTGAAGCGGTAAAGGCTATAGCGGAGAGAGTTAAGGGGCCGATCATTGCCGGTTTGTGCCGTGCTACCCGCAAAGACATTGACGCTGCCTGGGAGGCCCTGAAGCAGGCCGAAAGCCCGCGCATACACACCTTTATTGCCACGTCGGATATTCACCTGCGGTACAAGCTGCAGAGTACCCGGGAACAGGTGCTAGAACAAGCGGTTGCGGCGGTCAGGTATGCCAAAAAGTTTACCCCGGATGTGGAGTTTTCGGCAGAAGACGCTTCCCGTAGCGATCTGGATTATCTCTGCCAAATCGTAGAAAAAGTAATCGATGCCGGGGCTACCGTGGTGAACCTGCCTGATACGGTTGGGTATGCGGTACCGGAGGAATTCGGTCGCTTCATCAGAACCATTATGGAGCGGGTTCCCAACATTCACCGTGCCACCATTTCCGTTCACTGTCACAACGACTTGGGCCTGGCGGTGGCCAACTCCCTGGCGGCCATAATGAACGGGGCTGGCCAGGTGGAAGGGGCTATAAACGGTATCGGGGAGAGGGCGGGTAACGCGTCCCTGGAAGAGATTATCATGGCTCTGTATACCAAGAAAGCTTTTTACCAGAAGGAGGTGGGCATCCGCTATCAGGAAATCTATCGTACCAGCCGGCTGGTAAGCTCCCTTACCGGTATGGTCGTCCAGGCCAATAAGGCTATAGTGGGGAAAAACGCCTTTGCTCACGAAGCCGGAATTCACCAGGATGGGGTCTTGAAAGAGAGGACCACGTATGAAATAATGAAACCCGAGTTGATTGGTTTGCACCGCAGTAACCTGGTGTTGGGGAAACACTCGGGCCGGCACGCCTTCAGTGAAAGGCTTAAGGAACTGGGCTTTGAGCTGGCGGGGGAAGAACTCGACAAAGCCTTCTACCGTTTCAAGGACCTCTGCGACAAGAAGAAAGAGGTCACCAACGAGGATCTGGAAGCTATTGTCAAGGACGAGGTATGGGTGGTCCCCGAAAAGTTCCGGCTCAATTATCTTTATTTCGCCAGCGGTACCAGGCTCATTCCCACGGCCACCGTAGGTATTGCGGTGGAGGGAATTGTCTTTGAAGATGCCGGTACCGGGGATGGCCCGGTCGACGCGGCCCTGCACGTGGTGGATAAGATTACTGGCCTTTCTGGAGAACTGGTCGAGTATAAACTGAATGCGGTAACCGGTGGCAGAGATGCGCTGGGAGAGGTTGCGGCCAAGGTGAAGGTTGGTGAGCGCATCTACATCGGGAGAGGTGTCAGTACCGACGTGATCGAGGCCAGCGTGAGGGCTTATATAAATGCTATGAACAAGGCCGCCTACGACAGAGACCGGGGTGTGAACGGCCGGAGGATAGCCGTTGACGACCCCGCCCCCGAAAACGGCCAGAACCTGGATTAATCAAAACTGCAGGTGCCGCAGATTAGAGCTGAAATTCTCCAATAATTAGTATGTAAAGTAGATAGTTGTCCAACGTCCGATGTTACGAGGAGTGTGTGTGTGGTTACTTAAATGAAATTTGTCGTGAAGGTAGGGTTGGTTATGGGTATGACAATTACCGAGAAGATCCTGGCTTACCATGCGGGAAAGGAGCGGGTGGAGCCAGGCGAACTGATCAACTGCCGCCTGGATGTGGTGCTGGCCAATGACATAACGGCTCCGGTTGCCATTACCGAATTCGAAAAACTGGGGTTAAATGAGGTGTTTGACCGGGAAAAGGTGGTCCTGGTACCGGACCATTTCACCCCCAACAAAGACATCAAGTCTGCCGAGCAAGCCAGGTATGTGCGGGAGTTTGCGCGCAAGTACGGTATCATCAATTACTTTGAGATCGGCCGCATGGGGATTGAGCACTGCTTGCTTCCCCAGGAAGGTTTGGTACTACCCGGAGACCTGGTCATCGGAGCCGATTCGCACACCTGTACGTATGGAGCCCTGGGGGCTTTTGCTACCGGGGTGGGTTCGACCGATATGGCGGCGGGTATGGCTACCGGCGAGGCCTGGTTTAAGGTCCCGGAGACCATCAAGTTTGTGTATTATGGGAAAATGCCGCGCTGGTTGAGCGGTAAGGATTTGATCCTGTACACCATAGGTGATATCGGAGTCGACGGGGCTCGGTACATGGCCATGGAGTTTACCGGGGAGGCCATCCGGGAACTCTCTATGGACAACCGTTTCACCATGGCTAATATGGCTATTGAGGCTGGAGGCAAGAACGGTATCATCGAGCCGGACGAAATCACGCTGGCCTATGTAAAGCAGCGGGCTAAGCGGCCCTACCGACTGTTCCAGAGTGACCCCGACGCCCGGTATGCCGAGGTTCGGGAATATAATGTGTCGCGCTTGGAACCCCAGGTGGCTTTTCCTCACCTGCCGGAGAACACCCGGCCGGTGAGCGAGGCGCAGGGCATAACCATCGACCAGGTGGTCATAGGCTCCTGTACCAACGGCCGCCTGGAAGACCTGCAGATAGCCGCAGGCATCATGAAGGGAAAAAAGGTTCACCCCGAGATACGGGTCATAGTAATTCCCGGTACCCAGGAAATATACCTGGAAGCCCTCCGGCAGGGCCTGGTTGAGGTGTTCATCGAGGCCGGGGCGGCAGTCAGCACACCGACCTGTGGCCCCTGTCTGGGGGGGCACATGGGTATCCTGGCCAAGGGAGAAAAAGCCCTGGCGACCACTAACCGCAACTTTGTCGGCAGGATGGGACACCCCGAAAGCGAGGTCTACCTTGCCTCTCCGGCGGTGGCCGCCGCCAGTGCTGTACTGGGTAGAATAGCCGCTCCATGGGAGGTGATAAAATGATTTTCCGGGGTAAAGTACACAAGTTTGGTGCCGATATAGATACGGACGCTATCATCCCGGCACGCTACCTGAATACTTCTGATCCCAGGGAGCTCGCCCGCCACTGTATGGAGGACGCTGACCCCGCTTTTCCGGAAAAGGTTGTAGAGGGAGACATCATTGTAGCGGGTAAGAACTTCGGTTGCGGGAGTTCCCGGGAGCATGCCCCGCTTGCCATACAAGCCGCCGGGGTATCCTGCGTGGTGGCCACATCGTTTGCCCGTATATTCTATCGCAATGCCATCAACATCGGCCTGCCGATACTCGAATGCGAGGCCGCGGTGGAGGACGCCCGCCCCGGGGATGAGCTGGAGATCGATCTGAACGGCGGGAATATTCGTAATCTTACCCTGGGTAAAGCGTACCAGGCCACTCCCTTTCCCGGTTTTATGCAGGAGATTATGGCCAGGGGCGGGTTGATAAACTATATCAAGGAAAGGATGAAGAGTGGTGCCTAGGATTGCTGTACTACCCGGTGATGGAATCGGTACCGAGATCATTCCCCAGGCCATAAAAGCCATACAGGCATCCACGGTTAAGTGCCAGGAAAAGTTTATCTTTACCGAGGCGCTGGTGGGCGGGGCAGCGATTGACGCCGTGGGAGTTCCCTTGCCGGACGAAACCCTGGAGCTGTGCCTCCACAGTGATGCTGTTCTACTGGGGGCTATCGGGGGTCCCAAATGGGACAACCTGCCGGTAGCCTTGCGCCCGGAAGCGGCTGCTCTCCTGCCCCTGCGCAAGGAGCTGGGCCTGTTCGCCAACCTGCGTCCCGCATTTCTGTTCCCCGAATTATTACAAGCTTCCTCCCTCAAGCCGGAGGTGATTCAAGGGGTGGATTTGCTGGTGGTCAGGGAACTGACCGGCGGTCTGTATTTCGGGGAAAAGAAACGGGAGAAGCTGGACCGTGGCGAGCGGGCCGTAGATGTGCTGGAATACACCACCTACGAAATCGAGCGGATTGCCCGGCTGGCTTTTGAGGCAGCGCGCAGACGCCGTGGGAAACTGACCTCGGTGGACAAGGCCAATGTGCTGGAAAGTTCCCGCCTGTGGCGGGAGGTGGTCAGCAGGCTCGGCCGGGAATATCCTGATATTGAACTTGAACACATGTATGTGGATAACTGTGCCATGCAACTGATTAGAAACCCGCGCCAGTTCGACGGCATTGTAACGGAAAACATGTTTGGTGATATCCTGACCGACGAAGCATCTATGCTTACCGGTTCCCTGGGCATGTTACCTTCCGCCTCCCTCGGCGGTAAAGTGGGCCTGTACGAGCCTTCCCACGGTTCGGCCCCTGATATTGCCGGACAGGGCAAGGCAAATCCCCTGGCTGCCATATTGTCGGCGGCTATGATGTTGCGCTACGCGTTTAATATGGAGAAGGAAGCCATGGCTGTGGAGGCCGCCGTCCGGCAGGTCCTGGCCGAAGGCTACCGCACCCCGGACATAATGGAAGCTGGCCAGCGACTGGTGAATACCGATGAAATGGGCGACCTGGTAGCTGGCAAAGTTGAGGAGGTTGTTGTGCAGTGGGGATAAGAAGTTAGACGTTTGCATTTATGATACCACCCTTAGGGATGGTTCCCAGGGGGAAGGCCTGGCGTTTTCGGTGGAAGACAAGCTGAAGGTGGCCAGCAAGCTGGATTTTTTGGGGGTTGCCTATATAGAGGGAGGCTGGCCGGGCAGTAATCCCAAGGACCTGGAGTTTTTCCACCGGGTACCGGAGCTAGACTTGAAAAACGCTCGGATAAGCGCTTTCGGCAGTACCCGCCGGCCGGGAACCAACGTAAAGCAGGACACCAATGTCAAAGCCCTGCTGGATGCGGGTGTCCCGGTGGTGGCCATTGTTGGCAAGAGCTGGGACTTCCACGTATTCCGGGCCCTGGAAACCACCCTGGAAGAAAACCTGGCCATGATAAGGGAGACCATTTCCTACCTTAAGGATATGGGGTTGGAGGTGGTTTTTGATGCCGAGCACTTTTTTGACGGCTACAAGAACAACCCCGACTACGCACTACAGGTGCTGGCGTCCGCCGGAGAAGCTGGGGCCGACTGGCTGGTGCTGTGCGATACAAATGGAGGAACTCTACCCTGGGACCTGGAAGAGGTCATCCGGGCGGTTAAGAAAGAAAACAGCGTTCCCCTGGGTATTCACGTCCACAACGATAACGCCTGTGCTGTGGTCAACTCCCTGACGGCGGTACGCCTGGGCATTACCCAGGTGCAGGGGACCATGAACGGGTACGGGGAACGGTGTGGCAACGCAGACCTCTCCGCCGTGATTCCCAACCTGGAACTCAAGATGAAAAAGAGATGCCTCCCTGACAATCATTTGCGGCATTTGACCGAGGTGTCCCACTATGTAAGCGAGGTCGCCAACATGCCCCGCCATAACAGTCAGCCCTTTGTTGGTTACGGTGCTTTCGCCCACAAAGGGGGCATTCATGTCAGTGCCTTGCTCAAGGATTCGCTCACCTACGAACACATAGATCCCGAAGCGGTGGGAAACCGTCGCCGGGTCCTGGTTTCTGAGCTGTCGGGAATTTCCAACCTGCTGAATAAAGCCAGGGAGCTTAACCTGGATGTAAATCTTTACGATGCGGAAACCAGGAAAATGATCAAGAAGATTAAAGAACTGGAAAACGAGGGATTTCAGTTTGAGGGGGCCGATGCTTCCCTGGAACTGCTGCTGCGGAAGGCTTTTGGCCAATACCAGGATTTCTTCCAATTACAGAACCTGAAGATACTGATCGAAAAGCGTGAGGATGACGGTATCGGGGCGGAGGCTATGATCAAGCTTAAAGTTAACGATGAGACGGTTCACACCGCTGCCGAGGGCGATGGCCCGGTCAACGCGCTGGACAATGCCCTGCGCAAGGCCCTGACCGGATTCTACCCGTTTATTGAGAGTATGCACCTTACTGACTACAAAGTCCGGGTACTGGACGGAGGCGAAGGCACCGCCGCCAAGGTCCGGGTGTTGATTGAGTCCGCTGATGAAAAAGAAACCTGGAGTACGGTGGGGGTTTCCGAGAATATCATTGAAGCGAGCTGGCAGGCTCTGGTAGACAGCCTCAATTACATGCTTCTCAAGCGCAAGGCACAGGGTTGAACCTTAAGACTAAAGGCGTCCCTTCAGGACGCCTTTAGTAGTCTACCGGGGTCATTCGAAGTCAGTCTTATGAAATCGTCATCTGACTCAAAGCGAATTCCCGATGCTGAAGGTGGGTGGTGCTGGCCGGGAAAAAGGTAGGCACAAAAATGGCCGGGTTAGCCTTGGCTGATATTTATATATGGAAGAATAGTCTTTATAAGTTTTCTTATCAAATCTAATTCTTTCGGTGAGCACTTCTTAAGTAGTACGGTTATCTCTGTCTCTTTGTTACTATCTGAGCCCTTGTAGGTATTACAAGCATCATGCACATAACAAGCATCATGGGCAATTTCCCCATAGATTAGATAATCTAAAGATACATGCAGACAATTGGCAATTTTAACTAAAACGGAGAGACTCATCTGCCTCTCTCCCCGTTCCAGTTGCCCAATGTAGTATTCCGAAAGTCCTATGATTCCCGCAAACTCCCCACGTGAAAGCAGGAGCTTTTCTCTTTCTTGTCGTATTCTCTGCCCAATGGCCTTGTTATCCACCTCGTCTTTTTTCTCCACTTTTTTCACTCCCTACTCTTAAATAATTTATCCAACTTTCAGCCATATCAGAATCAGCCGTGTGCCCATATCTATCATTTGCTACTTGCCAATGTTTTCTGTAAAATTAATTCCATAGTAGTTGTAAACAGGAAGTGGACACGGTCAACGGAGAAACATCAAGCGGAAAATCAGGTAGGAAACAGACTAATGGAGCGGCAAAGTAAAGCAAGGGAGTTTTGCTTGAAGCAGGCCAAATATGATTGACTCATTATTGAGCATTGGCGGAAAATTAGGAAGCCAAGAGGGCGGGCTCAGTGAAAGAAAAAATGTACAGGTATGCTCCTGCCATTTTATTGTCAGGCGGGCTAGTCTTATGGGTTATTACATTATTAATACATAGATATTGTCTCTCTGCTCAAGCCTTGGTGTGGACGTCTTTCATAGTAACCGAGCTGGCAATTAATGTAGTTTGTGGTATTATAATCAATAAATTACATCAACAGGTACATATTGATGTGCTCACTGGCCTGTACAACAGGAAATATCTTTACACAAAACTACCAGAACTACAAACTAAAATTCCGGTTTCACTGATCCTGATAGACATAGACAATTTTAAAATCATAAATGATAAATATGGGCACGTGGCAGGTGATCAAGTATTACAGCAATTTGCACAAATTCTACAAAGTAATACCAGAAAGAAAGATATAGTTGCCCGGTGGGGCGGGGAGGAATTTGTGATACTGCTTTGCCAAACTGATGGTGAAGAGGCTTTTCGTATTGCGGATAGAATCAGAAAGGCGGTAGAAAATGACATTTTTTCTTACAATGGTATCGCATGTAAGATTACTGTGAGTATGGGTGTGGCTTCAACCCAAGAAAGGATCAGTATCGACCTGGAACAATTTCTTAAAACTGCTGATGCAGCCCTGTATAGAGCAAAAGAAAAAAAGAATTTCATTGTCACCATACTGTTAACCAACAACCAGAGTATGTTCAACGGAGAAGCGGCGCTGGCCGGCAAGGATTGCTGGAAAGAAGAAAAGCGCTCTCAAACAGCTTCCGGCCCTGTGTAACCGGTCAAGTATTCTGGAACTGCTGTTCCTCAAAGTGAATCAGCACAGTCCTTGGGTAGGCTTTCCCCAAGGTGGATTTGTTCAAACAAATCCAGGAGGCTATTCAAAGCCTGTACTTTCAGGCACTTTACTTCCATTAAAGGATCATCAATCGGGTTCCGATATTCTAGATACAGGGAGTTTTGTGGCAAGGAGGCGAGGAAGGTGCGAGTGAATGGGCCAGGGACGGCCACGGATTGTAGTTTCCTCAGGCGGGAGCTGGGGAGGCAGGCTCTGGAGAGGCCGGTCGTGGAGGGGCCCGTGCCCGGGAAAGAAGGGGCAAGACCGGGGGTGACCACGGGAGATGCCCGGGAAAAGCACGCGGTTAATCGTGAACAACTGGAGGTCGCAGTCGAGCTGGCCAACAAGGCCATGGATATCTCGAGCTATAACCTGGAGTTCAGGATTCATAAAGAAAGCGGGCGGGTTCAGGTAAAGGTAATAGACATGGAGACCAGAGAAGTGATTCGCGAGATTCCACCGGAGCAGATGCTGGAGCTTTCGGCCAGTATCAAGGAGATGTTGGAGAAGTTTCACGAGATGGTTGGGGTGCTGGTAGACAAGTTTGTGTAGACAGGGGGCGAGACGATGAGCGTAAATTTGCAGGCATACGAGCAATACAAGCACTCCGTGGTCGAAACGGCCAGCCCGGGCAGGCTGCTGCTGATGTTATACGACGCGGCCATCCGCAACCTGGATGGTGCCAAAAGGGCCCTGTCAGAAAGAGATGTACAGGGTACCCACCACCTGCTGGTCAAGACCCAGGACATCATCATGGAGCTTATGTCCACCCTCAACATGGACTACGATATTGCCAAGAACCTGTTCAGCCTGTATGAGTACCTGTACAGCCAGTTGGTAAAGGCCAATGTCAAGAAGGACGCGGAGCTGGTGGAAGAGGTGCACAGCTTCATGCTAGAGCTGAGGGACACGTGGCAGGAGGCCATCAAGCGAGCCGGAACAGCCTTGAATGCCGCCAATCAAATTACCAGTGTCAACGTGAAAGGTTAGCTTGCCATGGAAGATGTTAGGGCGTTAAATGCCAAAGTCCGTCAGCAGGTTGCACTATATGAAAAAGTGCTTGATCTTTCCAGGAACCAACTGGAAGTGGTCCGGAAGGAGGACCCGGAAGGTGAGTACCTGGACACGCTGCTGCAGCTACTCGAGAAGCGGCAAGCCCTTATCGAGCAGATTGACAGCCTCAATGGGCAGGTACGGGAACTGAGGAGGAAATTGCGCCTGACGTTACCCGGTGCAGGGGAGGCCGAACAAGAAGGGCCGGACCCGGACGGGATGGCAGAATATCGCACGTTGCTGCGGAAGAACCGCAGCCTGCTGGAGGCTATCCGTGACAATGACGAGGCCTGCCAGCGCATGCTGGAAGAGAGATTTGCCCACGTCGGTCGTCGGCTGGCGGAGGTGCGAGCTAATAAAGATGCGTATAAGGCGTATACCTTTGGCCCTGGTCCTACCGGGGCCTGGTTCTTCGATAAGAAGAAGTGAGCGGAACCGGAATGCATCGCTCGAGGGCTTTAGGCTGTTTGGACCTTAAGAGTCTGCGTGCAGCAGTGTTGGTCTGCGGGTCCAAAGTATTTTCATAGCAGGGCCAAGCCAAGAGCCGATTTTTGCGTACACGACCAGCGCTTGCCGCTTTTTCTTGCTTTTCTGGCAGGTGGGGGTTATAATGACTGTAACTGCTCGGTGGTTTAGTTCAGGCAAGGCAGGTCTTTTACCAACTTTGCCGGTTCGGGTAACTGGACCGGAGCAGAATTCTCTAAAAGTGAGGGGTTTTAACAAGATGTACCATGACAAGGTTTTGGTGTGCCAGGACTGCGGTGAAGAGTTCATTTTCACAGCAGGCGAACAGGAGTTTTATGCAGAGAAGGGTTTCGAAAACGAACCCAAGCGCTGCAAGGTGTGCAGGCAAAAAAGATCTGGAAATGCCAGGGCACCGCGGGAAATGCACATCGCAGTATGCGCGGCCTGTGGAGGGGAAGCGCAAGTTCCGTTCCGGCCCGTAGCCAATCGCCCAGTTTACTGTCAAGAATGCTTTGCCAAACAAAAGGCTCTCTAAGGACTACCGATAGCAGTAAAGAGTGAAAACCTATACCCGGGCAACATTACTGCCCGGGTTTATTTTTTTGTCTTATCCCGATTTTTTTCGGGGAATTACCACCATTAATGCGCAGCGTTTTTTTTGTCGGCCTAACTTATCCACAGCTTTTTTCTTGATTTTTAGCTTATCAACATGGCTATCCACAGCCGGCGGCGGAGACGACCCCTGCTTTTCGACCCGGGCAAGTAGGCCAAAGATGTAGCTTAATCCCGCAAGAACCAATAAATGGAAAATACGGCCCGAACCTTACGCTTGGGAAAGTAGGGGAGGATTTGGCAGGGGATGGCGAAGATGATAATAT
>JAAYAC010000145.1 GCA_012719535.1 Syntrophomonadaceae bacterium | reverse complement strand
TCTCAGTGTCAGTTACACTTTGGGAGGGATATTCAAGCACACTTATTTTACAAACTGGCGAGATAAAGATAGTACAAGGCCACACTGTACAAGGAGATTAGAAATCCACCGTACCGTGCTTCACTGGAAGATAAGGGATTTACACTAACGTGTAGTTTAATCGATACAATGTAGACAACCTACTACCACAATTGTAGTTGGTTTGCTACATTGACTCAGGGTTAATGGTTAAGAGTAAAAAAATACCTGTGGCTCAGTTTGTCCGAATTCAAGGTCTATCAAGCAAATTCGGACTTTTTTTATTGCTCCTGACAACTAATACATACCCGGCATGAATATTGCTATCGCTATTGACAGGTGTACCCGTTGCCAAGTAAGTTTGGAGCATTTTATTCCCTAATTACTACTTTTGTTCATTAGTAAACCAGGTGCACCGAAACAAAGATGACTGAAAGGGGGAATGATACGAGTCAGCAATATGGACGAATATAACTTGTGATACGAAATCTGGTTAATCTGAAGGAGGAAAAGATATGAAAAAAGTTGTCATTACCAGTGCTGCCAGAACTGCTGTAGGCTCATATTACGGGAGTCTAAAGACGGTTCCGGCTGAAAATCTGTGCAGTATTGTAATGAAAGCAGTCATAGAGCGTTCAAAGTTAGACCCGATGGAAGTGGATTCGGTAATCATGGGACAGGTAGAAAGCTCGATGGAGTGCAACAACATGGCACGCTGGTGTGCCCTTGATGTCGGTTGCATGAACGCCCACGGTTTTACCTTAAACCGGATTTGCGGCTCCAGTTTTCAGGCCATTGTATCTGGATGGAGTGAAATACAAACTGGGCATTCAGATATAGTTATAGCCGGTGGCGCCGAGTCCCTTTCCCGGGCTCCCTACTACTTTCCGTTGGATTATCGCCATTCCGGATTTGGCAGCAACAAGAAGTTTATCTTAGACTCCAATGAGCAGGCTCATATGTGTTCCAGTCCTCCTTCAATAGGAGATCCGGAATGGATGGGAGTAACGGCTGACAGGGTAGCTGAAAGATATAACATTTCCCGCGAGGATTCCGACCGCTTTGCTTATGAAGCCCAGATGAAGAACAAAGCCGCTAATGAAGCTGGCAAATTCGTCAAGGAAATTGTTCCGGTGGAAATAAAGACCAAAAAAGGCACAATTATTTTTGATAAGGATGAATTCGGCAAGCCAAACACGACGATGGAAGGTCTGGCCAAACTGAAACCAGCATTTACCAAGAATGGTGTGGTTACTGCCGGAAGCGCCACCGGATTCAATGATGGTGCCGCAGCCATAGTTATGATGTCGGAAGAAACCGCTCTGAAAAAGGGTTTGGAGCCCATGGCCTATATCACTGATTATGTGGTTGGGGTATGTGACCCACTGGTGATGGGACTGGCCCCCGGTTATGCCATACCCATGCTCCTCCAGAAGACCGGGCTGGACTACATGGACATCGATCTCTATGAAATCAACGAAGCATTTGCGGCGCAGGTTCTGGGCTGTCTGAGGATTATGGATGTATATCCCTGGCCAGAAGGACCCAGGTCAGGTTACGTGTATCCAAGACTGAACCCTCTGGGCAGCGGCCTGGCGATAGGACATCCCCTGGGAGCGACCGGAGCCAGAATCACCACGACAGCACTCTATCAAATGGTCGAGAATGATTACAAAAAGTGCATTGTCAGCGCCTGTATCGGCGGTGGAATGGCTGTAACAATACTGCTTGAACGGCCCTAATAAGTGGTTGACGATTGTTACGCGGAGGAGCACGTAACATTGTGTCAGATTTGCACTCTCAGAATGGTTCGGAGAACATGGTCACTAACACCAACAACGGAAGCCAAAATGAAGGCTGCAATGAAATACTAGAGATTATGGGAGGAGGGGGTAGAGGCTATGGCAGAAACCACAGAAAGATGGAAAACAATGGAGCGTATTCCAGCGCCGCATTTTATCCCAAAATTTGGGCCCCTGTCGGGAATGAGGTTACTGCTTTCCGGTAGTATAGTGGCAGCACCCTTTGCCGCTCAGTTATGTGCCGACTTTGGCGCGGAAGTAATTCATATTGAATTGCCCAGGATAGGGGATACCTATCGCACCCAGAGACCGCAGATACCAAGTGAAGACGGTACAAAGGCTATGGCTGCTGCTTATTGTCAAAAACGCAACAAGTTGAGTTTTGCTCTCAATCACAATTTAAGGATCCCTGAATCTAGGGAGATATTTCTGTCACTCATCAAGCAATGTGACGTATGGCTCGAGAATATGGTCTGGCTCGACAAACTAGGCGTCGATTGTAAAGAATTATTGGAAGTAAACCCAAAGCTAATTATTGTGCATGTTAGCGGCTATGGACGGCCTCAGTTCGGTGGCAACCCGGCCATATGCAACCGGCCTTCCTACGACCCGGTGGGTCAGTGCGAAGGTGGGTTAGCTAATATGATCGGTTTCCCGGACGGTCCGCCTGTTTATGCCCAACCTTTTGTCAATGACTATCTGACTGCCACCTATGCCTTTGG
>JAAYAC010000144.1 GCA_012719535.1 Syntrophomonadaceae bacterium | reverse complement strand
GAACGGGACAGCAACCACCATCCCCGCCCCCGTCACCACCTACCCGCCCATGGGTACCTAACGAAAAAAAGGGCTGGCGACGGGGAATAAGCAGGACTCGCGACGAGCGTGCCTAACTCAAGGACAGAAACGTAATCAAGAAAAGGGGTCTGGCAACGAGGCGCAAGCAAAGCTTGCGACGAGCCGTGCCTGACCCCAAGGACAAGAACGTAATCAAAAAAAGGGGCCCCGACCCCCCTGTGGGGACGCACCATGATAATCTCATAAATCGTCAACGGACATCCGCATTCATCTGCGCCGCCTGCGGTTTCAAGAAAGTGTGACTGACCAGGCTCGAAGAGTACTTTATCGCATATCACCGTAACTTTCCGACAATTCCCTACACCTTCAGGCAGGACCTCAACCATATTTTGTCGAAACGGAAAAAATATTTGGAGCTAGTGCCAGAAAATGCAGCCCTTGTGCGTATATTACAAGAAAAGGAGTCCGGCAACGAGGCGCAAGCAAAGCTTGCGACGAGCGTCCCTGACCCCAGGGACAAAAACGTAATCAAGAAAAGGGGTCTGGCAACGAGGCGCAAGCAAAGCTGGCGACGAGCCGTGCCTGACCCCAAGGACAAAACGTAAACTTACGAAAGGAGATCCCCATGCTTCCACACACCCAACCTCGACACTCCCTTTCACCGCTGCCCGTGCTGTACGCGGTAGCCGTACTGACCTTTACCCTGGTCTTCCTCATCCTGGTGGCGGGAGCGGCTCAGGCCGCCACCGGCACCATCACCGGTTCGGTCGTCAACATCCGCGGCGGCCCGGGGACAAGCTATACCAAGGTCGGCTCCATCACCAAGGGAGCTCGAGTCGAAGTAATCAAGCAATCCGGCGGCTGGTACCAGATCCGCTTTGCTGGCAACAGGACCGGCTGGGTAGCCGGCTCCCTCATCAGTGTCAAATCGACCGCCTCGGCAGCAACCAGTACCCCCAGCCGTGCTTTGACCTCACCAGGGGTCAAGGTGGTTCAGGTTACCGGCAGCCTGGTTAACCTACGCGAGGGACCGGGGACGACCTACCCGATAATTGGCAAAGTAACCCGGGGGACAGTCCTGACCGTTGTCGGCACTAAGAATCAGTGGTACGAGGTGTTGAGCCCCGCGAGCCCGCGCGGGTACATATCCGCCGGACTGGTGAAAGCGGTCGCGTACACTGCCGCGAAGCCCGGCACATCCACGACCTCGACTGCCAATACCGCCGCTGCTTCCTCCGGTCAGACGGCAGTGGTCAAGGGCAGCATTGTCAACATCCGCTCCGGTCCGGGCACTTCTTACGCCAGGCTCGGACAGGTGAAACAGGGGGACAGACTACAAGTGTTGGGCAGTGCTTCTGGCTGGTATAAGGTAAAAACCGTGTCCGGGCAACAGGGCTGGATCGCCGGGTCGCTGGTTACAGTAAGCCAGAATGCCGGGACCAAACCTTCGAACCAATCCCCTGCGGAGCCACAAACACCAACGAACTCGAGTTCCCCGAGTGCGGGGACACCTCGGGTGGAACCGACTACCCCCTCGCGCGGCGGAGGCATCGACCGGGGGGATGAACCGCAGCCTGAACCTTCCGAGCCCCCGCAACCGGAGGTCATACAGGAAGGTACCCTGGAAGGCATATCCGAGATTGTCCTCGGCAATATTCAGGTCATCTCCATAGAAACCTCGGTTCCGGCCGGTTACGAGGCGCAGAAGGGTGATTCCTCCTACGCGTTAACCCTGAAAGGGATGCGGAGAGGCTCACTGAGTGAGGTCATTACCCTGGCCGGCAAGGGAGCCACCCAGATCCGGCTAACGGAAAACCCGGACCCAATTCCGTCAACCACCCTGACGTTCAACGCTTTTGGGAACTGTATCTACGGAATAACCCCGTCCGGTGAGGGTAAGACCATCAAACTCTTTATAAAAACAGACTTGCTGCAAGAACGTACCGGCCAGGTTACCGTAGTCCTGGATGCCGGGCATGGCGGCCGGGACCCGGGAGCCATCGGCCCGGCCGGGACGTTCGAAAAAAACATCAACCTGCCCATCGCCCTGGAAACCGGTCGGCTGCTGGCCGAGCAGAACATCAAGGTGGTGTATACCCGTGCGGACGACACTTACCTGACTCTGCCGGAGCGCAGCCAGGTCGCCAACAGCGCTGGTGCCGACCTGTTTGTGTCCATACACTGTAACGGCAGTACAAATCCGGAGAAACAAGGGACTTCCACCTACTACTACGCTCCCGCCAGCAACCCGGTCCTGGCGGCTCAGGAACAACAAAGACGCGAACTGGCCACCTGTATACAGAACGCGCTGTTGCAGGAACTGGGCAGGATGGACATGGGGGTGCGGCAGGGCAACTTTGCCGTCCTGCGCGAAACCGTCATCCCCTGCGCCCTGGTAGAGACTCTCTTTATCACCAACCCGACTGAAGAACAGCTGCTGTGCCAGGCCGACATCCAGCAACGAGCCGCCTCCGCCATCGCGAAGGGCATTAAGGAATTTTTAAATATATTAGGAAGACTTTAGTCCGGCCCCGCACAATCCTTAGTCACGACACCGACAAAAAGCCCCCTGATCCCAAAGGCCAGGGGGCTTCCCATGATCAAAGCTCGAGTTGAATGCGTGCTTCTTCAATCTAGCTTTTGTTCAGGTACACATCGAGTTCCTCCGAGAGGCCGTACCAGGCGGTATCCTTAACCTTGAACTCCACGTCGTCGATGCGCACACGCGCGCCAATAAGGTCGTAGGTCGAACCGTCATAGTAGAAATGGGCCGGGTCCGGAATCAAAATATCGTCAAAGTCCCTCCAGCCACCGTCCGCATAAATGTTTACATCATCATTTGCCCCGCGCTGGTACACCTTGCCATTATAGTAGAAGACATACTCGGACGGCTGGCTGGCCCCGTAATACCCGGTAGCCTTACTCACCTCCATAGTTACCGTCTCCATGGAAGTATCATAATCAATCTCATCTATGTCGTAAACCGTGCCATCCAGGCGGCATTTGAAAGAGGAATCGAGGCTGTACTGGCGCCCGTCGATGCGCAGCACGTTGCGCTTTACCACCGTCACCTTGTCCAGCGGGTAGATGTCGCCATCCATGATGATATCCACTTCTGAGGAATCATAGTACTTGTCATCTATCCTTACCCAGTCGTCGATATCGCTTTCGCTGCAGTAGAATATGAACTTCCCGTCGTGCATCTGTACCTTTTTTACCTGGTAGCGGTCGTCGTCGGTGACCATTATGACCTGGGAGGGAGAATATGTCTCGTCGTCATCAACGGTGAAATTTCCTGACGCGTCTATGCTCACCTGGGACAGGTCGTATTTCTTCCCGTTGATGATAAAATCCAGGGAATCTATATCATCCAGATCCAGCGTGCTGGACCCCACAAATATGGTGGCGATATCGTCCATATCCGGCCCGTCCACGACAACCGGAGAAGTTTCCGACAGCTCCAGAGTGGTATCGCCGCTGCCGAAGACCACTCTCTCCACCGCGTAGAACTGGTCATTGAGAGCTATAGTCACCTTGTCGCTGGTCAAGTCATATGTTTTTCCGCCCACTTTGATGGTGTACTTGTCCACGACGTCGGCATCACTGAGGTAGTATTTGCTGTTGCTGGTGCCTAGATACAGCTTGATAAACTCGCTGTCGTATTTGTACCCACCCTTGGTCAGACTCGTGAGCTTCGCGGACGCGGGGGTCACCACCAGATTAGTGCCGTTGGTGCCGAGCTTGCTGACCACATAGTGGTTGTTGTAAACATCTATCTGCAGGTTATCAATGGAAGTGTTCAGGGGTAGGCTGTAAAACTGGTTTACAGTAATCCTGTCGGAAGAGACGGTGACACTGTTCACCCGGACATTATTCGTTCCTATCTTAAAATAGATGGGAGCGCTGCCGATGCTCCAACTCGCATCCCCAATAAGCAAAGTACTCAACCCGCTGCCCGAGACTACCGGGTAGGTGGAAGTGCCGGTACCCAGCTTATCCAGGAAGTTACACAACATCACACACGCCTGGGCGCGGGTGACGTCGCGGAAAGGTTTGAACTCGCCGTCGCTATAGCCCAAGATCAGCTTTTCATTGTAGGCCGTTTTGATATATCCGCTGTACATGCTTCTGGCCACGGTGGCGCGGTCCTTGAACGGAAGCGCACTGTTGTCGGGCTCTTTCCCCAGGGCCCGCACCAGCATGGCCGCCGCCTCGCTCCGCTTGATGGCGCCGTTCGGCACTAGGCCGCTGGGATACTCGCTCGGTACCAGGATGCCGCGTTTGACCGCTTCGTTAATGTGGGCGCGCGCCCAGTGCCCGGCGATATCACCGAAACTGTCGGTGGCCGTATCACCCGGCTTGACTCCGAGACAAGAAATGAGAGCGGTGACGAAACCGGCCCGGGTCATCACCTCATTGGGGCGAAAGGTGGCGCCGGGGAAGCCACTGATATGACCGGCAGCCGCCAGACGGGTGATATACGCCTTGGCCCAGTGGTTGCCCACATCCGTGAAAACGGGGTAGGCGGCCTGGCTCATCCCCGTTGACAATATAAGACACAGGAAACCTGCCATTAACACACAGACAATTGTCTTCTTCAAAACGGTCCCCTCCTCGTTCCATTTGGTTCTCAGAAGAATTGGGCTACCTAAATCATACCATAAATTCTAGAAAAACAGAGGGAATATAGGATAAATCAGGTGATACTGGAACCAAACCATCAACACTTCCGCTCGGAGGACAACGTTTTTTCCTATTTAGGCAGGAAAAGGTCATATTATGCAGAAAAATATTAGAATGACTTCATCAAGAAGGTCAGGTTAGGAGTTACAATGGCTAAAAGGAAAACTTCTTCCCGTTCAATACATATACAACCGGATTCCCGCCGCACAGGGGCCAGGAACCGGCGCCAGGACGCTCACCCCAAAAACCGGGATGGAGACTCCGGCTTCAGGCGGAAGCACCTCCGCTTCAAGGTATCCCCTGACTGGTTTTCCTGGCTGGCACTGGCCGCGGTGTGCCTGCTGCTGTTCTATCCACCGTACTTCCGCGGGCTCTTTTTCGACAAGGAGCTCCTGCCCACCCACGTCATTACTGCCATCATCTATGCCTTGGTCTGGGTGGATAAGTTCCGCCGCAGAGACCTGCGCTTTATCCAGAACCCGCTCGACTGGGCGGTCCTGGCGTATGCGGGGGCCTACCTTCTGTCCCTCTTCGGAGCCGTCCACATTGGTGACGCTATCAAAGGCTTCCTGAAAGCCCTCAACTACTTCATGGTCTACTGGATGGTCACCCAGGTAGTGAGAGACTACAAAACTTATGAGACAGTGCTCAGGGTCCTTTTCGCCAGCGCCCTGGGGGTGGCCGCCATCGGCATCGCCGCCGCTACCGGGCTCTCACATTATCCCGGCGCGTTTGAGAACGGCCGCATCATGTCTACCCTTCAATACCCCAACACCACTGCCACCTATATGGCGGTAATGAGCCTGATCGGCATCACCCTTTGGATAAGGGAACGAGGGATATTTAAGAAGGTGGCGTATGGGCTGGGTACCACCCTAATGGTTCTCATTGCTGTCGTCGCTGTCTCCAAAGGCGGCTGGATCGTACTGGTTCTGGGCGGGATACTGCTATTAGCCGGAATGCCGGGAGTCTACCGGCTTAAGTCCATGTACTGCATGGCGGCTGCGATCGGTGCCGCCGCTGTATCTACCATAAAGTTCCTACCCGCTGTCCAGGCGGGGAACAACCCGCAGGCTTTTCAGGGCTTGGCCCTGGCCGGTATCATCGTTGCCTTAGCCCAGGTTTTGTGGGAGGGCTTAGTCTGGTGCTACTCGCAAAAGGGCCTGCGCCTGACCGCTGCTGTTACGGCGGGGGTCTTGTTATTGGTTATCATTGCTCTGGCCCAGACCTCGCTTCCAGGACGTATCTCCGCTGATGTACTACCCACCACTCTAGTACAGCGCCTTGCCGGGCTGGGTGACACCTCCGACACCAGCTATATCTCCCGGATGGAGTTTAGTTACACCGCACTGAGGATAGTAAGGGACTACCCTATTATTGGCACTGGAGCAGGAGGATGGAACGCGCTCTACCACCAGTACCTGGGGTACCCTGTCTGGACTACCGAGGTACATAATCACTTCCTGCAGGTATGGGTAGAAGCCGGTACAATAGGATTCCTGGCCTTCCTGGCCATGTGGCTCCTCCTTCTTTATAACCTCTTCCGCCTTTACCGAGCTAAGCCCGACGCGGAGGACTGGGCAGTGAACTGGGGCGTGGCTTCTGCAGCCCTGGCCTTTGGCGCCCATTCCGCTATCGACTTTGACCTTTCCCTGGCGGCTATGGCTATGGTTCTGTGGTCATTACTGGCCTTGGTGGCTTCCGGATGCCGGATTTCTACTCCCCAGATAACCGTGAGACGGGTAGAACCGACCTGGGTTAAGATCGCGGCGGTATCTTTAGCCCTGGTGCTCTTCGTGCCTGGGGCCTGCTTTGCCAGGGCCTACCAGCTTCAGGGGCAGGCGGCTATTGCCGCTGGCAAGAAGCAGATAGATAAGGCCGAGGAAGCACTGCGCCGCGCCACCGCGCTCAACCCGGGGGACGGTACCGCCCAGGCCAGCCTGGCGAAAGTGCTGGCGGTCAAGTACCAGGTTCTAGAGCAGAACAAGCACCCGGCGGCCAGGCAGTACCGCTCCATGGCTTACCAAAAGGCCCGTTTGGCTGAGAAACTGCGTCCCTACGACCTGAAGCTGGTACCAGACCTCCAGCAGGTTTACTCAGTCCTCGGTGATGGCCCAAGCCAGCTCCGGCTTATGGAAAGGGCGCTGCGGGCGAACCCGCTTGATCAGTATAACTACCAGAACCTGGCGCGGGGCTACCTTGACTACGCCATGTTTTACCAGCAGCAGGGCAAGACCGCTGAGGCATCGCGGTATATCAAGCGCTCGCTGGCGGTGTCCGACCGGCTGGACAAGAAGATCACGTCGGTCACGGCCGCCTACCCGCAATTTGCCGCCCAGATCTCTCGGCCTCCGGGTCTGGATCTGGTAGCGGGCAAGGCCTTGTTCCTGCAGGGCCGGTATGCGGAGGCGGGCGGATACCTGGATAAGGCGGGTGCCGATCCTTCTCTCGCACCGGAGGCCCTGGCCTGGAAGGCGGCAGTCGTCTATAAGCTCGGACAGCCGGATGCCGCCGCGCAGCTGGCGGGCAGAGCGGCAGCTGGCGATGCCAAACAAAAGGCCGAGTACGAATCGTTGATAAAGAGCAAGCCAATCCGCTCATAGTCTGGTAACATATTCTAAGAAGAGGTGGTATGAACGTTGGAAGAAAACCGGACTATTTGTACATATGATGATGAGATAGACCTACGCGAGTGTTTCAGAACCTTGTCAAAATGGAAATACACCATCATTGGCATAATCGTACTGGCCATGCTAGCTAGCGCCCTGGCCAGCAAGTTTGTCATGGAACCGGTGTATGAAGCCACAGCCATCGTGGAAATCGAGCCCCTGCCGCAAATGCTGGAGGGACTCCCGCAGCGCAGTATCAGTTCCTGTGAGCAGATGGTGACCTCCGACCGGGTGCTGGATCCAGTCATCCGCAAACTGAAGCTGGACGAGTCGTACACACTTAGGACTCTACGAAAAGAACATATCAAGACGGAAGTCCTGAAGGATACGAACCTGATAAAGATCACCGTCAACGATAAGGACCCGGAGCAAGCGGCGAAGATGGCGAACGAGATCTGTACCCAGTTTACGGACGCCGTCAAGGCGGACCAGGATAAGCAACTCGTCCGGCTGGAAAAATTCGTCGAGAGCCAGATAGCCCGTGAGGAGCGGGTGATGGAAGACGAAGTACGGATGAATATGCACAAATTGACCGGTGGTACGGTGGAAGCCATCATGGCTGACAGTAGAATTCTGCGCCAGCAGGACATCCTCGCTGACCTGGAGCGGAAGAAAAACAGTCTGGAGGTCATCCGAGCGTCCAACCTCATCGGTGCCAATGTTTCCGTCGTATCCATGGCCAGGCCGCATGAAGAGCCGGTAAAACCCAACATTATGCTCAATACAGCCGTGGCCGGAGTCCTCGGCCTGATGCTGGCCGTCTTCGGTGTGTTCTTTTACGAGTATATGAAAGGCGAGGAAACTAACCGGTAAACCCTTGTGCACTGTTGTTAACCAGTGGTTCCATTAAAACAAAATCTGCGTGTATCAGCGTATATCTTACGGTTTCAAAAATAGTGGTGTGGTGTAATCATGACTTATTGGGTAAGACTTGTATCATTGTTGGTTACCGATGCCGTCCTTATCAACCTGGCAGTTTACGGCGCCCTGCTGCTGCGGTTCGAGGGACACATTGAACCCGGGTACCTGGCCAATTACTTCAGCCTGATACCGCTGGTAACAGTTGTAACCCTGTTGTTTCTCTTTGCCACCCGGCTGTACCACCGTATTTGGGAATATGCCAGCATCGGGGAGATGTTAGCTGTCGTTCAGGCTACCACCTGCAGCATGGCAGCCATTGTTCTGGTTATTTACTTCTTCGGGTTGCCGAAGCTGCCGCGCAGCGTCTACATACTGAGCTGGATGCTTATGAACATCTTCATCGGCGCTTCCCGCATCTGGTGGCGGGTGTTCCGCGATTACTGGCTGAAGGAGACCATGCGGGACGCCAGGAGAGTCCTCATCGTGGGTGCCGGTGACGCCGGGGCGCTCCTATCCCGCGAGATCAGGAACAACCCCCAGTTAAAACTGCGGCCGGTAGGATTCATCGATGACGACAGGAAAAAACAGAGGCGGATGCTTCACGGCATCCCGGTCCTGGGAGCCCGGCAAAACATCCCCCGAGCGGTGGCCGATTTCCAGGTCGACGAAATCATCATCGCCATGCCTTCGGTGTCCGGGCGGGAAACCCGGGAAATAATCGATATCTGCAAGAAGACTCCGGCCCGGGTCAGGATCCTGCCCCCCGCCGATCAGTACATCAACGGCGGTAGCCTCTTGGCCCGCCTCCGGGAGGTTGAGATGGAAGACCTGCTGCGCCGCGAACCGGTGGAGATCGACCTTGATGCAATAGCCGGTTACCTCTCCGGCAAGACAGTCCTGGTGACCGGGGCCGGCGGTTCCATCGGCTCCGAACTGTGCCGGCAGGCGGCCAGGTTCGCTCCTGACCGGCTTGTATTGGTGGACAACAGCGAGAACAACCTGTTTGAAATCGACATTGAGCTCCGGGCCGAGTACCCAGACATAACCATATCTGCCGAACTGGCCGATGTGCGCGATAAGGAGAAGGTGGAGCGGCTGTTTCAAAAATACCGGCCGGCCGTAGTATTTCACGCAGCCGCCTACAAGCACGTGCCCATGATGGAACTGCACCCGGCGGAAGCGCTGCGCAACAACGTTCTGGGCACCAAAAACGTGGCGGAAGCGGCGGATCGGTACGGTGCCGGCACATTCATCCTGATATCAACCGACAAAGCGGTCAACCCCACCAGCGTCATGGGCGCCACCAAACGCATCGCGGAAATGGTTATCCAGTCCATCGCCCGGGACAGCAGCACCCGCTTCGCCGCTGTCCGCTTCGGCAACGTACTCGGCAGCCGGGGCAGCGTGGTACCACTGTTCAAGAAACAAATTGCCAATGGGGGACCGGTCACCGTCACCCATCCCGACATGCGGCGCTACTTCATGACCATTCCCGAAGCGGTGCAGTTGGTTATCCAGGCAGGTGCCATGACCAAAGGCGGAGAGATATTCGTTCTGGATATGGGTGAACCGGTCAAGATCGTAGACCTGGCTGAGGACCTTATACGCCTGTCCGGCCTCCGCCCCGGCGAAGACATCGAGATCACCTTTACCGGCATCCGCCCCGGCGAAAAACTGTACGAAGAACTCATGACCCCGGAAGAAGGCATGGACGCCACCACCCACGAGAGGATCTGGATTGCACACGCCGACGGTCTGGACACCGAAAAGGTGGAAAACGTCCTTCTGACCCGTCTAGAACGCGGTGACCGCCTGACTAAATCTGACATCCTGACTATGCTGGGCGAGGTGGTTCCTGAGTATCAGCAAAGGAAGCTAAACATGGGATAAATGGAGAAAAGGTAAGGGAGAATTCATTATGGCTAAGACATGGCTTGTAACCGGTGGAGCTGGATTCATCGGGAGCAATTTCGTCCGTCAAAGTTTGGCTTTACTTGATGTGCAAATAATAAATCTTGACAAACTTACTTATGCGGGAAACCTGGAGTCACTGGATGACGTGATGGGCGATCCAAACCATGTGTTTGTAAGAGGAAGTATCGAAGACCGGGTTTTAATTGCTGAGTTATTAAACAAATACAGACCAACTGCTGTAATCAACTTAGCTGCAGAGTCGCACGTAGACCGCTCTATCGACGGTCCGGCAGACTTTGTTCAAACAAATATCGTGGGTACCTTCGAACTACTAGAAGCCGTGCGAGCATACTACATAAACCTGCAAGACCATGAGCGAGAGAGTTTTCGCTTTTTGCATGTTTCAACAGACGAAGTATTCGGCTCCCTTGGCTCCGAGGGTTACTTTACGGAGGAGAGCCGATATGCCCCGAATTCACCTTATTCGGCTTCTAAAGCTGCTTCAGATCACCTGGTACGCGCTTATCACCATACTTATGGGCTACCAGCAGTCACTACTAACTGCTCCAACAACTATGGTCCTTATCAATTTCCAGAAAAGCTGATTCCGCTCATGATTCTTAATGCCCTGGAAGGAAAAGAATTACCTGTTTATGGTGATGGGCGGAACATTCGTGACTGGCTCTACGTGGAAGATCATTGCCGTGCAATATGGTTGGTTCTATCTCACGGAAAGCCGGGTCAGGTGTACAACATAGGTGGAAACAACGAGAAGAGCAATTTGGAGGTCGTCCATACTGTGTGCGATATACTTGACCAGTTGCAGCCCAGGGGTGACGGGCTTTCCTACCGTGAACAAATTCGGTTTGTCACTGACCGCCCAGGGCATGATTTCCGATATGCTATCGATGCTGGGAAAATAAGGCGAGAACTCGGATGGGTCCCAAGGGAAAACTTCGAATCTGGCCTGGTAAAAACGGTACAGTGGTACTTAAATAACCGCCAGTGGTGTGACCGGGTATTGGATGGAAGCTACCGGCGGGAGCGTTTGGGCTTAAGTGTCAAATAGTTGTTGGGGGATGTTGGCCATGATTAGGAAAGGCATTATTTTGGCAGGTGGTTCTGGAACCAGGCTGTACCCTCTGACCCGCGTGGTGAGTAAACAGCTCATGCCCGTTTATGATAAGCCCATGATCTATTACCCTCTGACCACTCTAATGCTGGCAGGCATTACGCAGATATTGACCATAACCACTCCCCAAGATCAGCCGGCATTTCGTGAGCTACTGGGAGACGGGAGCCAGTGGGGGCTGGATATAAGTTATGCGGTACAGCCCCGTCCCGAAGGCCTGGCCCAAGCCTTTATCATTGGAAAGGACTTCATCGGTCAGGATGGTTGTGCGATGATACTAGGTGATAATATTTTTTATGGCCAGGGACTAACTGACTACGTTTGCCGGGCAGCTTCCCGTACTCAGGGGGCAACAGTATTTGCCTACTGGGTCAAGGATCCCGAACAGTATGGCGTGGTTGAGTTCGACTCAAATGGACGAGCCATCAGCATTGAGGAGAAACCACAACAACCGCGCTCCCACTTCGCGGTAACAGGGCTCTACTTCTATGACAATCAGGTGGTTGAGATGGCTGAGAGTCTGAAGCCATCCCCTCGAGGCGAACTGGAGATCACTGACATTAACCGACTTTACCTGCAGAAGGGACAGCTGCAGGTAGAAACATTAGGGCGGGGTTTTGCCTGGCTGGATACCGGCACCCATGAATCCCTGCTGCAAGCGGCTAATTTTGTCCAGACCGTACAAGAACGGCAGGGGTTAATGATCGCCTGTCCAGAAGAAATTGCTTACCGTCGTGGACTAATAAGTAGAGATTCATTGCTGGAATTAGCCAAACCTCTGTGCAAGAATGATTACGGTAAGTATCTTCTAAACCTGCCGGAAAACACAAAATCTTAGACTACTGGGTGAAGGTGAGTATATGAACAATATCAGCAATCTCGCGGTGGTTCAAACAGACAACATCGGGGTTCAGGTGACTATTAGCGAATTTACGGTGATCAGACCGCAGGTATCTATCGGCAATGGGGTAGTTATTCACCCCCACGTAGTCATTGAAAGTGGGGTACATATAGGAGATAATGTAGAGATATTTCCAGGTGCATATTTGGGTAAGGAACCTAAAGGTGCTGGGGCCCTAGCACGCGAACCGCATTTTGAAAGGTCTGTTTATATCGGTGATAACTGCTCGATAGGGCCAAACGCGGTTATCTATT
>JAAYAC010000143.1 GCA_012719535.1 Syntrophomonadaceae bacterium | reverse complement strand
GGTATACATAACCCGAATCCATTCTATGCCCTCCACCCGTGCCAGTTCTTGCAATAACCCCGGGAGAGATGGTCTTCCGTACAGGTCCTGTCCGTACATGGTAGTATCCTGTGCCACCAGTACCAGTTCCCTCACCCCCTGGGTAGCTAGCCACTCGGCTTCGGCCACCAGTTCCCCCACCGGGCGCGAGCGTAAACCGCCTCGTATAGCAGGGATGGCACAGTATGAACACCGGTTATCGCAGCCCTCAGCGATCTTTAGGTAGGCCCAACCTGGCGGAGTAGTCAGCACCCGCGGTCCTTTTTCCCTAAACACCGGTGGTAGTTCTCGAACCCAGCAGCACCTGTGCCCCGCTCGGAGCCCATCAAGCACCGCAGCTATCCGGGTAAAGTCGGACACCCCTACCACCGCATCCAACTCCGGTATCTCTTCCAACAATTCCCGTCCGTAACGCTGCGCCAGGCAACCGGTGGCTACCAGGTGCTTCAGTTGACCGGTTTCCTTCAGCATGGCTGTCTCCAGTATGGTGTCGATAGCCTCCTCCTTCGCCGGAGCAATAAAACCGCAGGTATTGATAACCACCACATCGGCCTCCTCGGCGCGGTTAACAATGCTGTATCCAGCCCGTTGCACCAGCCCCAGCATTATCTCGGTGTCCACCCGGTTTTTGGCACAACCCAGGCTGATAAAACCCACTTTCTTACCTGTATGGTGTCCCGTAGCACATTCCCCCTGCATAGCAGTGCAGGCGGGTTTATCAAGCCCGCCCGCGCCATTGCTGTACGCGATAATACCTGAAACAAGCCGTTACTGCGACGCCGTAAAGGTCTTGTTGTTCAGCACCTGGCTGGGCCCTCCCAGGTACCCCAGGTTCCTCCCGTCCACACTCACCATCCCCCCTCCGGCTGTACCCAGGTTTAAAGTGATTTTTTCTCCCTGGAATTCGGTTTCTTCATTGGGCTCCATTATGCCCGAAAAGGCATGTTCCCCATCCACAAACACGCTTACCCAAGAACGGTCAGTAGCGCTCAACTGCACGGTGATCTTGCGGGTCGTCACCGGCTTCTCCGGTTGTTGTACCGGGGCCGGTGCAGGTTGCTGCTGCCCAGCAGGTTGTTTTTCCGGGGTGGAGGGAGGCACGGGTTCTGGTGGCCGGGGTGTCGGCTTTGGCGCCGGCGTTTCAGGTTCGACAGCCGGAGTGCCTGGTGGCGTGGTTTCAGTCACCGTGGACCCCGGCTTATCCTCCTGAACCCGAGCTGACATATAGCCTACCAGGTATTTTCCCGCCCAGAGAGCCAGAAAAAGGAATATTATCCCGGCCGCGATGTTCTTTACCGGTACCCTCTCCAATGGTATCTTGAGATTCAGGCTCGTCCGGTTTTCCCTGACCGGCAATGCTTCTTCCCCCAGCGTTTCCTCTTCTTCGTACGCCATTTCCTTGAACCAGGCCGCCGCCTCTTCCTCGTTCAAGCCCAAAAACCTTGCGTAACGGCGTACAAAACCGACTGCATAAACCTTGGCCGGTAGCGCCGCAAAATTCTCCTCTTCCAGAGCTTGTATATAATACTTGCGTATTTTGGTCTCCTCTTCCACCTGCTCCAGGGTATAACCAAGCTCCATGCGCCTGCTATACAGGATCTCGCCAAAAGCGCCCATTACCTCACCCCTTAACGCCTCACTGTTGCTTCAGGTAGGCAACCATCTCCGCAACAGCCCGGTCCATATTTCCGGTACTGATACAAAGGTCATACTGCTCGTCCGGGCCTGACGGGTAACGGTACAGGTTATCGTAGTGATTCACTAGCAGATATTCAACAACTTCTGTAAAAACCCTTTTTTCTACTAAATCCATCAATTCACGTACCCGGGCTCGACCAATATACTTTTCCAGTCTGGGCAGGCAATCCTTTAATTGCCTGATTCTTTCCTCTCCGCCCGACGCATACTCAGTCACCAAGCGCCTTACCCGGCTTGCCATGGTGTCATAAACCAGGATATGCCTGCCCTCCTCCATTTTCCTGTGGAGATGTTCGGGAAGGAAGAGCCTGCCAATACGACGGCTCTCACACTCCACCACTAGGTAGGGAAAGCTTTCCAACCTCTGCAGTTCCCGCAGCAGCTGGCTGTCAAACATCTTCTGGCTGGGCTGTTCTCCCATTCCGACCGCACCAAATATAGAACCACGGTGGTGGGCCAGGCCTTCCAGGTCGATGGCGGCACAGCCGCGTTCAATCAACCTGTTTATCAATTCAGTCTTCCCGCAGCCAGTTAGCCCGTGCACGACTATCACCTGCCCCCGGGGCAACCGGGTAAGCTGTTGCGCTACATAGCTGCGATAAGCCCGGTAACCCCCGGCAAGCCTGTGAAAGGGGACTTTCATAAGTTTCAGCACGCTGGCCATACCCCGGCTGCGTTCTCCGCCCCGCCAGCAGAATATAACCACCTCGCGGTCCCGGGAGTAAGCTTCCATTGTCCTTACCAGCTCGGGAAGGCGCGGGGCAATAATCTCCAGGCCTTTTTCCCGAGCTCGGCGGGGGCTTTCCTGCCGGTAAAGGGTACCCACCTCCACCCTTTCCTGGTCATTGAAAAAAGGGATATTTATTGCCCCAGGTATAGTTGCCTCATGGTATTCCGATGGCGAACGCAGGTCAATAAACAACGGGTTATCAAGCGCAAGAGCTTCTTCGATCGTGATATCTTCCATCACGCGCTACTCACCTCGGCCAAAGAGGCAGTACCGCTCCCGATACGCACCGCCTGCCGGAACTGGTATCCCTGGGACAGCCCGTAAACCATTCCGGCCAGAAAGTATTCGAGCCCCTCACCGGTTCCGAAAACCTGGTTCGGCGGCAACGTAATCTCAACCGTAGCTTGCCGGGTTCCAACCCAGACCCTGCTATTTCCATCAGTGACGGCCACATTCTCCAGCCCTTTTTTTAGCAAGTCCATGCTCCGTTTCGACCACACCTCGATGTCACTTTCCCGGTCCACCCCTATTACCAGCAGAAAGAAGTCGGCCAGGTGACCGGGCAACGGTTCTGTCCCTTCCCCTGCCCGGTGCAGGGTACATAAAGCCGGGCGCTTTTCCTCCTCCCGGTGCGCCATTCGCCTGACCACCATCTCGCCGAAAACCGGTTCAACTACCAGCCACTCACAGTTCAGCGCCAGCCAGTCACGTGCCTCCAGCAGGCTCTGGAACGCCTGAAGATCATAGTCGTCCCTGTACCAGGTCTCACTTCCCCCCCCCGAAAGCCGGACCATCTTGCCGGTCCGGCCCTTGGCCAGCCGGTATACATGGGCGGTATCCACATTCTGGTTCTTATAGGTTTGCATAAGCCTGTCTCCTTCCTCATCCACGCCCATGATGGTCAGGACCTTAACGTCCATGCCGAATCTGGCCAGGCAGCTGCTGACCCGGTAGGCAAAGCCGCTGAATCTGGTCTCAATGCGGGCCTGGTAGCCGTCCCCGTCCTCGTTGCCAATCTTGACGTTTACTTCGGTTCCGGACCGCCCGAAAACCACGCCCGAGACCCGCTCGTTGAACACATAGCCCCGGCCCAGAATGACCCCTTTTTTCATCAGGTTGGATATGTGCACCGCCAGGGATGAGCGCGCTATACCCAAGCGCTGAGCCAACTCCTCCTGAGCTATGAGAGGTTCTTTTTTCAAGATCTCCACGATTTCTTTTTCGCGCAAAGTTAGCCTCATGCAACCCTTCTCCACCGCTCGTTCTAAACATTTGCTTATTTGCGGCTATGCTATTAACATACCTGTTTGCACCCGGTTTTTCAACCCCTAATTTGAATGGGTTGCTGGTTTCTATAACCGGGGTCGGAAGATGGACGGTAGTAAGGATCTAGTTTATGATGGAATACATTTCACCGGGCCGGAGGGACGGCGTGGGGTGTTTTGTGCAGGGATCTAGTTCACGAAGAAGAGCAGCCACGCAGGAACACACAGGGGTCACTGCCCCAGGCTGTGCTCCGAATACAGTTTTTCGAATTGTTCCTCGCTGATAAGTATTTCCCGTTTTTTGTTGTTGTCGGGAGGTGATATGATCCCCCTCTCTTCCATCATGTCAACCAGGCGGGCAGCCCTGGCATAGCCCACCCGCAGCCTGCGCTGCAGGAGAGAAACTGATGCCTTTTCATTGTCCATGAACACCTTAACCGCTTCCCAGAATAATTCATCCTCGTAGTCCATTTCTCCGCCCGGCATCTGCGCCTCCAGCGGGAGCTCCTGCCCGGCCGCCGTGTGCAGGTTTTGTTCTTTGATGAAGTTCGTCACCGCTTCGATATCTGCATCTGAGACATAAGCCCCTTGTACCCGGAAGGGTTTCTGGGCTCCGACTGGATAAACCAGCATATCGCCACGACCCAGCAGTTTTTCTGCCCCGCCCATATCCAGAATGGTACGGGAGTCAGCCTGTGAGGACACGGCAAAAGCAATACGGGAAGGGATGTTGGCCTTGATGATGCCGGTTACTACATCTACGGAAGGTCGCTGGGTAGCTACCACCAGGTGTATTCCAGCCGCCCGGGCCATCTGGGCCAAACGACAAATAGCGTCCTCAACCTCCACCGGCGAGATCAGCATCAGGTCCGCCAGTTCGTCAATGATAATAACAATAAAGGGCAGCTGTTCTCCGCCAACCTCGTTATAACGATAGATATCCCTGACCCCGGCCTCGGAGAATTTCTTGTATCTCTGCTCCATTTCGGTTACCATCCACCGCAACCCGACTGCGGCCTTTCTGGCATCGGTGATAACCGGAGTCAATAGGTGCGGCAGGCCGTTATACACTGCAAGTTCTACCATCTTGGGATCAATCAGGAGTAGCCTCAACTCGTCAGGAGAAGCCCCGTAAAGGAGGCTGATAATGATACTGTTCAAACATACACTCTTCCCCGAACCCGTGGAGCCAGCAATAAGCAGGTGAGGCATCACGGCTAGGTCGAGGATTACAGGATTGCCGGCAATGTCTTCGCCCAGCCCCACCGCCAGCGGGCTCTCATGTCCCTGAAAAGCAGGTGCGGCCAGGAGATTTTTCAAACCAACCCTGGTTATCCTTTCGTTGGGGACCTCGAGGCCTATCGCCGACTTTCCGGGAATGGGGGCTTCAATGCGTATTCCCTGAGCAGCCAGGCTTAGTTGCAGGTCATCCGATAAACCTATAATCTTGCTTACCTTGACCCCCGGGGCCGGCTGCAGCTCATACCTGGTTACCGCCGGGCCACAGCTTACCTGGTTCACCTTAACCTTCATCCCAAAGTTGGCGAAGGTATCCTCCAGGACCCTGATGCTCTCCTTGATGTCGTTCTTGTTAAAGCCTCTCTCCACTTGAACCGGGGTAAGCAGGTCGAGCGGTGGCCGCTTGTATTCCGAGGTTCCGCCGCGCTCCGCTACCTTCTGGGCGACGGGTTGCATCGGCTCGATGAACTCCACCACCGGTTCGGAGAGGGCGGCGGGATCCTTGGCCACCACCGGTTCTTCACCGGTCACATGACTGAGGATAACCGGTTCCCTCGTTTCGCCCTCGTCGCCCTCATACAACATGGCTTCCTCCAGGCTGCGGAGAAACCGCTTGGCGGCACGGGCCATGCGAGCCGCGATTACTGACGGTGGCTGGTTCAGGATCATGACCACCGCCAGAACACAAAGCAGTACCATGATGATATATGTTCCGATGTTCCCCAGAAGGTGCAGTAAAGCGTAGGCGGTTACACCCCCCAGGTAACCACCTCCCAGCCCGTTCCTGGCCGCCTCCAGGCTTTCCATCCCTCCCGGGATCCTGACTATGCTAAAGAAGGCCAGCACATCAGCGACAAGCAAGGCAACACCGCACATCCGCAGTGACCAGAATTTCTTGGTTACAAGGATGCTTGCCGCCCATACCGCCAGGAACAGGGGGACCAGCAACAACGCCGACCCCACCAGTTTCTCCAGGCCTAACATAAGGTAAGTTCCGAGAAAGCCTATCAGCCGGGAGTCCTGTGCGTTCCCCCCGTACTGTACGGTTGCCACAAATATGAACAGGCTCAGGGCCGCCAAGAGAATTCCGGTTATTTCTTCCCGAAACCCGCGCCCGGATGACCTGGTTTCAGGTTTGGTTTTTACTTCTTCCTTCTTCTTTTTTTTCATATAATTACCACCTCCCGGGAAGATTTCGCCGTTGAGGCGCTTAATCCTTCCAGCCATGAAAAAACCCTCTATAAAAGAGGGTTGATGGGAAACACGTGATGATACGTGCGGTATTCAAGACAGAAAATATGCACCCAGGGTAACGATGGCTACGGCCCAGCAGTAATAGGAAAAGACGGACAATCGCCCGCTTTGCACCAGTTTCAAGACTATACGGATGGCCAGGTACCCGCTGAGAGCAGCAACCACTATTCCCAACACATACGGAAACATGGCCTGCGCTGGTAGCCCCGCTGTCCACAAGTCCCGTGATTCAACTAAACCCGCCCCCAGAATAGCTGGAATGGACAGGAGGAAGGAAAACCGTGCCGCGAACCCCTGGTCCAGCCCTCGCAACAGTCCTGCGGCAATAGTCGAGCCTGAGCGAGAAATCCCCGGTGTTATGGCTATGCCCTGCATTATGCCAATAAAAAGCGCGTCACCGGTACCCATCTCGTTGACCTGTTTACCGAACCAGAAGCGGACAGTCAATCTGTCGGCGGCAAATAACAGGCCCCCGGTGATTAACAAACCTACTCCGACTACCAGCAAGGATTCAACAGCCTTTTCAAACAGAGGGCCCAACAGAATCCCCGCCAGCCCCGCCGGAATCGTACCAATTACAATGAGATAAGTAAGCCGGCAAAACGGACGCCTGATTAATTGAACCAGGTCCCGCCACAGCGCGATAAACACCGCGAGCAGAGTCCCCAGGTGGACCATTACCTCGAAAGTCACACCCGGTTGCTTCAAGCCCAGCAAGTGTTGAAAGATGACCAGGTGGCCTGAACTACTAACCGGCAGGAACTCGGTCAGGCCCTGAATTAAACCGAGGATTATGGCGTCCAGATTGCTCAATCCCGTTTCCCCCTCCCCATAACTCCATAAATTATAACACAAGAAGCATGACTATGAGCGGTTTTTTGGTTCCAGGTGCACGTTTAAGACGTTTCCGGGTTGGAAATCCGGATTCAGGTAATCCATGGGGTTAGTGCTGATAAGCCCAACCACCCGCATTTGCCTCGCATCCACTGGTTCGACCACCAGTATCCCCCCCGATGGCAGGCACACCTGGGTAGTCCTGTCTTCCTGACACACCGTTTCCGTAAGGTCCCCTGGGCTGGCGTAATAGAAAATCAATGTATTTCCCCCTTCCCTTTAACCAGTTCGTGAAGCTTGGCCACAGCCTGCTGAACTCCGCCGACGGCATCAATAAGTCCTGTTTCCACAGCATCTCTTCCGACCAGCACCGTTCCTATATCGCGGGCCAGTTCCCCCGTTCTGAACATCAGTTCCCTGAACCTTTTTTCCGTGATATTGGAGTGCTCGGTGACAAAACGCACCACCCGGTCCTGCATCTTGTCCAGGTATTCATAGGTTTGAGGCACGCCGATCACCAGGCCGCTCAACCTGATGGGATGAATGGTCATGGTAGCCGTGGGAGCAATGTATGAATAGCTGGCCGCTACCGCTACCGGCACGCCAATACTGTGTCCCCCGCCCAGAACTATGGACACGGAAGGTTTGGACAGGGAAGCAATCATTTCCGCCAGTGCCAACCCGGCTTCAACATCACCACCCACCGTATTCAGGACAACCAGGAGACCGCTAATGTCGGGGTTCTCCTCCACCGCTATCAACTGGGGAATTACATGCTCATACTTGGTAGTTTTATTGTTGGCCGGGAGTACCATGTGCCCTTCAATCTGCCCCACAATGGTTAGACAGTGAATATCGCTCTTGAACGCCGGCACCTCTATTTGCGCAAATTCCTTGATGTTTTCGTTCCTGTTTTCCGGTTTGGTTGTTTTAGCTGTCTTGGTCTTTCTAGGTCTTTCTTCTTCTGTCATGCCCTACCTCCTGTACTAAGTTGGACTGGTTTAGTTGGCTGGTATTAGATTCTCCCCCAGGTGGAAAATAATACGGAAGCAAGGGGACGATCTTTTTGCTTCCTTCGCCTGCCGCTACAAGTAGGGAAGCAGAAAGATCGTCCCTTTGCTAAGTATCCCTCTTTTCCACGTATTCTGCCCGGATATCGGGGGGAATCATTCTTAATACCAGCGCAATGCCCAGGGGAAGCAAAATCAGATCGTCCAGGTAGCCCAGTACTGGGATG
>JAAYAC010000142.1 GCA_012719535.1 Syntrophomonadaceae bacterium | reverse complement strand
TACCGTGATTTCCTCCTCGTCTGCCCCGTGCTCATCAATCTCCCAGTCATCGTACACAACCTCTTCCGACCTTATCTTCTTTACCGCCGTCCCGTCCCAAACTCCCCGGTCACCCATACGTGCCACCTCCTCTGCTGACCAACTTATCAATGCCGAACCGCTGTATCTTCTGATCTCATGATAATATTTATTGTTATTTTTTTCACTATCTTAAGCCTTAGTTGGTCTTAAAGAGGGGATGGTTAGTGTATTCAGACGGGATTATGGACAGAAACGAAATCAGCCTCGTAGTGAGCGAGGCAAAACGGAGGATACTCGGACTGCCCTGAAGCCGACTTAAAGGCTTCTAAACGCCTTTCCTGCTAGGCGGGCCAGGGTTGACTTACCCGCTAGCGCCCACAGTTTTCCAGCGTATAATTTACCGGTTTTAGGGTATAACCTGCCAGATTGATGGTCTAGTCGCACCATCAATATAGCGGAACGCCAGATGGGCGCGATATGTCTGGTTCTACAGCCCCAACTTCTTGCGTAAAACCTTGGCCCGGGCCCGGCTCAGCATGATCTGTTTCTTGGAACGGTCAAGGTTAATCAGGTAAGAGCCTTCCCCAAAGGCTACAATCTCACGGACTCGGTTGAGGTTTACTATAAAGGCGTGATGAACCCGGAAGAAGGTGTTACGATCCAGGCGGGACTCAAGCTCATTCAACGTATAGTTGGTAGAATACTCCTGCTTATCAGTACAAATGATAACTTTCTTACCCTGGCTTTCCGCATAAATTATTTCTTCCTGGTTCAGGAGAATTATCTTCCCCCTTTCCCGAATTGGGAACTTATCGAAGAAAACTTCTTCTTTGCGGAGTTTCTTTACAAAGATATCGATTCGTTCCTTAAGTTTTTCTTCTACCCGGCTTTCGATGAGCTTTTCATGCACCAGGCGGTTCTTCGCCCGGTCAATGGTTTCTTGTATCCGCATTGGCTCCAGCGGCTTTACGATGTAATCAAGGGCATTCAGTTCAAAGGCATCAACGGCAAAGTGAGAATGGATGGTAACAAACGCGAACAGGGGCGGGTTGTGCAGTTCGTTCAGCCTCTGCGCGATTTCCAACCCGCTCAACTCGGGCATGTTGATATCAAGGAAGACCAGCTCCGGCTTCTTCTCCTTGGTAAGGAGAACCGCTTCCAGGCCGTTATTGGCCTCACCTATTATCTTTACATCCTCGATCTGCTCCAGGATGTACCGTAGGACGATCCTTTCCCTCTCGTCGTCATCTACGATAAGCACGCTGAGCCCCATTACACAACACCTCTATTATAATAAACCGGTCGCCTCCTGGCAATAGATTATTATGCACCATATTCCGCCCCGGTGCCGGG
Organism: Syntrophomonadaceae bacterium; assembly: GCA_012719535.1. Classification (GTDB taxonomy): domain Bacteria; phylum Bacillota; class Syntrophomonadia; order Syntrophomonadales; family Syntrophothermaceae; genus JAAYAC01. Next base: position 2,971 of record JAAYAC010000142.1, on the reverse strand, counting down.
CCGTACTTCTTCGCCGCAACTGTGATCAGGCGCCTTTAACACTGCCAAACCGTTCTATTTAAGCAGTTTTGACATTTCTCTAAACACCGGGGTGCCGGCTACCTTCAGCATGTCAAAGATCACCGTCTCGGTGTTGGTAATTACTGCACCCAGGTCGCGCATCAATTCCAGGCCGCTCTGGTAGTTTTCCTCAAACCGGGAACCCACCGCATCCTGAACCACATGCACGGTAAACCCGGCCTCGACCAGGTCGCGCACGGTCTGGAACACACAGATATGGGTTTCGGTTCCGGCTATTACTATTTTCTTTCGCCCCAGAGCACCAAGCACTTCTTGCAGTTCAGGAACCATGGCTGAGAATTTCACCTTCTCAACCAGCTTGCAGCCGGCCAAGTTCTCGTTTATTTCCGGCACAGTCCTGCCGAGGCCCTGCGGGTATTGTTCGGTGATTATCACCGGCACGTTTAGTTTATCCGCCAGTTGTATGAGAAGGTTGGCATTCTTGATGACTTTATCCCTTTGAGCTACAGCCGGTATAAGCCTCTCCTGAAAGTCAATAAGTACCAAGACAGATTCTTCGGGTTTAAGTTCAAACTTACTCATATCGGAATCCCCCTTTTCTCTTAATCGAGGTTCTGTTATTTTAAACAAAAGGAGGTGACTGCCATGCGCTATGAAGGCACCGTATATCGCCCTCCCAGTGAGGCCAACAGCCTGCTTATTCAGGCTACCATAGGTTGCCCTCACAATAAATGCCTGTTCTGTTCTATGTACAAGGGAGTCAAGTTTAGAGTCAGGCCCGTGCAGGAAATCAAGGAGGACCTGCTGATGGCCCGGGAATATTACGGCGACTGGGTCAAATCGGTATTTTTTCCAGACGGTAATACCATAATCATGAAAACCCGCGATCTGGTGGAGATATTCACTTTTGCCCGGCATCTATTCCCGAACTTGAAAAGAATAACCGTCTACGGGTCTGCCCGTTTCGTAAATAAAAAAACTGTCGCCGAACTGGAACTTCTCCGCGAGGCTGGTCTCAGCCGCATCCACATGGGGATGGAAAGCGGCGACGACACCGTTCTGGTTAAAATCGCCAAGGGTACGACCGCTGATGAAATCATTCAGGCCGGGCTAAAGGTCAAGCAGGCCAAAATCGAGCTCAGCGAGTATTACCTGGTCGGCATCGGTGGACCCGAACTAAGCGAACAGCATGCTCTGAATAGCGCCCGGGTACTGAGCCAGTTCAGTCCCGAGTTTATCCGGCTCAGAACTTATGTTCCGTCGCCCAACTCCCCTCTGTACGAAATGTACCGGCAGGGTGATTTTCAGCTTTTGACTCCCCACCAGGCCCTGCAGGAAGTCAGGTTGTTGATTGAGCACCTTGAATGCGAGGGTAGCTTTGTTACCAGCGATCATATTTCCAACTACTGGAACATTACCGGGCAGATTCCCCGCGACCGGGAGCACATGCTGCAAGAGATCGATTACGCACTCACTATTCCGGAATCAAGGTTCCGCCCCGCCCATTTGTCACATTTGTGATACATTATACCACAATTGGCATATATGCGGTATCGATTGTGACCCGGCACGGCCTTTTTGACCTAGCTCTTGTCACGCGCCGTTGGCCGCGCCGGGTACAAATCCTTCAGCTATATGGAATTCCCCACATCAAAACCTTCCCGGATAGCGTCGAGCACCGTGCGGGGATTGCAGGCATCACCCACCAGGTAAACCTCGGGAAACTTCTGTTTCAAGTTCTCAAACAGGCTGTTTTCTGCCCGGGAACCGGCGGCGATAACCACAGAGTCGGCGGCTATTTTCTCCGTTTGCCCGTCCGGCTCGGCCACCACTACCCCGTCTTCCGCTATAGCCAGGACCCGGGTGGAGGTCCTGATGTCCACCCCCATGCGTCTCAGGTCCTGCAGAATACTCCAGCGCGTAGAAGCGCCAATGCCCCGGCCCGCCGTTCTATCCTGTTCGATAACCACTACCTCTTTGATGCCCCGGAGGGCCAACTCCTTTATCCGCTCCACGGGTTCCGCCCCGTTTACCAATAGAAACCTTAGGGTATCACTGTCTATAGTACCCATGCTGGCAATGTACATGGCTACTTCGCATCCTGTCGCTCCGCCCCCGATGACGACAACTTTTTGGCCCAGTTCGGCCTCCCCGCCGATAACTTCCCAGGCCCCGACCACATGGTCAAGGTCAACTCCAGGGATGGCCGGGATTACGGGACGGGCTCCAGTGGCCACCACTATGGCGTCCGGTCGGAAAGCCTCGATTTCCTCCGGGGTGGCCTCCTTATCCACGATCACCTCTACCCCCAGGGCAAACAGGCTCTCTTCGAGGTAATCAATCAAGTGATAAAAATCGGCCCTACCCGGAACGGCCGCCGCCAGCTGTAACTGCCCCCCCAACACCTCTTCCTTTTCCCACAGGGAAACCTCGTGCCCCCTGAGGGCGGCAACGCGGGCAGCTTCCAGGCCTGCCGGACCTCCCCCGATAACCAGCACCTTTCTGGGGGTTGCGGCCAGTTTAATCTCCGTTTCCGCCTCCCGCCCGACCCGGGCGTTTACCAGGCAACGACAACTTTCACCACTGAAAATGGCATCCAGGCACCCCTGGTTGCAGGCTACACACTTCCTGATCTCGTTAAACCTTCCCTCCATGGCCTTCCGGGGCAAGTCCGGATCCGCCATGAGCCCACGAGCCATACCGATGAGGTCGGCCCGACCCTGCATGAGAATCTCTTCGGCCAGCCAGGGATCATTGATGCGATTGCAGGCCACTACCGGCACATCCACCGCCTGCTTGATGCCCTGGGCCAGGTATACATAAGCCCCGTTAGGAACATTCATGGTGATCTGCGGCACCCGGGACTCGTGCCAGCCACCGGTAACATTAAAGGCGTCAGCCCCGGCATCCTGCAACCTCCGGGCAAACTGGCGCACTTCCAGATTGGTGT
>JAAYAC010000141.1 GCA_012719535.1 Syntrophomonadaceae bacterium | reverse complement strand
GCCATCCCAATCATTCCCTTTCCTCCTGCAGCTATGTTTGTTTTGCTCTTCATAGCTTACAGGAAAGGTCGGTTGGGGTGGTCAACTTTTTCGTGGTCATTTTCTGCTCTGGTGGTCAACTTTTATGCTATCAAAGACAACTATAGCTGCAAATATTGCCGAAACTGCTATCTTAGGAATAGAAGCTTGTTTCCCTGATAGTATAGTTGGTTTTATTCCTAATAAGGATAAAGCTGACGTGAGATTTGTAAAGTATTATATTGATACTATAAAACTGAAGATGCAGCAAATATCAAGGGGTACAACGCAGGACAATCTGAGCTTAGACAAATTGCTTTCATTTAAAATATTAACACCTCCCCTACCTACCCAACGCAAAATTGCCGCCATCCTCTCTGCCTACGACGACCTTATTGAAAACAACACCCGCCGCATCAAGATCCTGGAGGAAATGGCGCAGATCATTTACTGGGAATGGTTTGTAAAGTTCAGGTTCCCGGGCCATGAGAAGGTCAGGATGGTGGAGTCGGAGCTAGGGTCGATACCCGAGGGGTGGAAAGTTAGAGCTATTGGTGAAGTGTTTGATACTTTAGGTGGAGGTACGCCGTCAACTAAGAACCCAGAATACTGGGTAAATGGTACAGTAACATGGTTTACTCCAAGTGATTTGACATCATCTGGAACTATGTTTGTTAGTGATTGTGCGAAAAGAATAACCCAAAAGGGGCTTGAAAAAAGTTCTTCAAAAATGTTTCCGGCTTATTCCGTTATGATGACTAGTAGAGCTACTATTGGCGTAACGGCTATAAATACAGTTCCAGCATGCACAAATCAGGGTTTTATTGTTTGCGTACCAAACGAACTTGCTTCAACTTATGAGATTTATTACTGGATAAATACAAACAAGGAAAGAATCGAAGCAATTGCATCAGGCGCAACGTATAAAGAGATTAATAGAACAGAGTTTCGTTCTTTTTTATATGTAATAGCAGATTCAGAAACACGTAAGCGCTTTAATAATATAATCGAGCCTTTGGCTAAACAAATTGAAGGATTAACAAAGAAGAACCTCATCCTCCGCCGCACTCGCGACCTGCTTCTGCCCAAGCTTATTTCCGGGGAACTGGATGTGGAGGACCTGGATATTGCCGTAGGAGGTGATTAAATGAGCCAATACGGTGAAGATGCTTTAATAGAACAGCCGGCCATCGAACTGTTTGCCCGGCTCGGCTGGGAGACTGTCAATTGCTTCCACGAAACCCTTGGCACATCGGGGACCCTCGGCCGGGAGACCACTTCCGAGGCGGTGCTGACCCGGTATCTCCGTAATACCCTGGAAAAGCTCAATCCCGGCATGGACAGCGAGGCCATCGACCTGGCTGTTGAGGAAATCGTTAAAGACCGCAGCAGCTTTAACCCTGTCCAGGCCAACCGGGAGGTGTACAGGCTCCTCAAGGACGGGGTCGAGGTTACATATAAGAACGCCGATGATGAGGAAACAGACGAGGTAGTTAAGGTCATTGACTGGAACTGTCCGGAGAACAACCACTTCCTTCTTGCGTCCCAGCTCTGGATATCCGGCGAAATCTATAAGCGCCGCGCCGACCTTGTCGGTTTTGTCAACGGCATCCCACTTGTTTTTATAGAGCTTAAATCCACCGCCCGCAGGCTGGAGCACGCCTATTACGACAACCTGCGGGACTATAAAAATACCATACCCCAGCTGTTCTGGTACAACGGCTTCATTATCCTTTCCAACGGCAGCCAGAGCCGCATCGGCAGCATGAGCGCGTCCTGGGAGCACTTTGCCGAATGGAAGAAGATTAACAGCGAGGGCGAAAAAGGCGTTGTCTCCCTTGAAACTATGATTCGCGGAACCTGTGATAAGGTCAAACTTTTGGACATCGTGGAAAACTTTACTCTTTTCAGTGATGCAGGCGGCTCCCTGGTCAAACTGGTGGCTAAAAACCACCAGTACCTCGGGGTCAACAACGCCATCGAAGCAGTGAAAAAGATACGGGAAAACAAAGGACGCTTAGGAGTTTTCTGGCATACCCAGGGTTCGGGGAAGTCATATTCCATGCTTTTCTTCTGCCAGAAAATCCTGCGCAAAATACCCGGCAACTGGACATTTGTCATCGTCACTGACAGGACGGAACTGGATGACCAGATCTATAAGAACTTTGCGGCAGCAGGCGCCGTCATCGAGGAAAGGGTCCGGGCCGAAAGCTGCCAGCACTTAAAGGAGCTTTTGGGCGAGAACCACCGGATGGTGTTTACCCTTATCCATAAATTCCAAAGTGATAGCGATTGCAAATACCAGAAAATAACCGACCGGGACGACATCATCGTGCTGGTGGACGAAGCCCACCGCAGCCAGTATAACACCCTTGCCGCCAACATGCGGTCTGCCATGCCCAATGCCTCTTTCATCGCCTTTACGGGAACCCCTCTTATGGCTGGCGAGGAAAGAACCAGGGAAGTTTTCGGGGATTATGGTTCCATCTATAACTTCCGCCAGTCCGTTGAAGATAGAGCGACTGTTCCCCTTTTTTATGAGAACCGTATTCCTGAACTCCAGCTTATCAACGAGAACCTTAACGATGACCTTCAGGACATCATCGACAACGCCGACTTAGGCGAAGAAGAGGAAAGAAACTGGAACGGGAATTTGCCCGGGAATATCACCTGATTACCCGTGACGACCGGCTGGAGACAATTGCCGAGGACATCGTCAAGCACTTTATGAACCGGGGTGAGGCGGGCAAGGCCATGGTGGTGAGCATCGACAGGTACACTGCCGTCAAGATGTATGACAAGGTGCGGAAATATTGGCAAAAGTACATGGAGGAGCTGAGAAAACAGCTTGCTGAATGTCAGCCTGATGAAGCAACAGAGATAAAAAAGAAGCTTTATTACATGCAGGAGACCGATATGGCGGTGGTCGTATCTTCCGGGCAGAACGAGGTTGAAGAGTTTAAGAAAAAGGGATTGGATATTCTTCCCCATCGCAAGCGCATGATAAACGAAGACCTGGATAAAAAGTTCAAAGACCCCAATGACCCTTTACGGATCGTGTTTGTCTGCGCCATGTGGCTGACCGGCTTTGATGCCCCTGCCGTCAATACAATCTATCTGGACAAGCCCATGCAGAACCATACACTGATGCAGACTATAGCCAGGGCGAACCGGGTATTCAAGGACAAAACCTGCGGCACCATCGTCGACTATATCGGAGTATTCCGCAATCTTCAAAAAGCTCTTGCCATCTACGCCACCCCTGCAGCGGGCGGCTCGGTGGATACACCGGTGAAAGAAAAGGCAGCGCTGATTGATGAGCTTAAGAAAGCTGTTACCGAAACAATTAAAAGGGAGAAGCTGGTTCTCGACTGGCGAAAACGCCAGCAGACCAGGGCAGCGGTTTTGATTACGATACAGGATTCCCTTGACCGGGAACTGCCGAGAGCATATACTCCTGAAATATTCAAACGGAAGTGCGATCTGGTGTACCAGCACATTTATGACTGTTATTATAGTGCTGGGCAAAGTGTATACAGCCAGGCAGGATAGAGGGCAGAGTATTGGGCTAAAATATGGACAATTATGCCCGACTTTCAAAAGCAGCGTATATGACTGGAGGAGAACCGGAAGCTGCTGGATGTAATGTAAGATGACCGACCAATAACCATAAGAGGAAAGCGTGCGCGCAAGATTGATGGTGCTTGTGCCGTCGGACGCTGAATAAATACGGCCACCCTCTGAACAAGCAACAGCAGGCTGTGGGGATTATTATGAAACAGGCGGAGATATCGGCGGATAAGTGGGCAGTTAGCTCATATTGTTATTTTCCATATCCTGGTTGGGATTCTTTGTATTTGATAAAAACAGAGCGGAGAAAACTGCCATGGGAGGTCTGATATATGAATAATGAAAGGCTCAAGGAAAAGCTCCAAGAATACCGTAAAGCGGTCACAAAACTTAAAGAGGCTTTGGACGAGGATATATCCAATCCTCTGCTCTATGATGGAGTAATTCAGCGCTTTGAATTTACTTATGAGCTGGCCTGGAAGTTGATGAGACTCTATCTTGAATATGAAGGCACAGCAACCGTCGCCTCTCCACGGGCAGCTTTTAAAGAAGCGTTTGCGGCAGGGATACTTGCTGACGGGGATGTCTGGATTGACATGATTAATGCCCGTAATCTAACTGTCCATACATACAATGAGCAAATGGCAAAAGAAATCTATGATAGGGTTAAACAAAAATACTATCCCGTATTTGCCGCCTTTGCCGGCAGGATGGAGGAGGCACTTAAATGAATTTCGGGCTGCCGGAATGTATTGTGCAAGCGATAGTTAAAGAACTGCAAAAGAGAGAAAATGTAACCCGGGCGGTCATCTTCGGCTCCCGTGCCCGGGGGGATTACAAATACAATTCCGATATCGACCTGGCCGTATACTGCGAGGGAGAACTGCCGCCCGGGCTATGGCTGGATCTGGACGAGGCGGCGGGGATATATAAGATCGATGTCATAGACATGAACGTCCCCTTGGATGAAAAGTTGCGCCAAAGAATCGAAGAGCAAGGTGTGGAGGTTTATCGTCGGAGTTGAATGAGGATGTTAGAGTGCAGTCTTGCACAATCTTTGTCCCTCACATTTGCACGATATATTAGGATTGATTTTTCCATAGATTGTGCAAGGATGCCGGTTTGTTTATCCCGGCTGTTTGTACATTTATGACTTGATAGTCATACCCCGTCAAGTTATTTTCCTACTAATTTGCAGATCACCCTACTCATGCATATAATAGAATTACAGATTGGCAAGGAGGTAGTGTTACTGCCACCCTAAAAAGTCCCGAAACAGACGGTGTTAAATGTCCGGAACATGACGGAATAACTGACCAGTTGACAAGTAGTCATTAGCAAGGGAGAACTAGTTCAGTTCTCCCTCAATTACCCGCTTTACCATGTG
>JAAYAC010000140.1 GCA_012719535.1 Syntrophomonadaceae bacterium | reverse complement strand
TTGCTCCAGTTATAGGCCGGGGGATGGCCCCAGTCATAGCTTGTCTCCGTAAGCCCTGGATAGGCCCCCTCACAAACGGCGGACGGAAGGATACCAACCAGCAGGGCGGTAGCTACCGCCAGGGTTACCCATAATACTTGGCGGTTTTTCTTTCCGATAGTATCACTCCCTTTGTTCGGTATTAACGGAGGCCCGGCCCGAGGCCTCCGGGTGCCTTCATTGTACCGGCACCATTGGATATGGGCAAACCCGGTATCGCAACCTCACCTGAACCTGTCCCTGCTCCGGGCAGGTATCCTGTTTAACCTGCGGGCCTGTAATAGCTTTATGGACAGATGGTAATTGATGGGCAGCCATTCGTAACCCTCTTGGGGTTGCAATTGCGGTAGTGAAAACCGGGAACCTCTGCAGCCGGGTCCGAATACCATAACAGTAAAAGGAGGGGAAAAATGGTGAGCGCAAACCTGCAGAAGCTTATTGATATGCAAGCGGAATTGAACCAGGCTGTAGCTCGCTGCATGCAAGAAACCATGGATGCCAGGCTGAAGAGAATACTGCAAGAAATATTGGCCCGGGGGAACCAGAACATCCATGACCTTACCACCAGCCCCGCGGTACCACGCAGAGGTTGAGGCTAGTCGTGCCCCCGGGAGGGGCATGGACAGTGGTTACGATGGTACACCGTATGTAGAAAGGGTTTGGGATGGCTTGAAATCCCTGGGCCTAGCCCTCGGGGGAGGCAGTCTACGCGGAGCTGCCCATATCGGGGTGTTGCAGGTACTTGAGGAAAATGGTATCAGGCCTCAATATATGGCCGGCACGAGTTCCGGCAGCCTGGTGGCAGCCTGTTATGCAGCCGGGGTTTCGCCTGACGAGTTGGAAAAGGTTGCTCTCAGGCTAACCAGGCGTGATTACCTGGACTTCAACTGGCAAGGCATGGCCCGGTACCTGCTGGGTTTGGTCACAGGCAGGCCGGTTCTTCCCGCGGGATTCCTTAAGGGCAACCGGTTGGAAAGGCTGGTCTACGAACTTACCCGGGGCAAGCGGCTGCAGGACGTGGAGATGCCCCTGGCCATCGTAGCCGCGGACCTGAATTCGGGGAAGAAGGTAGTCTTTACCAATCAGAACATAGAAGAAGAAGGAACGGCTACGCTAACAGTAAGGGATGCCCTGCTCAGCGAAGCTGTGCGAGCCAGTACCTGCATCCCGGTTGTCTTTGTTCCCCGGCGCCTGGGGGTAATGCAGTTGGTCGACGGGGGATTAAGGGAGATAGTGCCGGTTCACGAGCTGAAGACCATGGGCGCTGATTATATACTGGGAGTTGACCTGCAGGCTGGCAAGTTCAACAAACCGGTTAAAGACTTTCATGAGATAATATCCCGCTCTATCGACATAATGATTCAGGAAACTTCCCAGCTGGATGAGCAGTTATTTGCCGACCTGGTGATATTTCCGGATGTAAGCAACCTGGGATTGGGTGACCTTTCCGGTATACCGGAGTGTATTCGCGCCGGGCGCATAGCCATGAAAAAACACATGGCCAGAGTCAAAGCCGCCCTGGGAAGGGGGATACAGTAACCCCGCGGAGGGACCTTACATATAATAACCAATGAAACGACTTCTGGGCGCTATCTTGGCGAGGGAGGGGGTTAGAATGGTCACTGACAAGTTTGAACATGCAACCTTTTATCTGACCAAGAAGCAGGTTGACGAAATAAAGAGGCTGGCAAAGGAAAATCAAATTTCACGCAGTGCCCTGGTCAGGATGATAATAAGAGAATATCTTACCAGGCGGGATGAGGATAGAAAGGAAAGATAGAAGGTAAAAGAGGCTTTGTTTTCTTTGGTACAGGCAACAAGGGCCATTTCTTGTTCCGATTCACTCCGGGCAATGCCCGTGACCGACGGTACCACGCGGTTAGCCGGAGCTTCCGTTTCGGCACGGGGGACAGGTAGGCACGGACCGGGTGGCGGGGATTTCCGTCTTCGTCACCGGGTATACCGGCTCGTGTTCCTTCTTTCCGGTCACTCCCCTTCACCAACCAGGTTGAGGAACCCCCCCGGGTAGGGAAAAGCTGCCCCGGGGTTTCCACTCGTTTCCCCCCATATCAGGTTAGCGCCCCTTCTTACACCCGTTCGGGTCAGCCTTTCCCTGGCAAGCTGCACATTGTCAATTATGATTTGTCAGTATCAATGGGGTCCATTTTCTTTGTACAGCCCCGGCGCCTTTTGCTTTGGAGTGAGTTGAGATATCTATTCTGAAGGTGTCTCTCCCATATCGCCTTTCTCCAGGCAGTGAGAGCAGTAAACTAAAGCTGCCCTCTGGTTTTCCGGCAGGGGTTTTCCGCAACGCAGGCACGTGCCTTCCGGCATTTGATTCCTTCTCCGTAACAACCTTTGCTGGCGTTTAAATATCCAGCGCACCAGGCTGTCACGCGCTCCCTCCCTTATGCCTCTGAACTCAACTCCCACCAGGAGTTGCTGGTTATCGCCGCAACGGCTCGTGACAACCCTGGCGACTCGCCCGCCGGCTGTGATTTGCCTATTCGCGCTGAGCTCCACGATAACCTTCAGTTCGTCGTTGATCTTCAACTCGTCGTTGGTGGCAAACATGAAGCCGCCGCCGCTTATGTCAAGGACGCGGGCCTTTTTATAGACAAGCTTTTTGTCCGGTCGTACCAGTGCATAATACAAGTTCAGATTGTCGGCCGGGACACGTACCCAACTGCGCCGCTGGCTACCGGTTCCACGGTATGGCCTGACCGTAGCTTCGGGATTACGGGTAACTGGGGTTGGGCTGTAGCCGGATGCTCTTCGCTTCAAGCTCCACAGCCAGCCCGCTCCTGCCACCGCCAGCACCAAAAGAAGAACTACCAGAGCGGTGAGCAATAGGTTGGGCTCCTGGTGGCCCGCGCTCTCAGCGAAGGCCCGGTTCAATCCTCTGTGGAACTGTTCCCAGTCGCCGGCAATGACCGGTGCCGGCGGAAACAGGGCCAGAAGTACAGCTATTATCAACAGCCACCGGCCTGGACTGCCGCGAACCTTCATACCGCAATCTCCTCCTGATAACTATATCGTTGGCCCAGGCAAAGATTTTGCCACCAAAAGCTGGGAATAAAGCCTGCTGTAACACTTACCATCCGTCTAAAGCCCGTCTTTAAGCCCCATGCCACCTCTTAATTAACATGCTAGACCGGTAAGGCATCCCCGTCAAGCATGGCCTGTCCCGGGAGCTCGCGCGGCTCGGGGTACCCGGGAAGATGAACCTGCTGTTTAGAAGCATCCTAAGCTGGAAATAATGTGGAAAAAGTGGTTGGAGGGGATTGTATGCTAAGAAAACTGGTAAGTGGGTTCATCATATTGACCGTGTTGACAGGATGCGGTTACCTGGACGGAGCCGGGGATGTACATAATAAAGTCATACGCCTGCATGTGATTGCTAACAGCGACTCTCCCGCCGACCAGGCGCTCAAGATGCGAGTAAAAGACGAGGTTGTAAACTATCTGCGGCAGGAACTGGGTGATGCCCGGGACGTGGATGAAGCCAGCCGGACGGCCAGGAAATGCTTGCCCCAGGTACAAAGAGTAGCGGAGGCGGCAGTGAGTGCCAACGGGTACCACTACCCGGTTAAGGTTTGTATGGGGACCTTCGCTTTCCCGACCAAGTGCTACGGAGACCTGGTGTTTCCTCAAGGCGACTATACCGCCGTCAGGGTAGTCATAGGCGAAGGCCGGGGCAAGAACTGGTGGTGCGTTCTGTTTCCACCGCTGTGCCTGGTATCTGCCTCCGACCAGGGCATCGGCTTGAATTCCCCCGGCGAGGCCCGGGTCAAACTTAAATGCGTGGAGCTCCTCGCCCGGGTCCGGCTCGGCTCCGTTCCCGGACCGGCCAGGTAGGCCGTAAAATAGACAGGCTCTTCGCTGTTTCAGTGGGGAAACACTTTTTCTTGTCTAATTGCTGTGGTCTTTTACCGGAGCTAGGCGGAGATCCTTGACATCGAGGGCGACTGCAGGTATAAAAGGGGAGGTACCCACTCAAAACAGCGAAGAACCGATAGCTCCTGATAAGGAGCTTGTATACGCTGGTGAACAAACTGGTGTTTTTCAAGCTAATAATTGATAATATAAGGTAAATACTCTATGTGACATTCTTAGGTAAGGCATGGTGAACAAGGGTTGGGCACAACCGTCAGTTTGCTGGCCCCTGCCAAGGTTAACCTTACCCTTGATATCAAGGGGCCCCGTCCCGACGGCTATCATGAGCTGGAGACCATCATGCACCAGGTCAACTTGGTGGATACCGTTCACCTGCGCCGGTTAACGGATGGTATCGAGGTTAGCACCGACTCGCCGCTGGTACCGGGGGATAGCGACAACCTGGCCTACCGGGCCGCAGTAGAGTTCTTTCAGGCGACTGGTATCGCCGGTGGGGTGGATATACATATTGAAAAACATATTCCCGTAGGAGCCGGGCTGGCCGGCGGCAGTACCGATGCCGCTGCCGTAATCAAGGGACTGAACCGCCTGTATGCAGCCGGGTTGGATATAAAGGACCAGATGGCGCTCGGAGCAAGGATTGGTTCGGATATTCCCTTCTGTATTTTGGGGGGGACTGCCCTGGCCCGGGGCCGGGGGGAAATCCTGACGCCCCTGTCACCGGCCAGAAACCTGCTCATGGTTCTGGCCAAGCCCGGCTACTCAGTATCCACGCGGGAGGTCTACGCGCGTTATGACCAGGGCAAGGTTACCAGGCGCCCCGATACGGGAGGGGTGGAGGCGGCCCTGGCCAGCGGCAACTTGGCGGGTGCCTGCGCCGGGATGGAAAACGTGCTGGAGACGGTTACCCTGGAGTGCTGCCCGGAGGTGGCCCTGCTCAAACAAATGATGACGGACCTGGGAGCCGTAAAGGCGCTGATGTCCGGGAGTGGTCCGACAGTCTTTGGCATCTTTCTGCAAAGGGAGGTCGCCGAAGCAGCCTGTGCTATAATAAATAGATATTACGAAGAAGTGTTTATAGTCACATCATTTGAAAGAGGGTGAGTTGGTATTATGCCGGAATACAGACTGATTCCTGTAAAGCTCGACACCTATAAGCCCCTGCGCGAGGTAGTCTTCGAGGCGCTCCGGGAAGCCATCATCAACGGCAGCCTCAGGCCGGGGGAAAGAATGATGGAAATCCAGCTTGCCGAGCAGCTGGGCGTTTCTCGTACCCCGGTCCGGGAAGCCATCCGCAAGCTGGAACTGGAAGGATTTGTAGTAATGATACCCCGCAAAGGCGCCTATGTAGCGGGAATTTCCCTGAAAGACATCGCCGATGTGTTCGAGGTGCGTGCGGCTTTGGAGGCTCTGGCTGCAGGGCTGGCGGCGGAGAGGATAACTGCTGAAGAGCTGGAAGAACTCGAAAGAATGCTGGTGCGCAAGGCCGAATGCATTGAAAGTAACAACCTGGAGGAGCTTATCGAGGTCGACACCCTCTTTCATGAAGCCATGTACAAGGCCAGTCGCAATGAAAAGCTGAAGCAAATAATTCACAACCTGCGTGAACAGATACAGCGGTTCAGGAGCACTTCCCTTTCCACCCCGGGGCGTATGAAGGAGGCCCTGGAGGAGCATAAAAAGATCGTGGAGGCCATATCGGAGAGGAATGTGGCTTTGGCCCAGGAGCTGGCCCAGGAGCATATTGAAAATGCTGAAAACAGTATGCTGGAGGCCTTGCGCAAGGGAGGATTCCCCGAAGCAAAATAGCGCGGAGGTGGAGTGGATGGCGGAATATGACGCAGTAATCCTGGCGGGAGGGGTTAACTCGGGACAACTGAAACAATATGCCCCTTATGACAACGAAGCATTGATTATCATCGGCAGCTATCCCATGATCTACTATGTATACAAAGCTGTCCGTTCTTCGGGGAAAATCAGGAACATTGTCATCAGTGGTCCCCGGCAATCCCTAGAGGAGATTTTCAAGAAGGAGCAGCGGCTGTATTTCGCCGCACCGGGGGAAGACGCGATCGACAGCTTTGCCAATGCCAGGGAGGTTCTTCAGCAGGTGGGAAGCACAGAGAAGATTCTCGTCCTGCCCACCGATATTCCTCTGATTACCACCGCAGCCATCGATGATTTCCTGGAACGTTGCGAGGGGAGCGAGGCAGATTTCTGCTATTCCATCGTGGGGCGGGAGGTCAACGAAGCCCGGTTTCCCGGAGTGAGAAGAACCTACGTGCGTATCCGGGAGGGGGTTTTCACGGGAGGAAACCTCTTCATTGTCAAGGCAGGAGTAGTCGATAACTGCCTGGAGATGGCCAAGAAGCTGGTGGCCAAGCGTAAGAGTCCCCTGGCCCTGGCGCGGCTGTTTGGTATAGGCCTGGCGTGGAAATACCTGGTACGCCGCCTGGCTATCCCGGATATCGAGGCAAGGTTTTACGAGGTGCTGGGTATCAGGGGCCGAGCCGTTATTTCTCCGTATGCCGAGGTGGGCGTAGATGTAGACAAACCAAGCGACCTGAAACTGGCGGAAAAATACCTGGGAACGACCTTACCCAGCTAATTGTCAGGGAAAAGAGGATATACCAATCCCGTGTAGAATTATAAAATTCCGACCTGTTTTTTGGGGTGAGGGTTGATTGAGTAGAAACATAGCAGTGATACTGGCGGCGGGCAAAGGGGTAAGGATGAGGTCCGAGTTGCCCAAGGTCATGCACAAGGTGGCCAACCTACCCATGATTACACATGTGGTACGGGCCGCCCGGGCAGCCGGTGTCGATAATATAGTGGTGGTGACGGGACACGGGCGGGAGCAGCTTATGGAGAGCCTTGCTGGAGAGGGACTGGCGTTTGTAGTCCAGGAACAGCAGTTGGGTACCGGACATGCCCTGATGCAGGCCGGCGGGCTGGCGGGTCCGGATGACACCATAATGGTGCTATGTGGCGATACCCCTCTCCTGCGGGGGGATACTCTGAAAAACCTCCTGGCTTATCACCACCAGACCGGCGCGGTCGCTACGGTGCTGACCACCCGGGTTAAGAACCCGGCGGGGTATGGAAGGATTGTTCGCGACCAATCCGGCCGGTTGGAGCGAATAGTGGAAGATAAGGACGCTTCTCCGGAAATCAAGGCCATCGATGAAATCAACTCGGGGATGTACTGTTTTCAGGCCGGTCCGGTGTTTGCGGCGCTGCAAGACATCGAGCCGGTTAACGCCCAGGGGGAGTATTACCTGACGGACGTACTGCCTCTCTTTCTGGCGCAGGGCCTGCCGGTGGAGGTCTTACTGCATCCTGACGAAGAAGAACTGTACGGCGTTAACGACCGCATACAACTAGCCTACGCCGAAAGGGTGTTGCGCCGGCGTAAGAACCACGATTTGATGACTGGCGGGGTTACAATCATGGATCCGGCGACCACCTTCATAGATGTGGATGTCCGCATTGGGATGGACACGGTCATTCTGCCCTTCACAATCATTGCAGGGGACACTACTATTGGTAGTAACTGTACTATCGGGCCGGGAAGCCACATAATAGACTCTTCCCTTGGAAATAATGTAGTGGTGGAGAATTCCAAGCTCCTGGAATGCCAGGTAGACGACGACTGCACCATTGGCCCGTTCGCCTATCTCAGACCCCAGGCGGTGCTGAAAAGAGGCGCCAAGGTGGGGGATTTCGTGGAAATCAAGAAATCGACCATTGGCGAAAAAAGCAAGGTTCCCCATTTGGCCTATGTTGGCGATGCCCTGGTAGGAACCGGGGTGAATATAGGTGCGGGCACCATCACCTGCAACTATGACGGCCGGAACAAGCATGTAACCGTGATTGAGGACGGGGCCTTTATCGGCAGCAACACCAACCTGGTGGCACCGGTAAGAATCGGTAAAAATGCGACAACCGGGGCCGGTTCGACCATTACCAAAGAGGTCCCGGATGAAGCGCTGGGGGTTGAAAGGGCCAGGCAAAAGAATATTAGCGACTGGGCGAAGAGGAAGAACAGCCCGGATGATGCAAGTTAGAATTTGGGAGGTAAAGTCATGAATTCATCCAGGTGGAGAATGAAGCTGTTCACCGGGAATGCTAATATCGCGCTGGCCCAGGAGATTGCCGATTACCTGGGGGTAAATATCGGCGATGTCAAAGCTAGAAGGTTTATGGACGGAGAAATCAATGTAAACATAGACGAAAGCGTCCGCGGGGTTGACGTTTTCGTGGTCCAACCCACCTGCCCGCCCGTCGACGAAAACCTGATGGAGCTACTGGTAATGATCGACGCATTCCGCCGGGCTTCCGCTGCCCGCATCAATGCGGTCATACCCTACTACGGCTATGCCCGCCAGGACCGGAAGACCCGGGCTCGCGATCCTATCACCGCCAAGCTAATCGCAAATATTGTAGTAACGGCGGGGGCGGACCGGGTGGTGGCGGTTGACCTGCATGCCGGGCAGATTCAGGGATTCTTCGACATACCGGTGGACCACCTGCCAGGGGTACCTACTATCGCTGAGTACTTTAAAACCAAGAACCTGGGGGACACGGTAATCCTATCCCCCGATGTCGGTGGGGTAACCCGCGCCCGCGACCTCGCCGAGCGGCTGGGGGCGTCTATTGCCATAGTGGACAAACGTCGCCCCGAACCTAATGTTTCCGAGGTAATGAATGTTATCGGTGATGTCCGCAACAAGTCAATCATCATAATTGATGATATAATCGATACTGGGGGTACCATCACTACTGCTGCCGAGGTAATGATGGACATGGGCTGCAAGGAAGTTTATGCTTGCTGTACCCACCCGGTGTTTTCCGGGCCGGCCATTGAAAGGCTCGCCCGGGCACCCATAAAAGAGCTGGTCATAACCAATACCATTCCGGTTCCTGAGGAGAAGCGATTACCCAACATGGTCATCCTTTCCATCGCGCCCCTAATCGGCGAGGCCATACTAAGGATCCATGAGGACTTATCGGTAAGCAAGCTGTTTGACTAGAGACGAGGGGAGGCCCGGGGGTCTCCTTCAGTTTTTTGCCAAGGAGGTAATGTGATGGCAGAAACAGTCGTGTTAGCGTGTGAAAAAAGAGGACTGAAGAAACCTAACCTGAAGCAGTTGCGGCAGGCCGGGAGGGTTCCGGCAGTGATTTACGGGAAAGGGGCTGATAACCTGCACGTCAGCCTGGATAGCCGCAACCTGGCCGCGGTGTTTCGTGTTCATGGAGCGAGAGGTATCTTTTCCCTGCAGGTGGCTGGCGAACAACAGCCGGTACTGGCCCTGGTTCGGGAGGTTCAGCGGCATCCTCTCAGCGGTAATATCGAGCATGTCGACTTTCTGCGGGTTCGTATGGGAGAAAAAATCTCCGCTGCGGTACCCATCGTAATCCACGGGGAGGAAGAAATCCTGCGCAAGGGCGGAATACTACAGGCGGGTGCCAAAGAAGTGGAGGTGGAGTGCCTGCCGGCCGATTTGCCCGATGCCATTGCGGTAGACATCTCGCGCCTGAACGCCGGTGACAAGCTCTTCGTGGGCGACCTGCAGGTTCCGCCGGGAGTAAAGGTGCTCAGTGAACCGGAATCCATTGTGGTTACCATTCTCCACCCGGCCAAGGGCGAGGCTGAAGCTCCTCCCGGAGCGGAGGCGGGTGAAGCCGAAACCTCCGCCGCTGTGGAAGAAGAGTAGCAAGGAAACGCCAGTTTACCACAGACAAACACAGGAAACATGCATGGTGGGGACGACTGTTCAAAAGGTTGCGTTTGACAGGCTGGTTGCGGTATTTGGCTTAAGGAGTAGTGACCATACTAAAAAGACCAGCACAGAATAACATAGAATAAATCAGTGTGAATCAGTTCCCGTCAGTGTCATCTGTGGCTTATGATTTTGGGGGAGAGCAATGAAACTGGTAGTAGGACTGGGGAATCCGGGAGAGGATTACCGAGGAACCCGTCATAACCTGGGATTCATGGTGGTGGAGGAACTGGCGCGCCGCTACCGGGTTGAAAAACACGAATACAAGCACAACGCGGTCATAGCCTGGGTGAGAATCCATGGAGAGCCGGTGGCCCTGATCAAGCCCCTCACCTTCATGAATCTTTCCGGGGCGGCGGTCCGGCCCCTGTTGGCCGGTTTGAAGGCCGGTACCGGCGAGCTCCTGGTTGTGTATGACGATATGGACCTGGAACCGGGCCGGATTCGTCTCAGGGCCGGCGGCGGGGCCGGAGGGCACCGGGGCCTAGCCTCGATTATGGAGAAACTAGGTACAAGCAATTTTAACCGCCTGCGCATTGGCATAGGCCATCCCCCCAAGGGCAGCGACGCCATAGGGCACGTGCTGGGCCGGTTCAGCACGGAGGAAGAGCCGGTTATGACCGGGGCGGTGGCCAAAGCGGCCGATGCGGTGGAGGTATGGGTAACAGCAGGTATAGTCAAGGCCATGAATTCATATAATTAGATGTTAGTATTGGTGGTATATTTATGGCCCGAACTTCCCAAGCTTATTAAGAGAAAATAAGCGAAGCCGGGAGGTGCGGGTGGTGAAGCTGTATTACGTTTGCGAGTGTTGTGACGGGGTGTTCGATGAGATGGAGACCGCAGGGGAAGGTGTAGCCGAGGTCCGGGCCCTGTGCCCCGACTGCGCTGAGGAGATGGGAATGGGCTCCTCTCCATCCCGGACCAACCGATTCTTCTACAACTAGGGCAATTGTCCATAGACGAACACAGACCTTCATGACCCCTATCCGGCACTCACACTCAACCCCACTACTTATCCAGGCAAGCAACAAGACCCTGTAGCAATGAATGTATACTCGTTCTATTGTTGGTTGGAAGTAGTTGAGTGCCGGACACCGCTAGAGAATGAAAACCGAATATTCGTTGTGTAGCTGTTGCGGGGTCAGTGTCATAGCTTGTCAGTGTAATCAGTTGTGAATGGTTATTGAAGCGTGGGGGTCCGGTTAAGCGGGCGTCCACCTTTCTGCGTTTCATTAACAGGGGGGTGGATTTTTACATTGGACTTAATCGAACGCCTGGACAAAGAACTGGTACCGGGGAACCCGGCCATGCTCTCGGGCCTGGCCGGCAGTGCCAGGAGTTTTTTTATTCACCTGTGGGCCAACCGGTGCCGCAGCAAAGTCATCTGCCTGGTGCCGGGGGAGGAACAGGCTCATGACCTGGGGCGGGAGTTACAGGGGTTTCTGGGCCGTGATTGCGTCCACCTGTTCCTGGCCCGGGATTTCTTTTTCTTGCGTGCCAAAAGCTCCAGTTCCTATGCCGGGATCAACCGGGTTCTAACTCTCAGCGAAATTGCGACCAACCCGCGGCGGGCCAGTGTAATAATTGCCACCGCCGGTTCCCTGCTTTTCAAGGTGGCCTCCCGGCGGGCAGTCAAAGAACAGGCCCTCAGGCTGGTGGTAAACCAGGAACTGGACTTGGAGGAAGCCCTGCGCCGCCTGGTGGGTATGGGCTATGAACGCTGCCAGGTGGTTACTGAACCCGGGTATTTCAGCGTCCGGGGGGGGATACTGGATATATTTCCGGTAGGAAAGCCCCACCCGTACCGGATTGAGCTTTTCGGGGACCAGATTGACTCCATCCGCCGATTCGACCCGGCAAGCCAGAGATCAGAGCAGGCGGTAGACAGCCTGGTAGTATCATTTGCCGATGAACTGACTCTTTCCGGGGAGCAGGTACACTTCCTGGACTACCTGGGACCGAAGGTGCAGATCTTTCTTGACGAGCCGCGCGAGTTTGAGAGGTCCCTGCGGCAACAGGCGAGGCGGTATCAGGAATTTCTCGAGGCCGCCCGTCGAAAGGGAGAAATCATTAACGGCCCGGCGGTGGTATCCTGGGAGGAAACCGAACACCTTATCCGCCAGCACCCGGTTATCTACCATTCATTTTTTCCCACCAGTCTCCAGGGTACGTCGGTGGGACTGTACCAGCACATTGCGCAGAAGGAGATGGAGCCCTTTTTGGCGCATCCCGAACTGGTGACTAGGCGTATAAGCGAGTGGTTATCTAGTGGCTATGTGGTCCATATTGCTGTTCGAGACTTGAAGAGCGAAAAGAAAATCAAGGAAGAGCTGGGCTTGGCCGGAAGGACGGGTCTCACCTTTCCCCGGTGGGACATTGAAAAGGGGTTTGTCAGCCAGACCCTGAGAACGGTGGTCATTTCCGAGCGCGACATCTGGGGAAGGCGCCTGGCCCGCCCGAGCAAAGCCCGGAGGGAAAAAAGCGAGGCTCGCCTGGTCGTTGACGACCTGAAGGTTGGGGATTATGTGGTCCACGAGACTCACGGGATAGGCCTCTTCCAGGGGATTGTCAGGCTCGATGTGGACGGGGTCGGGAAAGAATACCTCCTCATCCAGTACGCCGGCACCGACCGGCTCTACCTGCCGGTAGACAAGCTGGACATGTTAACTCGCTATAGCGGCCCGGAAGAGAAACAGCCCCGGCTGAGCAAGCTGGGAGGGGCCGAGTGGGAGAAGACCAAAAAGAGGGTAAGGGAATCCGTTCGGGAAATGGCGGAAGAGCTCCTCCGTCTCTATGCCCTGCGCCAGTCGGTGCCAGGGACCGCCTTTTCCCCCGACACGGTGTGGCAGAGAGAGTTTGAAGAGGCTTTTGAGTACGAGGAAACGCCGGATCAGGCCCGGGCTGTCGCCGAAGTCAAACGGGACATGGAGAGACCTCGCCCCATGGACCGCCTTATTTGCGGTGATGTGGGGTATGGCAAGACCGAGGTGGCCCTGCGGGCCGCTTTCAAGGCGGTCATGGACCAGAGGCAGGTGGCCATCCTGGTTCCCACCACCATCCTGGCGGAGCAGCATTACCAGACCTGCCGGGAGCGGTTCCGGGACCTGCCGGTGGTAATCGAGGTATTGAGTCGTTTCCGCACCCCAGCCCAGCAAAAAAGGATCCTCCAAGACCTTGCCCAAGGGGTGGTTGATATTATCATCGGGACCCACCGGCTACTGTCCCGGGATGTGCGGTTCAAGGACCTGGGCCTGCTGGTGGTGGACGAGGAACACCGTTTTGGCGTCAGGCAGAAGGAAAAAATCAAGGCCTTAAAAGAAACCGTGGACGTGCTAAGCTTGTCCGCCACCCCGATTCCCAGGACCCTACACATGGCCCTGACCGGTCTGCGCGACCTTTCCGTTATCGAGACTCCTCCCCCGGACCGTTACCCGATTACCACCTACGTCATGGAGTTCAATCAGGAAGTCATCCGCGAGGCGGTGATGGCCGAGGTGGAAAGAGGGGGGCAGGTTTTTGCGGTTCACAACCGTATTCAGGACATTGAGCTGTTTCGCGCAGAACTGGAAGCCATCCTTCCCGGGATTAAGATGGAGGTGGCCCACGGGCGCATGCCCGAGGAACAGTTGGCCGACATGATGAGGCGATTCATCAACCGGGAGTTCCAGGTACTGGTCTGTACCACCATCATCGAATCGGGCTTGGATATGCCCAATGTCAATACCTTGATTGTAGACGAAGCCGACCGGATGGGACTGGCCCAGCTTTATCAGCTGCGAGGACGGGTGGGGAGGTCGCGGAGGCTGGCCTATGCCTACCTGACCTATCGTCCGGACAAATCCATCACGGAAACCGCCCAGAAGCGGCTGAACGCCATCCGGGAGTTCACCGAGCTTGGTTCTGGCCTCAAAATAGCCCTGCGTGACCTGGAAATAAGGGGAGCGGGGAATATCCTGGGAGCGGAACAGCACGGCTATATCGCTGCGGTAGGATTTGACCTCTACTGCCGCCTGTTAGAAGAGGAAACCGCCCGGCTGAAGGGCCAGGCAAGAAGGGATAAGGCCGTGCCTTCCCTGGATATAAAGGTCGATACCTATATACCGGACGGGTATATACCCGATCCCGCCGTCAAGATACAGGTCTACCGGAGGGTCATGCTAGCGGCCAGCACTGGGGAGATTGACAGCATCCGCTCCGAGCTGGAGGACCGTTTCGGCCGGGCGCCTGCTTCGGTGGAGAATCTCCTGCGATTGTCGCGGCTGAGGGTGACTGCCCGGCAAAAGGACATAAAAAGCATCAGTACCGGCGACCGCCGGCTGGAGATCAGGCTCAACCGTCCCCTGGATGGCGCGGTCGCCCGCCTGAACCGCATGAAGGAGGGGAAAAACCTAAGCATTTCCCGGCTGGATGACTACACCTTACTGGTGAACCTGGAGCAGGAAAATCCCCTCCCCTGCCTGGAGAAGGTGTTGGAAGTGATATGAAGCGACAGTGTGTAAACTGGTAATTCTTCATTCTGAACCATGTTCTTGGCAGATTCAGCTTGATTGTGCCTATTTGGCAGGCATGACGATGGAGTAATACACCCGTTTGATGGATGAGGTAAAGGAAGCCAGGTCGTCAGTGATTTCCTGGTAGGCCCGGCGGATTACTGGGAGGGTAGGTTCCCCTTTTTTGCGTATAACGGCTGCAGCCAGCAAGAGGGCAGGAAAACCGATGAACAGAATAGGGTGATACACAGCTAACACACCGGTGATAAACCTGTTCAATTCAAAAATGTTGGTAAACATCATTATGGATGAGACCGCGGCAATCAACCCTACCGGCAGGGTGATATGCCGGTAGTCTTGAAGACCGAAAACCTGTCCCAGGGTTGAGGTAACCAGGTAATAGAAGAGGCTGAATCTAACCAGGCTGCCCAGAACCCAGAGCCCGATGACCAGCGCTTCGTTCCGCGTGATGAAGCTTATCTCGGCGGTTCGGGCCAGAGTAAGCAGGGGTGCCATCTGCACGGCTGCGTATTCGCTGGTGGATACGCCCACGACTACCGTGACAATGACAGTGAAAGTGAATCCGGCCAGCAATACATACCCCAGGGTAGCCTTGATGGCTGCGGCGGGGCGATCTAGCTTGTCCAGGAGAAAAGCTACCACGATCATTTGCGGGAGGAAGGGCATTTGAACGCTGATTCCCGATAATAGCGGGCGCCAGCCTTTTTCCAGTACCGGAGCCAGGTTGGAGAAACTGGCATCCTTTATTGACATGAGCACGACGAGATATATTGCGCCGAAGACTATCACCGCTACTATTTCTCCCACCCTGGCTATGGCTTCAATGCCCCGGTTAACTGCGTAGGCGGATACCATTGACATAGAACCGATCAAGACAATTATTGGGGTGTGAGGGAATAAGGCGACCAGCAGCAGGTCGCTCAGTTCCCGGCAGGTAGTGGCAAGAATAATCAGGTAGGACAGGACGAAGAGAAAGGCCGCCAGCTTACCGGGTATTTTCCCCAGGATGTACTCACAGTACTGTACAAAATTTTGCCCGGGGAAGCGCAGTCCCGGCAATACCACCAGGATGGCAGTGGGAAAACCGATGAGCATTGCGAGGATGAGCGCTAGCCAGGCATCCCGGCCGGCGGCCTGCATAAGATAAGCCGGCATATACAACGCCTCGCTCGAAACAATGGCGACACTGCTTAAAAGCCATGCCTGCCGGGTAGAAATCTTACCATTCAACTGCAAAACCCCCTTTTCTTTGTTCTTACCAATTTCCTGCGGTCGTTTATCGGAGCGAAGCGGAGACCCTTGGCATGGAGAATGCCCGTGTTAGCCTTGATTGGCAAGGAGCTCCTCAGCGCAGCGGGGCTTCCTCGCGGCTCCTTAGAAACACGGGTGCGAGGCTCCATGTCAAGGGCGACCGCAGGTATAAAATGGAGGATTCCCACGCAAAAAAACCGCGAAGAAACCAACTTCAATACTTCAGCCTGGCGGTTTGGGAGCGAAGGTTAGTCCTTCTGATATGGGCATCCACGTCAAATTCCAGCTTGATAGCGGGAAAGATTTCATCCCAACGAGGTTCCAGCGCAGCCCACTGGTCGGGATATTTTCTCCTCACCGCTGCGCCGAAGCCGAAGATATCGGAGTTGAGCGCCTGAGCTTTTACGACGGCGCTGGTTATCTGGTTCTTGATAACCCCTTCCACGTGCTGGTTGAGTATCGGCATCATCTCCGGTGTAACCAGCTGGTGCAGGCACCGCTGTTCGTAGAAGAAGCCTTCTCCCCTGACCTTTATGTGCATCACGACGTGCCCGGCACGCAGCTCGGGCTTTAGCTGGCTCTGTGATCGTACATTTTGTATCAACACCGGTTGACCGCAGGCAGGGCACTTGACGGTTATCGTCCCCCCTAGCACCATCTTGGGCCTTAACCAACGGTAGCCCCGGGATTCTGTCTCATTCAGCCAGCCCAGCAGTTTTCCTTGTCTAAAAACGGCAGTTCCAGAAAGTTCCAGGTATTTCTTACCGTGTTCTCGTTCTACTACGGCTATTCCCGGTACAGCCGGTTCTATTCCCGGGGCGGCGGTCCGGGAGATAAATTCGTGTAGCAAGGTTTGGCTGTAAATCCCGGCGGCTACATCCTGAATCCTTATCATTGATTCGAGTGCCGTGCCCGGAATCTTGTCCACCGGGGTGGGAATCGAGAGTACCTCAGCCGCCGTGGCCTTGCGGGCAACGAAAAGGGCATC
The DNA here is from genome assembly GCA_012719535.1 of Syntrophomonadaceae bacterium. Classification (GTDB taxonomy): domain Bacteria; phylum Bacillota; class Syntrophomonadia; order Syntrophomonadales; family Syntrophothermaceae; genus JAAYAC01. Next base: position 2,367 of record JAAYAC010000140.1, on the reverse strand, counting down.
GGTTTGTCTGATATTGCGGTTCCGAGCTAATTCATCCGCCAGTCCGGATAACCCCTTCTCAGCCAGGTCTTCGCCGAGTACCATGACGGCAGAATGCTGCCATAGGATGCTGCGCGGGTTTTTGAGCATTATATTCCCGGCCGCGGTGGTTAAGGTGCTGCCGAAGGCCGAAACAGTAACGAAAGAGGGCTGCTTCTCCCCTGCTCCCTCTTGTTCGGCGGCGAGCAGTTGCACGGTAAAAAGTATTTGGTCGTTACTTGCAGTATCGACTCCCAGCGCCACGGCTATGGCCGTCTCGTTAATCTCCGCGCGATCCCAGCACCCGGGGATCAGGAACAGGCAGGGAAAAAGCAAAAATACGAGCAGCCTTCTATACAAAACGTCACCTCATTTGGGCAAGCGGGGAGGGTTCTTGCTTGCCCTTGTCTTCTTAGCGGGAGTCGGTGTTGCCGTGATTACGTCAGCGTTTTTGAGCGTCTATTGAACATTAGTATCTGCGTCCATCAGCGTGCATCTGCGGTTTCATTGCACCCCTGGTCCGGATGGACTGGTGTCCCGGACGGTGATGGGCGGCCCATTTTGAGGTAGGCCAGCAGCAGCAGTAGCAAAGGTATGGCCAGCGAGTGGACCAGGGAGTAGGGAGCGATGAAGCCCGGTTTGAACAAGGCGGTATACTCCAGGGTACTATCCCCGAGGAGAAAAGCCATAGCCGAGGCCAACAGGGCCAGAGGGAACACCACGGGTTCATACCTGTTGAGGTTAAAAGCCTGCGCCACCGCCAGGGAAGCCCAGAGGAGCCCCAGCGAAGTACGCACAAATATTCCGCCCAGCAAGATCACCAGAATGGCTATCTCCACCCTCTGGATGAAATTGGCTATGTCGATCTGCCTGGCCAAACTCAGCCCCGGATAGACGAGGGTTTTGGCGGCGTCGATTCCAAACACGGCAATTACGGTAAAGATAAATACCAGCAGGTGCAGACCGCTAACCGTTACCCCCCACCTGACTACCCTGGGGGCTTGATTAGGTTCGGTCAGATAGGGTATTAACATCACTATATTCACTATGTCGGAGAAAACGGAGAAGGGGACGATGGTATTATGTACCAGATGGTTGATGCCTCCGGCCATTATAGGGGAAAGATTGGCGAGTTTAATTTCTGGCAAAGATAGGAAGAACAATACCCATACCAACCCCACTATGAAGGGAATGAGAAGCTGGTTGACGCGGGCCAGCACCTGGTATCCGTGGCGGGCGGCGTAAGCGGAGGTTACCACCATGGCGCCTGTAATAACGCTGACGGGCGTGTCAGGCAGGAAGCCAGTTATGAAAAAGTCGCTGGTGAGTCTCAGGTTCAGGGCCGCGAAACACGTGTACCACGAGATATAGGTCAAAGCAATCATTGTTCCAATGAAAGGACCGGTCAGGGTTTTGCTATACTCGATGATGGTCTGACGCGGAAAAAACAAGCCCAGCCTAACGGCAATGCTTCCGACCACCAGTACCCCGGGGACCATCAGGAATGGTACCAGCCACAGGTCGCGGTTGGGATAGGGGGCAGCGGTGAGAGCAGGCAAAGCGACGGTGAAGATTCCTATCGTCACGGAAAGATAAAGCAGCATGGTCTGAACCCAGGATAGTTTCATTTTGTCAGCCAGTTTGTCTGTATCCATATCAATCACCCCCGGAGTCGAAATTTGCCGCTGCACCTTATGTCATAATGAACTGTCAGTTTCATTCGTGTTCATCTGTGTGCATCAGTGGTTTCATTTTCGTTTAACCACTGGTTTGATAAGGGTTTTGGCCTGCATAAGTCATATTGGTCAGCGTTATTCTGCGTCAATCTTTTTACCTGCGGTTCCGGCTGTGACTCACGGTTTAAACCTGAACAGCATCTCCAAACCCTTGACCGGGTTGGGCAGCGGCCAGTCGTAGAACACGCCCAGGCTGTATACCACCCCGATAATAAACAGCACCGAGAAAGCCGCAAGATCCTTCCACATCCGCTGCTTCACCAGCGGCGGCACATCAATCAGAATGATTACGAGGAATATGAATATAAGTAAAATTATCATTCTTCATTCCCCCTTCGGTTGAAACCCAATCGTCAAATTAGCCGCTGACCAACGCAGACTGATTATGAATTACTATTCCCTGAGATTTAGTATCCTGGTGAGCAGGCCGCTGCGCCTTATCTCTGAAATCGCTTGGACCCGGACCTCCACGGTGGGGAAGATACGCGCCCAGTCTTGCTCAATCTTGGCCCACTCCCGGGGGTGGGTGCGGCTGATGGCCAGGCCGAAGCCGAAAATATCCGAGTCCAGTTCGATGGCCTTGTTCACCGCGGCCAGGACCTCCGATTCAATT
>JAAYAC010000139.1 GCA_012719535.1 Syntrophomonadaceae bacterium | reverse complement strand
CTTCCAGGGGATTATAACAATGATGACACGGCTGAGTGATAGGAGGGTGGATTTATGACTTTACCAACAGAGATTGCGGTATTCAAGTCCGTAGCCACGCGACTGGACAAAAGCCGGATTCCGTATATGCTGTCCGGCTCTGTAGCTGGAAACTTTTATGGCCATCCCCGTATGACGAGGGACATTGACATCGTTATTGAAATCGGAGAGGAAAGGGTAACCCGGTTACTGGAGTTGTTCCGAGATGATTTCTACATTGATGCCGACATGGTATATGAAGCGGTTAGGGATGAGGGAATGTTCAACATCATTCACCTGGAGGAAATAATCAAGATCGACTTTATTGTCCGGAAAAACACACCTTACCGGATTCTCGAGTTCCAGCGCAGAATTCGGCGACAGTTAGGTGACTTTGCGTTCTGGATAGTTAGCGCGGAGGACTTGATTCTTTCCAAATTGCTCTGGGCCAGGGACAGTCGCTCGGAACTGCAATTGCGGGACGTAGCCGATATTATCCGCAATGTTGGTGAGCAAGTAGATTGGGGATACTTGAAGCACTGGGCCACCGAACTGGGCGTGGAGGATTTATTGGGGGGACTAAACCATGAATGATACCAGTCCCATGGCAGGGAAAGTCTTTAACGAAATGATGCGGAAGAAGAGTGGAGTAGAGAAAATGCTGATGGGTGCCTCCATGTTTGACAGTGCCCGGGCGATTAGCCGGGCCGTGATTCTGGAGAAAAATCCGGATTTACCCCCGGATAAGCTGCGCGTGGAGCTATTCCTAAGCTGGTATAAAGAAGACTTTGACGAAGAAAGCCGAAAGAGGATTCTGGACGCCCTTAGTTGAACCTTCCCAGTGCTAAACAGTTGGGCGTCAAAACCCATGACCACGGATCGGATGGCATGTTTTTCTACCAGCCAATGCCCGGCCACTGGCGCATTAGGTTTACCAATTCAAACCCTGGGGGTTGCTGCCCACGGTAGTGGTCAGCTCTCGTCCATTTAAGGCAAACCAGGCCAGGTTATCCCGCACATTAAGACGTAATCCGGGCAACCCTTCAATAAGGACCAGAGGCACCATGCCGACACCGCTCCGGGCATCAATAAAGGCGGTACTACCACGGAAATCGCCATTGCAGTGCACTTTTATTACAACCGGGGTGGTGGCTACCCGAAGTAAATGTGCAAGGGGTAAACCTCTTGTCGCTCTAAAAAGCAGTAGATAATAAAAGCAAGTTGGAATACAATAAAAGTTAGAAAGTTAAACCTTGAATATGGAGATGGTAACATGCTCGTGGAATTAAAACAGAAGTCTCAGGTGACTATTCCCAGTGAGTTGGTGAAAAAACTTAAACTTAAGCCAGGTGACAAGCTGGAAATTGAAGAAAAGGATGGCTGCCTGATCATTACTCCGGTTGCGGTTATTCCGAGGAATCAGATGTGGTTTTATTCGTCAGAATGGCAGGCAGACGAGCAGAAGGTAGAACAACAAATACGGGAAGGCCGGGTAAAAGCAGCAAAAAGCAAAGAAGATTTGTTAAATGGCCTGGGGCTCACTGAATTATGAATATATACTATTCCGAGCTTTTCGCCGATAAAGCGAAGCAACTGCCGATAGAAATTAGGCGAGCCTTAAAAATTAAACTCGAACTGTTGATTGAAAATCCCCGGCATCCTTCGCTCCGTACTAAGAAAATTCGGGGGCAAGCTAATATTTTCGAGGCAAGTATCACCATGGATATCCGGATGACCTGGCAATACGTAGAAGACGGTATTCTATTGCGGAATATCGGAGAACATGATAAGACCTTAAAGAATCCATAAGTTAGCTTTTCACCCGGTGGCAGATTCAGTAAGGCGTTGAACACGGTAGAACTGTTAAACAGACGAGACCAGGCGTGGAGACGGTGAGAAGATTTTAGAGTCTATGAGCCGGCGGTAAACACGGTACAGACCCAAACACCAGCTTATCGGGGTGTCAAGAAGAACCGTCCCCGTTGTCTCTTACCCAGCCATTCACCTTATGGTCTTCATGCGCGCAGTCATAGAATACAAGCCATTGGTCGTCCTCCCTGGTGGTCTCTTTTACCTTGTCAAGGAGCCACCACTGGATGACGGAAATTGCTCAATGCCTGTTTTTTTCAGACTTGTCAATAATTGGCGCAACTCTAGAACCGTCCCCATTTGCATCCGGAGCAGATACCGTGCTCTCTAAGGAGTTCGCGGAACCATGTTTTCAAGAACCATGGTCCCGGTTTTGCAGTCAAACGCACTATGATAGGTTTTATCGGCCTGCTCGGCAATGACCAACCAGTAAATCTTATCTTTTTCATACGGTGCCAGATACATTTTCTTTATGTTTTCAGTCTTAATGCCTTTGGCCCGCAGCATGTCGTACACTTTTTCTGTGGAGATCGCCTCTGCCAGCACTACAGACCCTGTGACGGACACCGTCCCTCCATACCTGTTCTTGGTCAACCAAACAGCCTTTTCCCGGCCCAATTCATCATTCCCGACCACCATAGTATCAGTGTCGCCGTATTCCCAAAAGCGAATGGGGGTGAATTGAACGTCCTTCACGGTCTTCAGCAATCCCTGCTTTAACACGTAGGCTTTAGCTTCCTCGGCCGAAGGGCCACTATTGGGTCCAACCTCGAGGTCATACAGTCTGTAGTAATTGTCAGTGGCCGGCATTTCCTGCTTGCTGACCGCCGGGGGGCTTGCCCCACATACCAGGGACCAGTCAATGATAGCCGCACTTTGCAGTCCCCACTTAATTATTTGGCACTAAAACCGGACTGTTGTTCTCCGGGTTTGTCGATGGAGTCGAGCAGCCACTGGTCACCAACCTTCTTGAAGGTAATGGTGGTGCCGGCGGCGGGGCTGGAGGTAATGGTTAGAGGTCCCTTGAGCAACTGTGTGTCATCGTTAAAGTCCACACCCCAGAACTGCCTCAGCGGTGATTGTGTCATCTTCGCGTCGCTGGCCTTCTGCACTAGGCCGTTGCTCGTTACCAGGCGGGTGGGGTACCTATAGCCCCTCCCACCACGACATCAGGGACTCCGTCACCAGTGACGTCCGGATGAAGTAAATATAATACCCCCGGTGGATTGCGAAGAAACCATAAAAGGGTGGCTTCAAAGAAGACCAATATTTTGTGACGGGACCTGGAAATCAGGTAAGCCGCACAAAGATATTGGTTTTTTTGTTGTAAACCGGCGTAAAAGGGGTGATGTGGAGGCACAGACATTTCACTCTTGCAGGTGTTATAACGCAAAATCAAGTAACCTGGAGGTAAGTAAAATGGCAGATACCATGAAAGCTCTGGTATATCGTGGTCCAGAAAACATTGGAATGGAAGACGTTCCAACACCCAGGATCCTTGAACCTGATGACGCTATCATCAAAGTGACCACATCGACTATCTGTGGAACCGACATTCACATCTGGCACGGCGGCATGCCCGAAGTGCAAGCCCCCAGAATATTGGGTCATGAATTTGTTGGTGAAGTCGTGGAAGTGGGGCCCGCGGTAAGAAACTCCAAAGTAGGAGACAAGGTGGCCGTCTCCTGTGTCACCCAATGTGGAGAATGCTTCTACTGTGTTCGAGGAATCTACTCCCATTGTACTACCGGAAGCTGGATTTTCGGCTACATGATTGACGGCTGCCAGGCCGAATACGTCCGGGTCCCTCATGCAAACCTGGGTATGTTCAAGATACCCAATGGCCTGACAGAAGAAGATGTACTGTTCGTCGGTGATATTCTATCTACCGGCTACTTTGGCTCCGAACAAGCGTGCATTGAACCCGGAGACACGGTTGCAGTCATGGGCTGCGGCCCGGTTGGCATGTGTGCCATGACTACCGCGAGGTTGTGGGGGCCGGCGCAGATTATTGCCGTTGATGTAAACCAGGAGCGCCTGGATGCGGCCGTAAAGTTGGGAATTGCAGATATAGCACTCAATCCTGCCAAGGTTAATGTACCCGAGGCCATCAGAGACCTTACGGACGGTCGCGGCGCCGACCGGACGATCGAGGCCGTAGGTGCCAAACCGACCTACGAACTTGCATTAGATGCTGTAAGACCAGGCGGTAACGTTTCTATCATTGGAGTATTTGAAGATCCGCAGGTTCTGCCCATGAATACGCTGTGGATCAAGAACATCAGGATCAGCATGGGGCTGGTAAACGCAAATCGGATTCCGGAATTGATCAAGTTGATTCAAACCGGGAAGATCAACACTAACTTCTTAATCACCCATCGAGCCCCCCTAAATGACATCGTCAAGGGCTATGACGTCTTCGGCAACAAGAAAGACAACTGTCTTAAATGGATAGTGACCCCTTATCAAAGGTAGATATTGCCATGTACTTGAAGTAGCTTCGCGACGTTGACAACGCTAACCATAGGGTTCATGTTCAAATAATTTAGCACTGCCGCCCGCTTGTCATAACAAGCCTGGGCGGTCCTTTTTTTCGGTGGTCCCCCTGGTCAGGACCCAATACCGAGAATTCCAAGCAATAGTCATGGTCACCATTATGATGGGGTTTGGTGTCGTTTTATTAGGCTATGGGCAGTACTTCCTCCTCGTTGTTGATGTTGCGGTATACTGCACCGATGGTCGGCATCAAGGCTTTAATGAGGCATTTTGAGAGCGGTGAAGAGCTATTCGTGTGGGGCTGATGAAAGGTGTTCCGGTTAGCTTCTGAGTGGGCCTTTAAGGACTGCTCACGGACGTCAGGCTGGACAAGTAGGTGATAAACTGCTGAGCTGTGCGTCCCGACCGGCCGTGATACTTCATTTCCCATTCGATAGCTGTACGTTTCAGGTTGTCTGCCGGTAATTCCAGGCCGCTTCTTTGCGCAAGTTGCTGAACTATGCTGAGATACTGTTCTTGACTGGGTGTCGGGTAGTGAATGGTGATTCCGAAACGGTCTACCAGGGAAAGCTTTTCTTGATGGGAATCCGAAACGTGAACTTCTTCGTCCAGGGATTGACGGTCCCGCCAGGTTTCTTTTACCAGGTGGCGCCGATTGGAGGTTACATAGAGCAGCACGTTATCCGGGGTAGCTTCGAGGCTTCCCTCAATGCTGGCTTTTACGTGTTTGTACTCTATCTCGAAATCTTCGAAAGAGAGATCGTCAATAAATATGACAAAGCGAAAGCCTCGTTCCCTTATTGTGTGAACAATGCTGCTCAGGTGCGCGAGGTCGCTTTTGGCGAGTTCGAGCATACGTAATCCGCTGGCGGCGTAGCGGTTAAGCAAAGCTTTTACCGATGAAGATTTTCCCGTTCCTTTCTCTCCGTAAAGCAAGACGTTATTGGCTCTATTCCCTTTAACAAATGCCTCCGTGTTTCTTATCAGTATTTCCTTTTGTTCCTCGTATCCAACCAGGTCGTCAAGGTCAATGGGGTCGGGGGTGTCGATCCCTTGCAACCCTTGATTCCAGCGAAAAGCGGCGTATTTTCCCATTTGTCCGCATCCAACCTTCAGGTAGAACTCGGCCAGTGCTTCCACCGCTGTGGTTATATCTGAGCAATCGGTGAAAAGCTGGTGAATTCTTGTCATCATGGAGGCCCGCATTCGCGCCCAGGGATGTTCGGCTGGCCGGGGCTGCCAGTTACTGGTCAGCCAACAGGAGGCATCGGTTCCTACGTACTGCGCTACGGCCTGCCAGTTAAGGTTATATAGGTCCCTCAAAATGCTGAGGTCGTGAATAGCCAGGTTCCAGATAGGCGAACCCGGTTGGGTTTCTCCTTTTTCGCAGGCGAGGCTGAAAACATTTTCGTCCTCGAGTATCAGGTTCAAGATGTAGTTGCGCCAGGGATCCAGGTCCAGAACAAATGTCTTCGCCTTCTGAAGAATATCATACCAGATTGAGCAGTAGCAGCTTTCCAGTTCGCTCTTGGCAACCTGCTGAGGGTTTTGCAGGAAGGCGGTTAATTCTTTGGTCTTGCTAATAACCGGATCGTTAAGCAGGTTGCGGTAAACCATCAGACGTTGTAACAGTGGATACACTTCGGTCACCTGTTTCATGTTCTGCAATCTATTAAACCGTCCCCAGTCAGTGTGATTGCCCTTGTTCGCATTTAAACAGTTCGATTTCGCGAGTGAATACTCCTTCTTTTTTGATATCCGCCGCACACGGTTTCACAGTCTGTTAAAGACATTTCGACGGGAACCAGGTTACAGACGACCCAACAAAACGTCAATGAGGAGGAAATGTATCCTTTTCCCTATAACGGATTTGTTCTCGGCGGTTGGACCTGGGGTGACATGCTCCTGTCAGCCTTGAGGTTACCGTTAGCCGCGTGGAAACAAGAGTTTCACAAATTTCAAGCCTGCCCCCAAAAGAAGGTAAGGTACGAAGAAGCTAATACCTACCAGCAGCAGAAAACCCAGGGGGCCGGTGTTGCCGGCCGCAGCCGAGGCCGTCCACAGGGCTGCCGCCACCGCTGCCACCACCTGGAGCACCCGCCGGGTATCGCCGAACACCAGTATCTGGCCGTTTCTCTCCAGGGGACTGCGGTCAAAAAGCCAGACTGACAGATAATAAAGCCCTGCACACAGCAATGTCAGCAAGAAACAAGCCGGAAGCGACGGGAGAGCGGCATGCGGTCCCCCCAGCATCACGTTGCCCAACATGTCCACTGCATATGCTATTTTCTCCAGCACTCGTCCCAGGCCATATTCCAGGCGAATCAATCCCAACCCGTATAGGAAATTGCGGAGGCCCAGCAGAACCGGGGCAGGCCCGAAAATCAACCCGGCACTCATAATACCAGCCGATACTGCGTTTCCGGCCACCGTGGAAGCTGCGAAAGAAATGCTGAAAACTGCGGCCATAACCGCTGCCTGGCGGGCACACCAGACCCAAACGTCTAACACGGTGTACGGGGTGGAGATGAATTGAACCAGGCCCGACAGGTAAAGGGCGACTGCCAGCACGTTCAGAACCAGGACTGTTATTCCGGTTACATACTTCGCCTTGACCACCTGGCGCCGGGTTACCGGGGTAGCCAGCAAAAACTCCAGAGTACCACTTTGCTTTTCATCCGACAGCAGAAAGATGCCGAGGACAAAGGCAGTCATCCACCCTATGAGCCCAAAACCGGTGGTACCCGCGTCGCTCCCGATGGTACTGTGAACTAAGCCAACCAGGTCAATATCCCAGGGCTGTCCGGCCCGGGCGTTGAGCCCGGCGACTAGAAACGGCCCGGCGATATACATACCGCTCAGGAGCAGAGTATAGATAACAAACTTGAGCTGGTGCTGGTGCAGTTCCTTCAAGGACAGCATGGGATGCAGCCCAAAAACCCGGCTAAACATGATGTTCACCTCCAACAGCGTAGTAGAAGATTTCATCCAGTGATAGTTCCTGCGCCTCAACAAAGGCTGGATTGAACTCCCGTACCCTGGCCAGGATCCGGTCGGCATCCCGGTTTACAATCAGCGAACAGACGTGCTCCGTACTCTCTACTTTCAATACGCCGGGAAGCCGGGACAGTTCGGCCGGCAACCCGCCCGGGAAGACCGTCTGGATACGCCGGAAGCTCCGCTTGAGGTCGTCCATGTCCTGGCAGAAGACCAGTCGGCCTTTATCCAGCAGGGCAATCTGGTCGGCCAGCCTCTCCAGGTCGCCCAGGTGGTGGGTGGACAGAAACACGGTGGATCCCTCCCCGGCCACTTCCTCCAGTACCAGTTGAAGCAATTGCCGCCGCTTGATAGGGTCCAGGCCGGTGGTCGGCTCGTCCAGAATCAAGAGCCGGGGACGGATGGAAAGGGCGACGGTTAGAGCTACCAGGGTGGTCATGCCTTGAGAGAGGTTGCGGATGCGCTTTTCCACCGGCAGGTTAAACTTTGATTGCAAGTACTTAACCCGGGCCCAATCCCAGTTCTGATACAAACCGGAACACAGAAAAAAGATTTCTTCCACCCGAAACCAGGGATACATCTTCTGGGTGTCCGGCACATACCCGATACGGTGCCGGGCAACGGCATCTTTTGCCTCACGGCCCAGTACCCATGCATTTCCCCTCGTCGGCTGCAGCAGTCCCACCAGCATCCTGACGGTGGTGGTCTTACCCGCCCCGTTCGGCCCCACCAAGCCGAAAATCGACCCTTCCGGCACCGCCAGGTTCAGGCCGTCAACCACCGTGGCCCCGTTGAATTGCTTGGTCAACTCGCTGGTTTCAATCGCCAGCACCATTCTTGCCCCCTTCCCATTTCTTGAGCACCTCCTGGAAGCAGGCCTCCATCTCCTCCCGCCCGAGCTGCAGGTGATGGCTTTCTTCCAGCAGCTTCTCCATCATCTGCTTCAACATCTCCATTCTTTCCTCCCAGCTGGCCATACGGGCTGATGACGAAACATAGGTACCCCGGCCCCGCGAGGTGGCAATAACCCCTTCCCACTCCAGTTCCTGGTAGGCCTTGGCCACGGTATTGGGGTTTATCAGCAGCCGGGATGCCAGTTCGCGTACCGACGGCAATCGGGTCCCGGGCTCAAGGAGTCCCCCGTCGATACCTTTCTTGACCTGTTCCTTAATCTGCTGGTAAATCGGTACGCTCGACCGGGGATCGATACGAAACCACAAAACATGCTACCTCCGCTTCACCGGACTATTCTAGTGTACTATGTCACTAATACACTTTTAGGTTATCAATCCCTGTAACAGTTGTCAATACGGGCTTTGGCGTAGTCGACAGAAATGCATTAGAAAGCAACCCCACCCGATCCTATAGGCTAAACACTCTACCGTCATTCTTCTGAGATAACGGCCCGGTTCGCAGAAACCGTTTTTCACGGGTTTTGAGGTTCTCATGCGACTCCTTCATCCAAGTGGAGTACGACGGATGGGTAGGGGATCCATTTGGACCAATCCCGGAGGGCTTCGTAAGCCATAAATCTAAACCAGGTTTCTCCAGGTAGTTGACTGCTCAGAATGCTTTTACAGGAAGAGGAACTTGACCCCCGATTGAGAAATTAAGAAATAGTTGAAAAGACGGCTTATCCAGCCGTCATTACTCACGATTCTACTTTTCTGTTTATTATTATTACGCTTTAAGGCAGGCGTATATGAACGGAATAGTTGATACCCTGGTTATTTTATCTATATTTGCTTTAGCTGGAATCCCCTCAGTTTTCATGCTTTCTAAGAAGCGCGTTGAAGAGGAGCGGATGAGGCAAGGAATCACTGCGGTTGCCGATTCCGGTACTTCCCTCAATACCACAAGACTTGGCTGAATTTCTCCATGTCCGGATGAGCCCGGGCCGGGCAGAACGTCCCAATCCTCCCGAAAAAACGGCGGGAAAACCGTATTTCTTGGCTTCCCGCCGGGTTGGATATTCGGGTTTCAAGCAGACGTGGCTGACTATTCCAGCCAGGTGATTTTGGTCTTGAGGTCCGGGTCCAGCCGTGGCGGAGGTGGTGGTGATATGGCCGGGTAACCAATCGGGGTCACGGCGACCAGCTCTTTATCCGGTGCAATATCGAGAATCCGCCTGATAGACGCTTCGTCCTGAAGCGGTCCAGTCATCCAGCAACTTCCCAGCCCTTCAGCACACGCAGCTAAGAGCAGGTTCTCAAAGGCGGCGCTGACGCTCTCCAGGTTCATCTTCCGTGTACCCGGCTCGTCGCTGGCGTCAGTCAGTGCTACGATGACTACCGGAGCCCCACCATAATCCCGGGCAAACTCCACAAACTGTTTCCGGCGTTCCGCATCGTCCCAGCGGGCCGTATAGGTTTCAGCGATTCTGGCGTAGCTTTCTCCCAGTTGTCTTTTCTTTTCGCCGGAAACCACGATGAAGTACCATTGCTGCCTGTTCATCCCCGAAGGAGCCCAGTTAGCTGCGTCTAGAATTCTCTGTAAGACTTCTCTAGGTACCGGGTCCGGCCGGTATTGCCGAATAGCACGACGCGAATGAATCACCTGGTAAAAATCCAAGTTGACCCCTCCTTTTGCTAGACAAGATAGCAGATGTGGACTGTGTTTACTTCGAGAAGCCATGGACCTCTCAATTACCTAGATTATACCTAAACCCGGGCTTTGTGGCAATAAATTACAGACAAGATGCCGACACATCATTAACCGAATGTGGTGGTGTACCCTACTAGTAACGACCCTTATGGAATTGATACCTGGGACCGCAATAATTACGGGCGGGTTTTCGTCCATATTATGAATAGCATGATGTTTCTGGAGATTACAGGTATGGAGCCTCCTCCGACCCCGGTGTCGGCCCGGATGTATACCGACTACGGGCTATCCCGAGTTCGACTTGTATGATGAGGGCAAGGGGGATCTGGCGGCCTCTTCCATCCTGTCCAAAGTAAAAGCGGTTAAGGAAATGGACGAGGAGAAGGGGTTTGGGCCCCAGCAGGATGACAGCCCGGTGGAGATTAAACCGTTTCAAAGATGACCGTAATATTGACAGGCCGACAGCAGTGGCTGCATGGCTTGGCCCAGACATGTGCGATGATTAGGCGTCTATATGTATTCCGGATGAAAGGAGACACAAAATGAGTACGATAAGCGAAGTGATAGCGAGGGAGATTTTGGATTCACGGGGTAACCCCACCGTAGAGGTGGACGTTTACTTGGAGGACGGTACCATGGGCCGGGCTGCGGTTCCTTCCGGAGCTTCCACCGGTGCACATGAAGCGGTGGAACTGAGGGATAACGTGACCGGCCGGTACCTGGGTAAAGGGGTACAAAATGCAGTCGACAATGTCAACACTGTCATTGCTCCACAGGTAATCGGCATGGACTGTCTTGACCAGGCAGGGATTGATCACTTGATGATTGACATCGACGGTACTCCTAATAAAGCGAAGCTAGGAGCCAACGCTATTCTGGGCGTCTCACTGGCAGTTGCCCGCGCGGCCGCGACATCCCTGGGCCTTCCCTTGTACCGCTATCTGGGTGGGGTCAATACTCGGAACTTGCCGGTTCCTCTAATGAACATCCTGAATGGCGGCAAACACGCGGATAACAATTTGGACATCCAAGAGTTTATGATAGTGCCCGCCGGGGCAGCCAGCTTCTCTGAGGCTCTGCGAATGGGAGCCGATGTCTACCATACGCTCAAGTCGGTACTAAAGAAACGAGGACTCAGTGTATCTATCGGAGATGAAGGGGGATTTGCCCCCAACTTGAGTACGAACGAAGAAGCCCTGGAGGTTATAGTCCAAGCTATCGAGCAGGCCCATTACCGCCCCGGAGAAGATGTGTTCCTGGCCATGGACCCGGCCGCTTCGGAATTCTTCAAAGATGGGCTTTATGTATTTGCCGCGGAAGGCATCTCCCGTACCGCGGAGGAAATGGTGGATTTCTATGCCGATCTGGCTAACCGCTTTCCAATCATTTTGTTGGAGGATGGGCTCGCAGAGGACGACTGGGATGGGTGGAAACTGCTTACCGAGCGCCTGGGAAACAGGCTACAGATTGTGGGGGATGACATTTTTGTCACCAACCGTGACCGCTTAAAAAGGGGTATCGACAACGGCGTGGCTAACAGCATCCTTATCAAGGTCAACCAGATAGGGACGTTGAGTGAAACCCTGGATACCATCGAGATGGCCAGGGGAGCTGGTTACAAATCAGTAGTCTCCCACCGTTCAGGAGAAACCGAAGACCCGGTTATTGCAGATATTGCGGTAGCTGTTGGCGCCGGGCAGATTAAGACGGGCGCACCGGCGCGAACCGACCGAGTGGCGAAGTACAACCAGTTGCTGCGTATCGAAGGAGAAATGAAGGGATCTGCCCGCTACAGTGGGTTGGCGGGTTTTAGTTACCAGCGACCATAAGGTACACACGCTGGATGCAGGTATCCCACCGACTTGTGACTGAACCAAACAATAAGTAATACCTGGTCCCGGGTGGAATCCTTGATATGAGCGCTGTGTACCCCATAGGATAAGGAACCCCTACTCGCAGGTATATTGGGTTGTAACCAGTTTCATTGCCTTGAGGAACTTAGTATTAACTGGGAAGAGGTGTGAAATGTGGTTGGTTATGTGTCAAGCTCGAAGGAAAATTCCAAGGGGTTGTTGGAAGGGAACGCCTGGAAGCTGGTCATCCTCCTGGGTCTAGTCAGTCTTTTTGCGGACATGACATATGAAGGGGCCCGGAGTATCACCGGGCCATACCTCGCTGTTCTCGGGGCCAGCGCAACTGCGGTAGGGATAGTTGCGGGGTTTGGAGAGTTGATTGGGTATGGCTTACGCCTGTTATCTGGCTATGTAAGTGACCGTACAGGGAGATATTGGAGCATAACCCTGGTTGGGTATGGCCTGAATCTGTTGGCGGTCCCTTTTCTAGCGCTAGCGGGACACTGGCAGGTCGCCGCTGTCCTCATTGTCCTGGAGCGAATGGGGAAGGCTATCCGAACTCCCGCCCGAGATGCGATGTTATCACATGCCACCAAGAGCGTTGGCCGGGGTTGGGGATTCGGCTTTCATGAAGCCATGGATCAGATAGGGGCCGTGATTGGACCCCTTATCGTCAGCGCGGGTCTCTATTTTAAGGGGGGGAATCAGGTCAGTTTTGGCATATTACTGGTTCCGGCACTCCTGGCGCTAATTGTTCTTTTGACAGCAAGATTCCTTTATCCTCGCCCGCGTGATCTTGAAGTTGACTTGCCCCAGATGCAGACCAGGGGATTTCAGCGTAGGTTCTGGCTTTACCTGGTGGCCGTCGGGCTTGTTGCGGTAGGCTATGCGGATTTCCCACTTATCGCCTACCATTTTGAGAAGGTCTCTGTCGCGTCCGACACGTGGATCCCCATTTCTTACGCTCTTGCTATGGGGATGGATGCTCTCGCCGCGCTTCTCTTCGGTCGTTTGTTTGACCGGGTGGGAATCTTCATATTAGTTTTCGTATCTTTGTTATCTTCCCTTTTTGCCCCGTTGGTTTTTTTCGGGGGCGCTTATTTAGCTCTGGCAGGAATCGCCATATGGGGTATCGGCATGGGAGCTCAGGAATCAATTATGAGGGCGGCGGTTGCCGAGATGGCTCCCGTGGACAAGCGTGGTACCGCTTACGGGGTTTTCAATTCCGGTTATGGGGTGCTTTGGTTTGCGGGTAGTGCTTTAATGGGGTTTTTCTACGATATCTCCATCCCAGTTCTGGTTGGATTCTCAGTAGTAATGCAACTTGCCTCGGTGCCAGTACTCCTGCTGGTTAAGAGAGAGCAAGGCCGACAAGCTATTTGAGAGTAAACCCGATGACGGGTATTACCATACATGCTTTACTGAAGAGGTTTAGTCCCTCATTTTATATCAGGGTCCCGAGGACAAACCACGAGGAAGAAAAGGAAGGTACCGGTATGCGCACCAAGGTAAAAATGTACCGCCTTGCCAGGAATACGACCATTACAGAACTGGCGGCAGAAGTAGGAATGCCCGAAATAACTCTCCGCCTTATCGAAAAGGCTAGTCACCGGCTCCCGGAGGAGTACAGGCAGCCGCTGGCCCAAGCCCTGGGAGTGGAGGTCCGCGATATTTGTAACCCGGGGACGGGGGCGTAATGTTGCTGACCTCTTCTGGGAGGTTTTCGAAACTGTCTGGTACACCTGAGGTTGCCGCCAACACACCACAAGGCAACAGGAACCACCAATATGCTTGAACGGCTCTGCGGGGAAGGACGCCGTCGTACCAGTACCAAGTTGATAGGACGGTTCCCCAACGAGGGGTCATGCTTAAGCTTGTTCTTTGCCACTTTGCTGGCTGCCAGCCAATCCTGGCGTGGTATACATATGACCCCTGCCATGCTGCCAGAGCTACGCGAGCTCAAAAGTCAGCTCTACAGAAACAAAGCCGGTTCCGAGGATGAAGTACCTTCAGTAGCACAACCGTCCCGGAGGGCTTCATAAACCATACTCCCCAAAACCTAAAAGAAGGTTCTTCGAGGTAGTTGACTGCTTAGAACGTTTTTACAGGAAGTTTGGGACTTGACTTTTTCTTTTTTGGCCTAATTTGTACCTCTTGTTGTTCACCCGATATGCAAGATAACCATATATCATTATTAACTTAACATGAAAGGGGGATTTACTAGTGCAGCATTACCAAGACTATTTCGACTGTTCGAGTAAGGAATGCTGTCATTCGCATTCTCACAAGGGGAAGAATAAACGCGAGGACCCGCCTTGTCCGCTGTACCTACATGACCGGAACAGATGCCAGTGTTATCAATATCACAGTAAAATGTATAATCAATTACTCTTGGAGCTAAGAAGTCTTCAAGCCGCCTTCCTAGCGCACTGTCAGGCAAAATCTTAATGGTAAATTGTAACTCAATTGCTAGACATCACATAAAATACAGTAGGTTGGCCAACCGAGAAAAACCTGAAAGAAGGGGGTCTCATGCCTGACTGCCAACGTTTAAAGACTTTAGTCGTTCTGTGTGAGCAATCAATACAGGAAGTCGGAGAAGTAACTATTCCGCTCCCCGCAGGAGTAACATTGGATCCCATCACCGGACAACTCAATGTTAAACCAACTTTGACAGTAATGGGTGATCCAATACTCAACGACGCTGTTCTCAACGGCGAAATCATCAACTACGGTTGGGTTCATGCTGTACTGAGTATTACCGGTATTGCGGTTCCAATCAGTGCGCACTATGCTATTCCGCTACAAGGACACATTTCTTGTCCTGATGCCGTCGCAGGGGATCATGTTCAACATTTCCCCACTTTATTAGGCACGCTGGTTTACGGAACCCCTACTCTGGACCCTGTTACAGGAGCACCTACAGGAGGAAACCTACACCTTAAAGTTGTCTATCTCGTGCGCATTGTTGCAGCCCGGGAAGAATTAGTGAATGTGGCTGTCTGTCCCGCTAATTAACATTGTATACAGACTTATCGTTCACAAGAAAAAGGCCGGGGTATCACCCCGGCCTTTATTGTAGTGGTGCGCCCGGCACGGGCGAAGGCTTACTGGTGGAAGTCCCGAACGGCGAAGGTAGCAGTAGCCGTTAGCTTAAGACAAGGGTGTCCGTGGTGGAGCCGGGTACCCACTGCTGAAGGAAGCCGGCGGCAAACCTCCGGCCCGGTTACAGTCACCGCGCTGATAATGGCCTCGTCCCAGGAATTCAGCAACTTCCTGTTCTATGGTCATCTGCAGCATGTACCGGGCACCGGTTCTTACCAGGGCGTCGAGCAGGTTTTCTTCGCCGCTTGCGCCTGAACACAAAAGTTGATTCCATTCTTGCCTGATTCGCTCACTGGGTGGTACTCTTTTCATAATTGCAGCCTCCTTTTCGAATCGGGTGTTTTTGGAATAATCCCAGATTCCCCAAGGCAGTGCTGCATCCTTTTTGTTTGACCAAAGGTTAATCACTTTTTACAGGTATTAGGACGTTACCACTTTGCATGATGGCACGCTCTCCAGTATAATGTCATTGGAATCAGTAACTGTGAATAAGGGTGATGGTGCTCACCCGGGCTCTAGGGCTCGAATGGCCATGTGGCTAATGGCTCCTGTTTATTTGACAGGAGTTTTATTTTTATACTCATCCGGAGGTGCTGAAGGAATGGAAGCAGAAAACAAAGTTCTTTGTCTATCAAACGAAATGCTGAAGGAAATTCAGTCAGCCTGCGATGATTTTGGCCTGTATTCCTTAGAAAAAACATTAAGAAGCATAAAAAACTTCGCCGAGCAGAACCAATACCTGGATGTTGCCGTATTGGGACAGTTTAAGGCGGGTAAAAGCTCGTTCTTGAATGCTTTTATCAGTCAATCTTTGTTGCCGGTAGGTAATATCCCGGTTACTTCAGTTATCACCAGGATAAGATTCGGGCCCGAAGTAAAAGTGACCGTAATCTTCGCGGATGGCACAAGTAAGGAAATCTCCAGTGATGAAATACAGGATTATGTTTCTGAATCGGGAAACCCGGAGAATAGCAAAAACGTCTTCGCGGTTGATATTGATGTACCCGTTTTGAGCAATATCAAGGCAATAAGGTTGGTTGACACTCCAGGCATTGGCAGCATATGGAAGCATAATACCGAAACAACCACCGGCTGGTTTCCGGAAACAGGGAGCGTCCTGTTCCTTATCAGCGCTGAAAGGCCAATATCGGAAAATGAATTGAGTTTCCTGAAAGAAGTCTATCTATATTCACCGGAAATTACTATCGTGATTACCAAGGTCGACCTTTTTGCCGAAGAACAGATAAAGGAAATCGAATCATTTACTGCAGAAGTGCTTAGAAGGGCTTTTGACAGAGATTTTCCCATCCTCAGGTATTCAGCTTATATGAACACCAGCCGGTATAACGAAGAGATTGAGAAGAAAATATTCCTGCCTCTTGCCTTGAACCGGAACAAAATTTTTGCTCGTGTGCTGCACCATAAAATTGCCTCACTGGTTGATAGCTGTCTTTCGCATTTGGATATATCCTATCAGGCTTCATTACAAATGGAATCCGAAAAAAGCAAACTGAAGGAAATCATTTTGGACGAGCATCTGAACTCGCATTTTATCCGCCGGGAACTCCTGCTTATTATTGGAAGTTATAAAGAAAAAACGCGGGAAAATATTAGAATCTATTTGGATTCATTTAGAAAGGGTATAGAGGAAAAGTTGATTGCAGACTATGAGATTGCTTTTAACAATTGGACGGGAAATCTTTATCAGGTAACCAGACAGTTTGAGAAATGGCTGAGGCAGTCGCTGGATTCGGAACTCAAGGAGATATTGTTGAAGGAAGAAAAGTCCTTTGAGCTGTTGAATGCCGTTCAGAAGCACCTTTCATTTTATCTTAGATCTTTCCGGGAAAGACTTAGCGCAAATCTGGAGCGGGTGTTAGGGGTGCAAATGAGGCTCGAGGAGTGGGAGATCGCGGTCGGTGAATTCAGGAAGCCCAGCATCTCCATCAGCAGGTCATTTGAAATGCACCTGGATCTGCTGTGGTTCCTCTTCCCGATGTTCATATACAGAAATATCTTTCGCCGTTATTTTTTACGTCAGGTACCTTACGAAATCGACAAAAACTTACACCGTCTAACTTCGGGCTTAACCGAAAGAATTAATAGACAAATGGACAGTTTAATGGCCCAAGCACTGGCCTATATGAATGGAGAATTAAATATGATTGAAATTTTGTTGTCTGAGAATAAAGGAGATAGCAGCTATATATTAGAACGGATGAACAGTATTCGCGACAAATTCCAAGCTTTATATGTTTGAATTCATAGGAGGTGTTCCTCAACAATTTTCGGAGCGGTATGGTGATCATTTACTCAGAATTATCTCATCTAGTGGTCGCTTGGGTACATGATGAATACCCGTCGCGTCACGCCAGTACTTGATATCTCCGTCGGCTGTTTCAAGCACCACTGTTTCCTTGGGTTTGCCCAGTGCTATCACCAATAGGATTTCATACTCCACGGGTAAGCCCAGGCTTTCTCGTAGCTTGGGCCTATCGATCGAGGCCAGGATACAACCACCCAGACCCAATTCCGCGGCACCCAGTAGTATGCTCTGACAGGCAATGCCTGCATCGACCTCGAACCGGTTGCTGATGGTGGTATCGCCGAGAACAACGATGTAAGCTGAAGGCCGTTCACCCTCTTCGGGACCTTGCCAATCTTTCAAGTAGGCGGCCCAGGCCAGTGTGCGAAATATGACGGAGTTGGTTGTGGTGTCGCAAGACAAAAAGTACTTGAGCGGTTGTTTGTTCCCTGCCGATGCCGACAATCTGGCCAGGTTAACCAGTGTCCTCAAAGTATCCCCTTCGATGGCAACGTCCTGGCAAAAGCGGCGATAACTCCGGTTCCTGGTTATGAGATCAAGCAGCATCCTTTTCTCCCCTTTTTTAGATTTTCACGTTTATATTTTACCAGTTTCGCAGGCTCGCCCCAACCAGTTTACCGTGTATCTGGCTTTCGGCTCCCGCTGGAAACAAACTACTCTAATCACCAAATCATACCTGCTGGCATAAAATGTTAACATAATCGGAGAGAGGGGAGGGTGATGCTGCATGCACGAAGAAAAACGGAACCTGATGCACCTGCATGTAATGATAGGCGATACCTCGTGTGACAAAGGCCATTGTCACCTGTTTACGGGAACCACCGGTCCGGAAATTGAGATGGCAGGCGGACGACACTATCACGAGTTTGAAGGAATGACGTCGTTTGACTTTGGGCACTGGCATTCCTTTTGCGGCCAAACAGGAGTCAATAACGAGCTTCCGGATGGGTTTCACACGCACAAGATAACTTTTACAACTGATATGGTCAAGGAACATCGCCATGAAGTGGATACGTTTAACGTACCGGTCAAGGAACCAGAACATCACTCAGATAAGCCTGCTCGTATCAAAGCCCGAATAAACCCCGGCCGGCTAAGGTAACCTGCAGGTATTCAGCCCGGATGACTGGCTTATAACAGAAACCCTGTCCAGCCCGGGCTTCTGTTTTAGGTCCATTACTGTCAACAGAATTGGAAATGATTACACCCCTGCGGTTGCAGGGGTGTTTTTGTGGTGGTATTAATTAGGCTCCCTTGAGCCCGAGCTGGTAATAGGTAACGCGTCCTACGACTCCATCCGCGGTAATTCCGGCGTCAGCCTGGAATTTCTTTACAGCCGCCTCGGTCTGGGGACCAAACTTACCGTCGTCGGCTCCCATCGGGAGATATCCGAGATCGATCAACTTGACCTGCAAGGCGAAAACATCCAGGCCGCTCATAGTTCTTCTAAGTGTTCTGCCCCCCATGAAGGTATTGATAAAGAGTTGGTTAAAGGTCTTGGGACCCACTACTCCGTCCACTGCTATCGAAGTATCTGCCTGAAACAGTTTGACAGCAGATTCGGTCCTGGGACCGAAGATGCCGTCCGCTGGTCCCCCCAGGGCGACAGCATACTTCTTGGCCTTGGCGTTGAGCCGGTTCTGCAGGATCGATACGTCCATACCCTGAGAACCGCGCCGCAGGGTTCGCGAGCCAAAAACAGTCCCCCGAGCGTACCTACCTACCGGTTGGCCCAGATAATAGTAGGTTTGGGGACCGACTATACCATCTGCAGAAACTCCGAAGTATTGCTGGAACTTGATTACCGCGCTTTCAGTCTTTGGCCCGTAGATACCATCCTCAGCTATGTTGGGGCCGGTGATGAAGTTAGGCAGGTAATTCAGCAGCGTTTGCAGTACTTTGACATCGGTACCCCGCATCTGGGGGCTGGTCAGGCGTAGAACCCGGCTGCCGAAATAGTAATAGGTCAACCCATCTTCAAAGGCCACACTTAACCCCCCTTCCCTAATTGGTTTCTATATCATATGTGATTCTATGCGAAACGGTTCGGAGCCTGAGGTACAAGATGGGCCTATTCAGCCGGGTAACACTACGGCCATAAACTACATATAATCTTAATGTGAAAGTCTTTAACCAAAATGTTGGTGCGGTGCGCTCAGGCCTGGCCCCTGCCGGGCCAGTTTTTTGCCGAAGGTAAAAATGACCGGACGCGGTAGTAAAAAGAGGGGAAGGAGGCGGATTTGCAGTTGCTGCCCGTTAAGAACAACTGGCGGCTATTCCTGTCTGCCTTTGGCATTATCTTTTTGTCCGAGATGGGGGACAAAACCCAGATTACTACCATGTTGCTGGCCGGAGCTAAACCTCTTCACGTGTTGTGGGTGGGGCTGGGTTCTGCACTGGCTTTAGCCTGCACTTCCTTTTTGGAAGTCGTCATCGGCTCCCAGGTTATTGCACGCTTCATCAAGCCGGCCACCATCAGGCTGATCTCCGGCATAGCTTTCCTGGTACTGGGGGTATTGCTGGTCGCGGGCCTACTGGGGAACGTTCGGGTAGACTGAGTTTTGGCATGGCGGGAGGTTAACCAATGGGTATGCAAGTGTTGACCATGTTGACTACCTACGTACTTATTATCCTGTGTGAGCTGGGAGATAAAACCCAAGTGGCCGTGCTGCTGATTACCAGCAACAACCCCGCCCGGCGGTGGCTGGTTTTCGGGGCGAGTTTCCTCGCTCTCAGTTTATGTGTGCTTATCGAAGTAACTGCGGGGGTTACGCTGGCCAAATACATCGCCCCGGCCCAGTTCAACCGGATTACCGGGGTCATCTTCCTGGCAATCGGCGTCTTTACTTTATTCCAACATTTCCGGCCTGGCGAGAAAATGGTTTTTAACAAGTCCAGGCGGACCAAAGAAATGTTGGAGAGTTGTGAAGGCTAACTGACCAGCACTTGGCCCTGGCTTTTATGGAGCTGCCGTTAACGGCAGCTCTGCTGCGTTGTTGCTAGAGCGAACGGGAGCCCGGCCGCGCTGTCTATTTGGATAATACGACCAGAAAGCCGATCATCCCGGCTACGAGTATCACGGTGGTAACCCCGAAGATTATTAGTCCTGCCCTGTATTTTCGTGGTTCCATGTTTTCCTCCTGGTTCAAATATCTATTACTTCGCGACTACCGAGCAGATTCCTCTACCTGACTCGAACTTTGCCCCACCGGGTATCCAGGTAATCGTGAAGCCGCTCGAAAATCAGGCCGCCTGCGAACCATATCGGAAGAAAGTCCAGCCGGATGTATCCCCCCACCGAGAAGGGAGTGGTGCCGGTATAATCCCAAGGGCAGAATCCGATGAGCAGGTGGAGCAGCCCCCCGGCCAGGTATTCGATGACGAAGATTGCGCCCGCCCAGATGAAGCCCCTAACGGGCCAGGGAACATCGCGGATGTGGTCATGCAGAGGTTCCAGGAATACTGCCGTACCGTAGATGGGAAACATCCACAGGTAGGTATACGCGGTCAGGCGCAGGGAACCGGCCAGGAACGAGCTAGTTCCGGTAAATATTACCTCGGCGATCCAACCTATAAAACCGTAGAGCACAAACCTGCCAGCCATACCAATAGTCTGTGTACTGTTCCCTCCCGGCTTACCTGTAATATAATGCCATAACGTCCACAATAGAATTCCAGAACAGACTTCCACTAACATCTCAAAAACAAAGCCCACCCTCGGGGGTGGGCCTGGTCCTCAAGCATAATGGTCAGCTGCTGGCGGTCCGGATGTCTTTTAGGCGTGATGGATTGGTCTCATGGACTTTGACCTTGAGGATGCGCATTCCTTCTACCTCGGAAATCTCAAAACGATAACACCCCAGTTCAATGTGATCACCTACTTCAGGGCGTCTACCCAGAATGGTAAACATGAGACCGCCTATGGTGTCTACTTCATCATTTTCACCGAAGTCGATGTCCAGCAATTCTTCCAGTTCCTCCAGCAGAACCCTGCCGCTAACCTCGTATTCCCCTTCTTCTATTATTGTTATCTCCGGTGGTGCCACATCAAATTCATCGTGGATCTCTCCGACCAATTCTTCCAGTATATCTTCCATGGTAACCAACCCTGCGGTTCCACCGAACTCGTCAGCCACAATAGCCATGTGAGTACGCGATTGCCGCATCTTCTGCAACAGATCCGAAATTAACATGCCTTCCGGAACGATCAATATATCACGCTTAATCTCGGTGATCCGTTTGCCGGGAGGGTTACCGGATAGCTTGAAAATGTCACGAACGTGTATAAGACCGATAACATGATCCTTGTCAGTTTCGCAAAGGGGATACCTGGTATGGCCGTGCTGCCGAACCATATTCAAAACATCCTCATAGGTGTCATCCGTATAAAGGGTGATGATATCCTGGCGGGGGATCATAATCTCACGGGCAACCCGATCGGAAAACGTAAATACCTTGTTCAGGAGGTTGCCCTCTACCATGTCCAGGAAACCATGTTCCTGACTGGCTGAGACCAGCATACGCAGTTCCTCCTCGGTATGGGCCAGGTCTGCTTCGTTAGCCGGTTTGATGTTGAACGTGCCCAGAATCAGGCGGCTCAGTTCGTTAAAAAGCCAGATGATGGGGTAAAACACTCGGAAGAAAAGCTTGAGCGGGCCCGCGGTGAACAGGGCCGTCTGCTCGGCTTTCTGAATTGCTATCGACTTGGGGACCAGTTCTCCCAGGACGATATGCAGGAGCGTGATTAGGGCGAAGGCGATTATTCCGGCTATGGTGTGGGTATATACCGGAGACCAACCGGCTACATTGATAAATACGGGACTGATGAGCCTTGCTATCGCGGGTTCCCCCAGCCAGCCAAGCCCCAGGGAGGCCATGGTTATGCCCAGTTGGGTAGCAGAAAGATACCTATCGATGTCTGCGGTCACATCTAGAGCTACTTCAGCGTTTCGGTGACCGTTGTCGGCCAGCTCTTGCAGCCGGGTTCTCCTCACCTTGACCAGCGCAAACTCGCTCAACACGAAAAAGGCATTCAAGGCCACCAGCCCTAGGGCAATCAAAACCATTATTAAACTCCAGATGTCTATCGCTGACTCCTCCTTTGGTAGCAACCGGTTACACGACTCGATAGTTATTATTTGGATAACAGCCGGGTTGTATTTGCTAACAGCTTACTAGAAATTACCATAAGGTATTCCTCTTTAATTATGATTCTAGCATGCTTCCCCGGTAAGATAAAGGATCCTCCCTTGACGCTGCCCAAACAAAAGCGGCAACCGCTTTTTTGCGGTTACCGTAGGCAGCCTGGGGTCGCCGAATGTTCATATAAAACCGGAGCTGGCGCTGTAAAACAATACAAGGGGAGCTACTATTTTACTCCGGTTACCGGTCCATTTTCATCGATGACGTGAAACCAGTAGTAGTCTACTTTTTTCACCCCAAAGCGTGAAGCTTCCCGGTATGACCAACTGCCTGTGGTACCAAAATACAGGTCGATCCAGTAGGGAGATTCGTTGCGGAGCGACCAGTAAACGTCACCGGTGTCAATGACTTTAAGGTGGTTGAACTTCTGGCCCTGGATAGTAATGTGTTTCGGGTTGATAAGCCGAATGGTGGTTCCGTACGGTATGATGGGTTTGGTGGGATCACCGCCCGGGGTCTCAGGGTGTACGGCCACCGAACCCAGAGTATACGGTTGTCCACTGGAGGCAGGCCTGGCGCCCGTAGATTCGGTGTAGGCCGTGGCCCGTTGGTCTGTTACCACGTTGACGGTCATCACCCACCGGGGGTTGGTTTGGACCGGGATAGGGGCATGACGTTCTGGTGGTTTGAGTAACTTGGGCACCTGAGAAGCTGCTGCCGCAATAACAAGCACCAGTACCGTCAGGACAACGATGTGTGGCCAGTATTTCTTCACTGTGACTACCTCCTCGAATGCGAATGGCCAGGGAAGAGTTGCCTGATTTATCTTTGCCCACTTTTGTTGTATTCTATAGGGAAGGGCTGCACTATTCCCCGGGGGAGGGATGGTCCGTGCTCAAGACCAGTGAAGTGGCCCAGCGCCTGAACATAACCAACAGCCAGGTGCAGGATCTGGTTGATTTCGGGTATTTGTCCGTCGCCGGAACCTATCGTTCCAGGTCAAATGGTTTGAGCTACCTCTTCGCCGAGCAGGAGCTGGAGTCTCTGAATGTGCCCGCCATCCTGGCTGAGATCAAGGAAAAGAAGCGACACCGGCGGTGTATTTCTTCGCTGCCAGGAGCCTGGCGGGAGAGACAGCGGGCCGTGGCCCGTCACGACCACTTCTTACGTTCTATTGCAGCTCTACCTGAAGCTCGACTGCTACGGGCGGCATATTACCTGTTCCACTTAAACCATTATGCCAAAGCGTATGAAAAAGAGAGGGAGTCACTCTACGCTCTAAAGAACCGGGTGCTGGCCTGTATCGTCAGGGATTACCCCGAGATGGTCCGGTGTGTATACCTGATAGGCCAGGATCGGAGCAAGATATGGCTCTGTGAGGACTGCCGGCAATCGGCCCGGGCCGCGGGATATACCTATCTTGATTATGTGAAACTAGGACATTACTGTGAGAAGTGTTATGTCCAGGTGGTGGAGCGGGAATACTATTCGCTGGTTGAATTTTCATTGGAAAGCGACGATTACCGCTTTTGTTTTCACCTTCCGGTCAGTGTAGCCAGGAAATGGTTGGCAGGCATTAAGGAATTGCCCGTCCGGGAGCGTAAACACGACGAAGTGAATGATGCGATGTACTTTTACGGTCGCAGGATAACCCGAATTGAGGAAAAGGTCATCCCCTTGGCGGTGGTGGTGCAGGAGCTTGAAACTTTCCTGACCGGTAGCGAGGATGAAGTTGCTTCCCTGTAAGTAGGTGGCAAGCCATGAAAAGGGGGAGGCAAAGACAGAAAGACTGCCAGTTCGGAGGCGGGGAAGATTACCGCCCTATGGTCGAAGGTTTTTCCTGGAACCGGGAGAAACTCCCGGTTTTTCTTGTATGTTTCTTTACATATATTAAACTGAGAAGAGTAAAATTGAATCTGGACAGTGGCTAGGTTTTGAAGTATGGTATAATCTAAATGAGGTTTTCTCAGCGCAAGCCTTGGAGGTGA
Organism: Syntrophomonadaceae bacterium; assembly: GCA_012719535.1. Lineage (GTDB taxonomy): Bacteria > Bacillota > Syntrophomonadia > Syntrophomonadales > Syntrophothermaceae > JAAYAC01. The sequence continues at coordinate 10,012 of JAAYAC010000139.1, read as the reverse complement.
AGTTGATGAAAGATAGGTGGAAGAAAGGTGAACCAGTAAACCTGTCCGATCTGCTAAAAATTACCCCAGTGGCCAACGAGATCCTGCGACTGCGTGATGAGATGGACATGACCTGTTCAGATATCATGTGGATCGTATCCGAAATCGTGGATGAAAATGAAAGCCTGCAAGAAAAGGAAACCGAGCGCTCTTATGACGTCGAGGATGAGGACGAAGAACTTTACGACGAAGAAGAATGGGAGGAAGATGAGGAGCCGGCAGAAACCGAGGACGAGGCGTTCTGTATGATAGAGATTAAGGTCCGTTCCAGGGGAAAATTCCCGGAGATGGGCTTCAAAGCGGGGATTCGTTCCCGGGAAGACTTAAAACCGTTTCTCGACATGGTCATGGATATGGTGGATAAGTTCGGAAATTAATAGAGCAGGCAAGAAGAGCTGGGCCGTTTGGCCCGGCTCTTCTTGCTAGGTGATGAGTTTTCCTTCCGCCCGGTCAGTTTCCGGGATAAGTCCGGGTATGAAGGTTACCCCGGGCCAGGGAAGCGAAAGTGCCCCCCAGGCACAGCACCGTGAAGATGGCGAAAGCCGTTTTCATGCTTACCAGGAATAAGCCCGCATGCGCGGAGACCACCTGTATTTTGCCCATTACCACCGCAATGATTAAAGTGACCACAGTCATGCTCAAAGTCTGCCCAACCAGCCGCATGGTGCTTATAATCGATGACGCAATCCCATGTTGGTGGGCGTCCACTGTACTCATCACTGCGTTGTTATTAGGGGGGCCAAACAGGCCGAACCCTGCTCCCATAATTAGCAAGATCAGGACTATTAAAGATAAGGAAGCCCGGTTGCCGGCGAACTGGAACATGACCAGCCCAACTACGGTCAGGACCATTCCGGCGGTGGCCACAATCTGGGGCTCCACCCGGTCCGAGAGCCGCCCCGAGAAAGGTGATATGGCCGCCACGATGATCGGCTGGGACAAGAGGACAAGCCCGGCCACCTGCGGGTTGAGGCCTTTCACCACCTGCAAGTAAATCGAGAACAAAAAGCTGACTCCGGTAGTAGCCATGTAGTTTATCAGGGCGGCCAGATTGGAAAAGGCAAAGGGCCGGTTTCTGAGCAGTAGCTTGATCTGAATGAGTGGAGAAGCGGTGCCAAGCTCATGGCGTACAAACAGAGCCAGAAGTAATAATCCGGCCGCCAGCAACCATTTTCCCCAGGCAGAACTGACGATGATGGATAGGCCGTACATGGTGGCCAGCAGCCCTGTCACGTATAACAGGGAACCGGGCAGATCGAAGGTCTGCCCGTGTGCGGGGGCGGTATCCCGCTGGACCCGCCTGGCGGCCCACAGGGCCAGAATGGCCAGTCCAAAAGAAACATAGAATATGTAACGCCAACCCAGGTAATGGGTTATAAACCCTCCCAAGACCGGACCGGCGGAGATACCTACATAAACCACAGCTGCATTGATACCCAGCACCTTGCCCCACAGATTGGGTGGGTAGGTTGCCGCCAGCATGGCCATACCTGTACCGAAGACAAATGCTCCCCCCAATCCCTGCAACATACGCATGGCGATGAGCACAGGGGCTGATGTGGCAATTCCCCCGGCCAAGCTAGCTGCGCCAAATATAGCCACTCCTATCATAAAAAGAGGCTTCCTGCCCCGCAGGTCAGCCATCCGTCCCACCGGGACTGCGAAGGCGGCCGAGGCCAGCAAAAAACCGGTGGCCATCCAGGTCATGGTTACCACGTCAGCGGCAAGACTTTTCCCCATAGCGGGTATGGCTATGTTGATGGCGCTACCGGTAAACGGTGTCAGGAAAGAGGTTATCCCGACCGCCAGTAAGGTGTAACGTTCTTTATTGGAATTCACCGCCAATCCTCCCTGAACTGGTGTTATATATTACGAGTATTCTCCGCACAGGAGGGTATTCCTTTTGTGGTTTCCCCATCCTGACATATAAAGAGGGGGGCGATGCCCCCCAGACTTATGAATTCCTGGGTTTAGTTTTGTCAGGGCGTAAGTTGTAATACAGGTCATACAGCGGGGAGTACCGGAGCAGGGCGGTTACCAGTTCAACCACGGCTATGACCCCGCAAGCTGTGGCAACATACCCTTCTACCAGGTGGGTCATGGTCAGGAGGAGACAACCGGCTACCAGAAGGTAGCGGATAAATACTCCGCCAGAGCCAAGATTACCCAGAATAGAGTTCGCCTGCCCTGTAGTGCCCGAACTGGTCGGTCTGCAATAAGGATGTTTTTCACCATGACCACCCCTTTGGTTAGTATGGGTGGGCGAAAAACGGCCTATTCATTACGTGGCTGCCCAATTTCTGGCTCCCAAGAGCTGGCTGCTCGGATCCGGTAAAACCTTTGGCCGGTTACCCGTTTCAATGTGTGCCGAGGCTTCTTCTTGGATTTGCGGCGTATTAGCCGGGAGTTGTCGACTAACTGGCTTTGCCAGGTGAAATCACGGCTGAGTTCACCCACCATCTCGGTCAATGCCTGGTCCAGTTCGTCTTCCCGGTACATCCTCATTCCGCAATTGGTACAGAATGCTCCGGCTTCTTGCTGGTGCCCGCAAAACACACACTCCACAAGGTCCACCTCCGCTCGTAACTCAACCAATATTATACAACATTGGCGCTGGAGGCACCACCCTGTGCGCAGGTTGGCCAGGAGTTATTGAGTCCTGTCGGCCTCTTTCAATAGTTCGGATACGGTTACAAATTCATAGCCTTGCTTTTTTAGTTCCTTAATGACCATGGGCAAAGCTTCCGTGGTCTGCTTGCAGGTATCGCTGGCATGCATGAGTATAATGTCTCCCGGGTGGGCTTTCTTCTTTACCCGTTCGACAATAGTATCCACCCCGGGGTTCATCCAGTCCAGGGAGTCCGTACTCCATTGAATTACCTTGTACCCGCATTCTTCCGCTGCCTTGATGACCTCATCGTTGTAATCTCCATTGGGGGTTCGAATCAGCTCAGCGTCAACCCCGGTAACCTCCTTAATGCTGGCATGGGCCTGTTTGATTTCTTTCTTTATCTCCTCGCGGGATAGGGTGGATAAATTGATATGGCGGTGGCCATGGCTGCCTATTTCATGACCGTCTTCTTTTATGCGTTTTGGGATGTCCGGGTATTGCTTAACCCAGGGACCCGAAAGAAAAAAAGTGCACTTGATTTTCTCCTGCTGGAGAATTTCGATAACCGGCATGGGTGTTTGGTTTCCCCAGCTGATGTCAAAGGTCAGAGCCAGGACTTTCTTGGAGGTCGGGACCTCGTAAATCGGTTTAAGTTTGTGATAGGCCTGTACGTAGACCACGCTGGTGGTCAAGAACATAGCGGCCACCAGGGCAATGACAGCCAGTTTGGTTCTCCGGCTGATGTGATAAAACCCAAAGATCACGGGTTTCATGACGCTATCTCCCCCTTATCCGCACTGGTTTTTAGAGTCCGTTGCCTGTTAAGGAACAGGTACAGATATTCTACTTAAATAGATATTTACCCCTATTCTGCTTTATTCCAGGTGTCGTTCCATGCGCAAAAGTTCGCTGATCGTGACGAACCGGTATCCTTCCACGGCCAGTCTCTCCAGGCACATGTCCAGGGTTTCTACTGTTTGCGTACGCTCTCCCCCGCCGTCATGAAAGATGAGGATCTGGCCGGGTTTTATGTTCCGCAAAATGTGCTCCGCCTGCCTGTGAGCCGGCGGATTTTTCCAGTCCTTGGTGTCTTGAATCCATGACCAGAAGACGATATTAAAACCGTGTTTCTGACTACTTTCAACCAGCCCATCCGCCAGGAATCCCCCCGGAGGACGGAGAAGCTTTGGCCGTTGACCGGTAATCGAGTGGATGAGAGCTTCATTTAGTTTGATGTCATGCAGGGCTTGCTCCAAATTACAGTATGTCCTGTAGTTGTGATGGTAACCGTGATTGCCGATTTCGTGGCCTTCCCGTGCTACCTGCCTGGCCACCTCCGGATACTTCCTGACCTGGGTCCCGACCATGAAGAAGGTGGCCTTCGCTTGATGTTTTTTCAGGACCTTTAGAATAGCCAGGGTTCCCTGAGGATCGGGGCCGTCATCAAAAGTGAAGGCTACCGCTTTCCTGGTTACCTTTACATCACGTATTATGTGTGGCTGGTTCACGGACTGAACCAGCCGGGGGTGATAGGAGAATTGGTAGGTTGCAAATAATAAGGCCAGGGCCAGCAACAAGGTCAGTACCATGCACAGGGTCCGCTTCTTGATGATGATGACAGCCAAACCTGATTCACTCCTTCTAACCTGTTTCTATATTCTATTAGGATTTAGCAGGGAGTATTTATTCTGTTTTTCCATGTCAACTATTACCAGTGTTAATGCACTTTTTTTTCCCCAAACTAATTCTTAAGGAAAGGAGGTGACGATTACGTGTTGTTAAACAACAAGATGGTACGAGTGGTGACCATACTGGGCCTGTGTGTGTTTATGGCGGGAGGTTGTGCCGAAAAAGCCAAGAAACCGGCCCCCAGCCCAACCCCCAGGCCGTCTGTTGAGACACCCACACCGGCGAAAAAGCCCGTATCTTCCATGATGACCACCCAGGAAGCCAAACGCGTTGCCGACCGCCTGGCCAAAGACGCGGTAAAAGTCGAGGGTGTTGACAAAGCGGCCGTGGTAATCGATACTACCGGGCCCCGCCCGAATGCGTATGTTGGTCTGAACTTGAAACCCGAGGTAAAAGGAGAGGAGACCAACAGGGTAAAAATGGAAGTAGAAAGAAAACTGAAAGCGGCCGAGCCTCGCCTTCATTCCGTCAATGTTACCAGTGACCCGGACCTGGTAAAGCGCATTCGGGATATTGCCATGGGAATCGGCCAGGGTAAGCCGATTTCTAGTTTCGCCGCTGAGCTCAGGGAACTAGGAAGAAGGTTAACTCCCACCACCAGGTAATGGTACATCCTTCAAGCGAGGGTAACCGGCGGTGTTCAAGTTGATGCTTGATTTTTGAGAGATTCGTGATAATATATAACTGTAAGAGGCGGGTCGTTCCGAATCCTGGAACAAAAGGGCGCTTAGCTCAGAGGGAGAGCACTTCCTTGACGCGGAAGGGGTCACAAGTTCGAGTCTTGTAGCGCCCACCATTTTTTCCATTCCAAAACCCTTGATAATTCGGGATTTGGGCGATTTGCAAAATTATGGATGATGGAACCTCGTCTTTCTAAGAATCTCTATTATGGGGATTTCTTAGTTAGTCCAGTAACAAATCCAGTAACAAAAACAAACCCGTTCCGAGTGCTGTCGGAGCGGGCTTTGTTTTGTTTGGAGCGGGCGCTTGAAGAGGGGATAGTTCGGGCCACGGGGAGGAGCTCGATTTTGCCGTTATCTAGGAATTGCTTGAGGAAAGTAAGTTCTTCGAGCTGCCCAGGGATGAAAAGGGGGAATTGTGTTGGCTAGGGAGATAATCTTTCTGGTCGAGGAAGCCCCGGAGGGGGGATATTTGGCACGAGCCCTCGGTCACTCCATATGCACGGAAGGCGAGGACCTGGACGAGGTAAGGGCTGCTGTTCGTGACGCGGTGCGCTGCCATTTTAATGAGAAGGATATGCCTCGAATTATCCGGCTGCACATCGTAAAAGAAGAGGTCATGGCGTTGTGAGAGTACCTCGGGACATAAGCGGAGAAAAACTAGCCAAACTTTTAATCTCTAAAGAAACCCTGGCCAGGGAACTTTTTTCGTAACATTTTCAGAGAAGAAGATAGTTTTATACCTTTCGACATCCCCGGACGAAATATAGGAAATTTCTCCGGTTGACCGTCCGAAGTTTTCCCGGACCTCAGACTGCTGCAGTTTTCCGCTACCTGAACGGTGAAGAGGCCCGGCAACTAGCGGAATTCGCATGTGGAACCGACCGTGCAGGGGGTGCGGGCCGTGAGCTTTGCTTTCGTGTACTAGAAAGCAGCTGTGACGGCTTTTTTTTGCCGTCCTTTCGACAAAAAAGAAATTTTCCGGATTGACTACGAAGGGAATGCGGGGCGTGAAGAAGCGGCTGGCGAGTCAGGGAAACAGCGCGGCAGCGCGCGTCCCAAAGAAAGTGGCCAAAGAACCGAAACTCGTAGAAGGTGCTCCGGTAACCATAGAGGTCAAATAGGACGCTGTTGTTATTCGGAAGGAGAAGGCCGAGCTGGCGGAACTCCTGGAGCGGATCACTCCTGAGAACCTCCACGGCGAGCTCGATACCGGGGCACCGGTGGGTGTCTTTGTCTATTAACAGGATTTTCATGTTTTCTTGCCGAATAAATCTCCATATCCAGTTTTCCATACTTTCTGGCAGGTGGTTTTCTTGGCCCAAAAGAAGATTTTTGCACCCAAAATGGGACCGAAAGGTCAAATGACGCTGCCAAAAGAAATACGGACTGCCCTTGAAATGGAAGAGGGCGACCGGCTTCTCCTCAAAATCGAAGACGATGGAAAGGTTGTCCTGGAAAAGGCGATAATTATTCCCGCCAGCAAGAAAGATGAGTTTGGGGAAGCTACTGAAACCTGGTCCTTTCTGTGATTATTCAGGGAATATATAGGCAGGTGTTGGGATTCCCATGAAAACCGATGAACTCAAAAAACAAATAGCAGCAGCGCAGTCGAGGTATTATCGCCTGGTTTTACTGGTTGGGTCAGCTGCAACCGGGAAAACCAAAATTCTCGTTCAAATAGCCAAAGATGAGGGTTATCCCTATATTAATCTGAGCCTCATGTTGAGTCAGAAACTCCTGGAATACCCCGCTAAAATACGAGCGTTGCGCCTGCCGAGAATCGTAGAGACAATCATAGGCGAAACGGGGAAGGACACTGTTCTTCTGGATAATACGGAGGTACTTTTTGATCCTGTTCTTCAACAGGACCCCTTGCGTTTGCTTCAACAGGTCAGCCGCAATCGAACTATCGTTGCCGCATGGAACGGCAAGTTCGAGGGCGGTGCGCTGGTCTATGCGGAGCCAGATCACCCGGAGTACCGAAAGTATTATGAAATCGATGCCCTTATTTATCCTCTGGGGTAAAGAGATTTTAGGAAAAGGTGGGTAAAGACTGTGAAGTACGCTGACCTGATACATTTTGAACCGGTTGAAACTATAGTGCAGTTACGGGAAGCTGATGCCAAAAGCAGGGCCGGTGAGTTGGTAAAAAGCTACGTGATCTCGCAACGGATGGCCGAGCAGATTACTGAAGTTGTCTTTCCGCAGCTCCAATACGACCATCCCCAGGATAATAAGGGGCTTTTGATTGTCGGTAACTATGGTACCGGCAAATCGCATTTAATGTCGGTACTGTCTGCTATAGCGGAATATCCAGACCTAGCCAAAAAGATACGGGATCGTGCCGTGACTAAAAAAGCGGAGGTTATCGCCGGCAAGTTCAAGGTTATCAGGACCGAGATCGGTTCCACCACGATGTCCCTCAGGAACATCATTTGCGCCGAGCTGGAAGAACAGCTGGCTAATCTCGGGGTGAAATACCGTTTTCCTGCACCCGATAAAGTTACCAACAACAAAGCCCTTTTTATTGAGATGATGAACGTTTTCCAGGAAGTTTACCCGGATCACGGGCTCTTGCTGGTTGTCGATGAACTCCTGGACTACCTGCGCACGCGCAAAGATCAGGAGCTAATCCTCGACCTAAACTTCTTGCGAGAAATCGGGGAGATTTGCCGGCTCATCCGGTTTCGCTTCATGGCCGGGGTGCAGGAAGCCATTTTCGACAGCCCGCGCTTTCAGTTTGTGGCTGAGACCCTGCGCCGGGTCAAAGACCGCTTTGAGCAGATACGAATTGTCCGTGAAGACATAGCCTACGTAGTTGCCCAGCGGTTATTGCGCAAGAATGACAGACAGAAGGCCCTCATAAGGGAGCACCTGCAGCGCTTCACCAAGCTATACGGCACCCTGGCCGAGCGCATGGACGAATTTGTCGCTCTCTTCCCCGTGCATCCGGCATACCTGGAAACTTTTGAGCGGGTCTATGTAGCCGAAAAGCGCGAGGTGCTGAAAACCATAAGTTTTGCCATGAAAAAACTCCTGGACAAAGAAGTTCCGGAAACTGACCCCGGCCTCATCGCTTATGATTCTTACTGGCAAACCTTAAAGGACAATCCCTCTTTCCGCAGTGATCCGGACATTCGCGAAGTGATTGAGAAGAGCCAGGTGCTGGAAAGCCGTGTCCAGCAGGCCTTTACAAGGCCGCAGTATAAGCCTGTGGCCCTCCGCATCATTCACGCTTTGAGCGTTCACCGGCTGACTACCGGCGATATTTATAGCCCGCTGGGGGTCACGGCTGAAGAACTCCGCGACGACCTCTGCCTTTACTTGCCCTTGCCGGAAGAGGATGCCGAGTTTCTTAAAACTACCATCGATACCGTGTTGCGTGAAATCTTAAGGACAGTGAGCGGCCAGTTTATTTCTTTGAATCAGGACACCGGCCAGTACTACCTTGACCTGAAAAAGGACATCGACTTTGATTCTCTAATTGAGCAGAAAGCCGAGACATTAACCCCAAGCCAATTGGACCGCTATTATTTTAAGGCTCTTGCCCGGTCCATGGAGTGCCCCGAAGCGACGTATGTTCCCAATTTCCAGATTTGGGAGCACGAAATCGAGGGGCGTGAGAAAAACGCTACCCGGGTAGGGTATTTATTCTTTGGGGCTCCCAACGAGCGTTCTACCGCCCACCCGCCCAGGGACTTTTACCTCTACTTCCTGCCGCCCTTTGACCCGCCGCCCTTTGAGGATGAGAAAAAGCCCGATGAGGTGTTTTTCCGGCTGGTGCAGCGTGATGAACACTTTGACCGTTCCCTTAAGTTCTACGCCGGCGCCAGCGAGATGGCCAGCACGGCTTCGAAAGGAACGCGGCAGGTTTATGAAAATAAGGCTAACGATCAGCTAAAAAAGATAGTCGAATGGCTGCGGAACAACATCACCACAGCTTATGAAGTTACCTATCGGGGAGCAACCAAGAAATTCGTCGAGTGGATTAAGCACAGTGCCACTCCTCATGCCTCGGTTCGGGATCTGGTGAACCTGGTGGGTTCCCTTTGCCTGGCACCCTATTTCCAGGAGCTGGCGCCCGAATACCCGGCCTTCTCCATCCTTATTACCGTAAAGAACCGTCCTCAGGCTGCCCAGGAGGCGATAAAGTGGATCCTCGGCAGCATCAGGACCAGGCAGGGGGCTGCCGTCCTCGATGCCCTGGAGCTTCTGGACGGAGATAAGTTAAGGCCGCAAAATTCCCGTTATGCCAAATACATCCTGGGACAGCTGGACCGGAAGGGTCCCGGCCAGGTACTCAACCGGGGCGAAATAATTGCCGATTTTCGTGGTGTGGAGTACGAAACCCGTTTCAGATTGGAGCCGGATTGGGTGGTCGTCATCCTGGCGAGCTTGATCTACAGCGGCGATGTTACTTTAAGCATTCCGGGTAAGAAGATAGATGCTTCCAACCTGGAGGAGCTGGGCAAAGTTCCCCTGGAGGAACTTATCAAGTTCAAGCACATCGAGCGTCCCAAGGATCTTCCCCTTGGTCCCCTGCAGGCTCTGTTTGAATTTTTGGGGCTGCCGCCCGGGCTGGTCGTCAATCAATCTACTCGTGAAGAAGGGGTAAGGCAGCTTCAGAAAGCGGTGGATCAGCTCCTGGAGCGCACCGTGCAAGCCCAGCAGGCGATCCAGCAAGAGTTATCTTTATGGGGTATTTCTCTCTTCGATGAGAAAAAGAAAGCCGGTTTAAGGGATGAACTGGCCAGTTTAAAAGGGTTTCTGGAGTCACTCCTGGTTTTTAACACTCCCGGTAAGTTGAAAAACTTCCGCTACTCCGAGCGGGATATAAATAAGCAGAAGCCGTACCTTGCCACCCTGAAGAGGGTTGAAGAACTGGCCGGCCTGGCCAATGAGATTCAGCCTCTGCTCTCCTACCTCAGTACCGCCGAAGCCGTGCTTCCTGCGGATGCCGGTTGGACGGTAAAAGCCCGGGAGCGGCGTG
>JAAYAC010000138.1 GCA_012719535.1 Syntrophomonadaceae bacterium | reverse complement strand
TTCCTGGACTCTCCCGCGCAACTTGGACAATGCTCTGCTCCTGGAAGCTACCCTTCAGGGTGGCAAGGGAATAATTCGGGTAGATTCTCCAGATCTCATCACAGCCTCACTGAAAACCATCGCTACCGTTGTTACTCCCGAACTGAAGAGGCAAGTGGTGACCCTGGAGCCGGTGGCCCCCGGCCGGTATGAGGGCTACTTCACTGCCCGGGAACCAGGAACATATCTCATGAATGTGACCCAGTGGAGAAACGGGCAGCCGGTAAGTGCAGTTAATGGAGGCGTGGCCCTTTCCTATTCCCCCGAATACCGCTACGCAGGTCCCGACGAGACTTTCCTCAAGCGGTTGGCGAAAGCTGGGGGTGGAAGCCTTCTCACCGATCCGGCCCAGGCTTTTGCGGATAACCTTCCTGCCGCGCGAGGCAGGATCGAGCTGTGGCCCTGGCTACTGGTTACTGCCACCCTTCTGTTGCCCCTGGATATCGGTGCACGGAGGTTGACTTTTACGTTAGCCGGCATTCTGGCCTGGTGGCGCCGGGGCAGAATGCCGGGAAGGGAATCAGCGACATCACTGACCACGGCCCGGCTGCGGCAACGTAAACATGAGGTAAGGGAATCCTGGAGAGTCAAACAGAAAAGCGGCATACCAGTGTCCCCGAATACACCAGCTGGTTGGTTACAGGAAAGCACCCGACCCTTGGAACCCGGGGAGCGGGAAAAGACGAGGCCCCAGGTACCCACGCAGGTGGACACCCACACCTCCCGGCTATTGGAAGTCAAACGGCGTACCAGGAAATAGGTATCGCGGACTGCCAGCGGGAGTTTCTCCCCCCATTCCGGCCCTTCATCGGTTGCGCACACTTAGCGCATTTGCCGTCCTGTTGACCAGGTGTTTCTTCATGTCAGAAACCACGAGCAATACCAGGGTACTGCCCGTCAACCCTGGTTTTATTGTGTTCTGGCCAATAAACGGTAATAGTTGTTTATCTCCTCGTCAAGCATCCGGCTAACGCGCAAGACTTCCTGTTGTTCAAGAGCGGCGTTTTTTGTCATTTCGTTCAGTTGTTTCCGCAAATCTTCTATCCTCCTGACAGCAGCACGTAATTGCGGCTTCGTGGCTTGGTTCACACTATCACAGCCAATATGACATCCACCTTTCTAAATCCGGAGTTGGCCAGCATGTAAATCATACAATACATAGCCGGGAAACGTCAACTATACAGAACAAACACCTCCGGGTCCGGTTGTGTAAACTTTATAACAAGGTGATGGCAATGAATACTTTAGGTGAATTCATCGGTTCGGTCCGGAGAAGAAAGGGCTTGTCATTGCGCGATTTGGCGACGCGGTGCGGGTTAAGTCACTCATATATTGATAGTCTCGAAAAAGGCCTTGACCCCAGAACGGGCAAACCGGTGTCGCCGACGCTGGAGACCATTCAAAAACTGGCTGATGGATTGGACATGACATTTTCGGAATTTCTGTATATGTCCGGAATCGTAAGTGTCAAGGATGGAGAATCGCGGGTACACCTGTCGGATCCGTCCTTGCCGTACGCGGCGGAGCACAAGGTTCCTCTACTAGGCGCAGTACGGACCGGTACACCGCTACTGGCGCCTGAGAACCATGCGGGCGACCTGAAAATTCCCGCCGACGTAAAGGCTGATTTTGCCCTCCGGGTTAAGGATTACAGCCTGATGGGAGTAGGTATTTGTCAGGGTGACTATGCTATCTGCCGGACGGCTGTTCAGGCAAATCCCGGAGACATTGTGGTGGTTTTACAGGACGTACCCGGAGGTTTTTCCGAAATTGCCCTGAAGTACTTTTCCCGCGAAGGTGAAAAGCTGGTTCTCAGGGCGGCTCATCCCGATGTTATGGATATTCCCCTGGGAGCAGAACCCGGTATCTGCGGAATAATGGTGGCTCTTCTTAAAAAACAGCCGCCACCTTACTTGCTTTACCGCCAGTACATATCAACCTGGTGTTGTGCCGCGACAGAATGGAGCGAGGTTGTAGAAAAGGCGTTACAGTGCGGTATGGAACCGGAAACGGTAAAGATGGTGCTTGAGAATTACTGGGAAGTGGCCCGGAGAATTTGGGAAAAGGAAAACAAATAGGAAGCAAGGGGACGATCTTCTTGCTTCCTTGCGAAATTAAATCGGGAAGCAAAAAGCTCGTCCCCTTGCTTCCTGGGGGTTATTGCTAATTGACTGCTTTTGGCGAGTGTGATAGATTATGATTAGAGAATTTATTCACAAGGGGTGGGATTCTAACTTGGTGAACCGCGTCGAGCAGTATTTGATAGCCGAGCAGTATTTGATATGTGCTGTGTTGATCATAGTATGATTATGATGGACGGGCCTTGAGCCCGTTTGCTTTTCAATGAAGCTCTGGCACTAGCGGTACATAGTCGTTGGGGAAGCCGGGTAGGAGGGATCTGGATGCCTGACATGCGGATTACTGATATCAAGGTTGGCGAAGCCATGAGCCGGGAGTTCGGGTCGGTAAGCCGGGATACTACGCTGGAGGAAGTTATTAACTCAATGCTGGCAAACCAGTGGGAGGAAGTGGTGGTTGTTGACCAACGCCATGAGTTGGTAGGGCTGGCAACGCGTGAGCATTTGGTGCGCGCGCTGTCCGAGGGAGTGCCCCAGAACAGGCCGATTGCCGAAATCTGCCGTAGAGAAGTCATTACCACTTCCTGTTACGAGGAACTCGCCAAGGCCCGCGACGTAATGCGCTGGCACAAGATCGGACGGCTTCCGGTCTTGGACGATGAAGGTGGCATAGTAGGTCTGCTTACCGCCCGCGACGTGTGCAACGGTTTTTCCGGCAAGCTGGAGATGCTCGGACGGCACATGTATGCAGTCATGGAAAATATTACCGAGGCTATTCAGGTGGTGGACTGCAACGGGGTAGTGAGTTTTTGGAACGACGCTGCGGAAAAGCTGTTTGGCATTAAAGCCGAGGATATAGTAGGAAGAAAGCTGGCGCACTTTTTTCCGAACGACATTATACTGAAGGTCATAGTCACCGGTGAACCTATCCGCAATGTGTTGTGCCAGGTGCGCGAAGGTGTACTGGCCATACGCAACGCGGTTCCAGTCGTAACTCCGGATGGAGAGACAATTGGCGCCGTTTGCACCACGCAGGATGTCAGCACGACGAAGTCTTTGCTGGAAAAATTGGACCAGGCCACCAGCAGGGTCAGGCGTTTGGAACACAGAGTAAAGCGTTCTGAAGAGGAGATATATGAGCCATTCTATACTGTCAACGAAGTAACCAAACGCATCTTGCAGCAAGCCAAGAGGGTGGCCACGACCGACGCCACCGTGTTGATCCAGGGGGAGAGCGGAACCGGCAAGGAACTTCTGGCCCATGTCATCTATCGGAACAGCAAACGCCGTCACCGGCCGTTTGTTGAAGTGAACTGTAGTGCCATTCCGGAAAGCCTTTTTGAGAGCGAGATGTTTGGTTATGATCCGGGAGCCTTTACCGGAGGAAAAAGAGAGGGCAAGCCTGGCAAGTTTGAACTAGCTCATGGGGGAACGCTTTTTCTGGATGAGGTGGGGGAACTGCCCCTGGAGATGCAGGCCAAGCTCTTACGGGTTATTCAGGAACGGAGGTTTTACCGCGTCGGGGGGACTACTCCTATAGAGGTGGACGTGCGGCTGATTGCGGCTACCAACCGTGACCTTCACCAACTGGTGGCCCAGAACCGGTTCCGCGAGGACCTGTTCTACCGGCTGAACGTGGTCACTTTTGAAATTCCACCCTTACACGCGCGAAAGGAAGATATTCCGGGCCTGGTTGACCGGTTTGTCAAGGAACTGGGGTGCTTGTATGAACGCCAGGTGAGAGGCATCGCCCGGGATGCCCTGGAGGTTTTCTTGAATTATGATTGGCCGGGTAATGTCCGCCAGCTGCACAATGTTCTGGAAAGCATAATCATCTTGATGGAGGATGATTACATTACTCTCAAATCCCTGGCTGAGGCCGGGGTGTTGGAGACACTTACAGCCGGGACGAAGACCAGGTCGCCCGGTATTCCTAAAAATGTGGCAGATCTGAAGGACGAAGGTCTGGACGATGTGATGGTAAGAACCGAGAAGGAGATTATTGTCAAGGCCCTGGAAGACTGCCATTATAACAAGACGCGGGCGGCGGAGCTGCTGGGGATACCCCGTAGCACGCTATACTACAAGTTAAGAAGCCTAGGCATTGCCGGCATAACCGATTAGGAACTAACCAGACTCAAAAAGATGGGAGCTAACAAGTGTCAGTTTCTTGTACACGATGCAAGAAACTGACACTTTTGTTTTCGGCGCCGGGCTGACAGGCGGCGATTTACCGGTGTTGGCAAGTTGGTATGAATTTTGCAAGTACGAATAGCAGGTGAGCCTGGTAAGCCAGGGTGAAAAGGAGAGATGGTTGGATGCCTCGGGAGAAGGATAAGGAATGGGTGGAAGGATTTGCAGAGCAGGTGGACCAGTTCGGTCTGGTAGGCAACCTGGAGGCATGCCTGGCCTGCGGCAAATGTGTAGGTAATTGCCCGGTAGCGGCCATAACCCCGTCATACAATTCCCGACAGATAATCCGTGACATAGTGATGGGAAATGCGGGGAGGCTGCTTAAGAGCGAAGAAATCTGGCGCTGTTTCTGGTGTGCCAACTGCTACCAGTCCTGCCCTATGGATATACATTTCCCTTTGTTAATGATGCAACTTCGCTATAAGGCGATCGAGAATAACTACGGGTTCAAGTATGTTCTGCCGTTCAAACGGTTTGCCCTCAAGGCCAGGGAAGAGGCTATGACCTTTACGCCGGGGGCCAAGGGAAGGGAACGGATTATGCAGGTAAGAAGCCAGGCAGGTATGACTCCCTGGCCGGAAATATCGGAGCGGGCCCAAAAGGAATACCAGGCATTGTTTGATTTGACCGGGACTACGGCCTGGTTGGAGGCCTTGGACGAAGAAGCTGAAAGGCCAGTGGTTTTCACCTACCGGGAGGGGAGGATAAGCCATGAGTGAGCAACGGGTAGTCCCCGTCGAAGAGCGCATACCCGTGGTGCCCGATACGATTTTCTTGTTCCGGAGTTGTACGGGGAGCATGGAGTACCCGGGGACGGAAAACGCCATCAAAGAGGTCATGAAAATACTGGGAATCAACGTGGTCATGGATCCGGACCAGACCTGTTGCTCAGGATACTTGTTG
>JAAYAC010000137.1 GCA_012719535.1 Syntrophomonadaceae bacterium | reverse complement strand
TCCAGCGTCTGCCCGCGGAAGGCTTCAGCCGTGGCCTTAAGGATTATGTCGTTTTTCTGGCGGGTTATTCTGGTATCCAGTTTCTCATTCCCTCCTTGTCTCCATTATAACGGTATATGTTTCCGACCAGCAACCGATTGGGACTCTGTTTATGCTCTCATCTGTGCTACTGATGACATGAATTGACCAACTGCAGCAGGGAAAATGATGATTAGGGCGAAAACAATTCTAAACTGGAAATTGGTTCCGGGAATGCAAGCTAACCACCAGGGGCGGGGTACTAAAACAGTACCGGCTGCAGGAGGATATTGCCCGCCTCGAACGCAAAAAACGCCGGTTGCGGGAAAGAGTGTTTGCGGTTGAGGATGAAGCGGCCGAGAAACGCGACCGCCTGGTGGAAACGCTGGAAAAACGGCTGCAACAGAAAACGGAAAGCACCCCGCTGGTTACTATCCGATGCAAAGTCGTTTGAACTTTGAACATAGGAGATGAGCTTATGAAGGTCCGCTTCTTCGAGCGCATCAAAGAAGTGGAAGGACGGCTGGGGGATACCGAAATAATACTGAACAGCTTCATCCTCTCCTGGACCCCCTACCCGCAACTGAACTGGGGCATCTCCCGTGAGGATCTGGGAAAAATGCACGTCCTCTTCATGACTGACGACCGTGACCGCTACATCGACAAGCTGTTTGCTATGGGTAGAGGTGAGAAAAATGAGTTTTGTTGTCACGCTCATAATGCGCAAGAAAAGCGCCCATCTGTTTAGGTAAACGGAAAGTTGAGCCCCTGCATCTGGATTCCCAAGGGTCAAGTAGATTGTGATTGGAGGGAGACGGCATGCTTCAGTTAGTGGAGCTGTTCAAGACGATTAAGGAACCGGAGTCAGCTGTTAAGATCTTGCTGATACTATTCGCTATCAAGCTGTTCGAACCTGGGGCAATTACTCAGGTCAAATCACTTGCGTTATTCAGAACAATTCTCCCTGATACGCTAGTAATTCTAAAAGTCCTGAGCCTGGGTATGTATTTCTACGGGATTGCAGGGTTTATCCTCTTTTTGCTTTGTTTAATCATTTCTAAGCTCGAAGACATATTTAGGAGACAGACGGTATCTGAAGCTTTACTTCCGTTTGGCTGGGCCGAAGCAACTTACGATATATGGAGTAGTGGAATAGTGTGGGCGTGGATATTGGTGGGGTATACCTATATATTCGGAGGGGCCAACCGACTACCCGGCTTTGTTGAAGTATTTCAGCTTAATCCAAAGGGCGTACAGATAATTAGGCATAGTGTTCTCGTGTTGATCAATGGTGTTGTGATGTTAGTATTTCTGTGGAGATTCATAACCGATATTATCACTCTTCGGATTAAGCGAGAACTTATAAATGTTGATATACCCTATCCGATAACCGTAAAAGGGGAGTTACCGCATCAGAGTCGAGACGTAATGCTCTGATTAGAGTACATTGACGTTACAGGTTCTGGTCCAAGTAACGATATGTGTTATATGCCAGGTTGACGGTGTGGGCCCTCGTGTGAGAAAGGGGGGGCAGGTTTGTTTTTGAAGCTTCTACAAATCCGTAATTTCAGGGGAATTAGACAACTAGACCTTTCTTTTAAACAAGGCTTGAACATTCTCATCGGGGAAAACAACAGTGGGAAATCTGCCGTTATCGATGCGCTGCGTATCTGTCTAGGCTATGGTAGCCTAAACCGGGAAATCTCTGTAAGAAGAAGTGACTTTTATATTGACAGGGCAAACCCTGACCAAGCTGTACCACGAATAGAGTTTCATCTCAGCTTTTATATCGAGCGGCCTGAAGAGGCGGGAGTATTCTATGAACTGCTTGTCCAGAAAGAAGACTGTCTGGAATTACAGATGCATTTCAAATATTTTTTGGAGGAGAAGAAGGGGATAGAGAAAATCCGGTGGCGCGTCTGGGGTGGAGAAAACGAGGGGCAGCAGGTGACGCCAGAGATACTGGGTATGTTTTACTACGTATATTTGGCACCGCTGCGAGATGCAGAAAGGTTTTTGCGACCAGGGAGAGGTAACCGCCTGGGCGAACTCTACGCGACGTTGATGCGTGATGCAAATGGCAAGATTATAGATGACAGTGAGCGTGCTCGCATGGCGGGGGAACTAAAAGACCTTTTAAACGGAGACCAAGACTGGAAGAACCTGATTCGGGGAGGAAAGGAGAAAATTGAGGAACATCTTGTCCATACTATGATACCCGGCAAAGAGCAAGAGATCCATATAGACTTTCTTCCCTTTGAGTTTAGGAAAATCGTTGACAACCTGAGAATCCAGTTCCCGGTATATATGGGCGCCGTTATAGGAGAAGACTCGGGGAAGCAACGTTATTTGGATGTTTTTCAAAATGGTCTTGGATACAACAATTTAATTTATGCCGCTACCATATTAGGAGACTTGAAGAACCGCCGGGAAGTTGATCCGGATAGTTTTATGGCCCTTTTGATCGAAGAGCCTGAGGCTCACCTGCATCCACAGTTACAGAACATCTTTTTCAATTATCTGAGCGAACTCCAGAGTGGATTTCAGGTTTTCGTTACTTCGCACTCTCCTACTCTTACCGCCAAGGCGAAGTTGGATGATACCATCGTACTCTACTTACAGGACCAACAAATCAGAGCCCTGTCCTTGGCGCAGTCAAACCTCACCGATGACAACAAGAGGTACTTATCGAAATTTCTTGACGTTACCAAATCACAGCTGTTCTTTGCCAACGGAGTGGTATTGGTGGAAGGCATTTCTGAGGCCCTGCTGCTCCCCGTTTTTTCACGGATGATTGGTTCCACAGAACAGGAATACGACCTCAATAAACATGGAGTAGAAATAGTAAACGTTGGTGGGGTAGCCTTTGAACACTTTGCCAGGCTGTTCAATGGGGAAGATGATACCACCAGACTGAACATACCGTGCGCGATCGTCACGGATAACGATCGTAGCGCCGAAAGCGGTGAAATATCCTTGCGGGCTGCGAAAGCTAAAGCCTTGGAAACAGGCCTGGTTAAGGTGGAACTGGCCGAGCGCACATTTGAATATGAATTGTTTATCGCCGGCGAGGAGAACCGGGAAGTTCTTATGGAGACATTTAGGGATATGTATCCTCGAGCAGTTGCAACCATTGATGAAGGCGACTCCATACCCGAGTTTGCTCGGAATTTTGTGGACAAGGTAAGGGACAATAAAGCCAAGTCAGAACTTGCACATCGTTTGGCCGTCAGGCTTGAAGGTGATCCGGAGTCGAGGAAGACCTTTGTAGTGCCCGAGTACATAGCTAGGGCCATTCGCTGGGTGGTTAAGCAACAAACGGAGGAACCTTATGTTTAAAAACCTTTCCTTACAACAACAAGAAATCGTGTTCCATAAGCATGGATGTTTTGCGGTCCGCGCTTGCCCAGGTAGCGGTAAGACCTTTACGGTGGCGGCAAGATTAGCCTACCGTATGGACAATTGGCACTTGAATCATCAGGGAATTGCAGCGCTTTCTTTTACCAATGTTGCCTGTGCGGAAATAGCGAAGAAGTTGGAAACTTCGTTCGCTAGCCCTCTTCGATACCCCCACTTCTTGGGCACTATAGATAGCTTCATTAATCAATTCATTTTTCTCCCTTTTGGACACCTGATAATGAATTGTAGTTCCCGACCCGTTCTAGTAGGTGAACCTCATGGACGTTGGAGTGCGTATATGAAGCATGATTACGATTATGTGCAATACTTTGACAAGACAAGTTATGATGTTGAAGACAATCTCATCCAAACCGTTGACGCCAGCCTATTTCATTTCAGATGGAAACCTACAAATCGAGACGGAAGTGAAAATGGGAACATAACAAGAATAAAGACGATCAAGAAAATATGCTGGGAAAAGGGCTATGCTACTCAGCAAGATGCGGATTATGTGGCCATGAAAGTACTGGAGAAATACCCCCACATTGCCAAAGCCCTTGTTTATCGGTTTCCTGAATTAATCATAGATGAAGCTCAGGATACCTCTGAAATCCAGATGCGCATTATTGACCTCCTGATGGATAATGGTCTAAAAGATGTCATGCTGGTGGGTGACCCCGACCAAGCCATTTTTGAGTGGAGACAAGCCAAACCAGAATTGTTTAACGGCAAATTTCGAGCATGGGAACGAAACTCAACGATTCTGAGCGAAAACTGGCGTAGTTCCCAATCTATCTGCAATTGCACTTATACCTTGTCTGAAAAATGGACCTCTCCGTGCACAGCAGTAAATCCAAGCGTTAGCGAGTTTGGTTTGCGTCCCCGAATAATTACGTATTCAAAAGACTCTGTAAGCGTAGCCATTAAGGATTTTCTAAACCTCTGTCAAAAGCACGGCGTTACCGTGAGCCCGGAACAGGTAGCGGTTTTGTACCGCAGCAGGTCATTTGCGTCCTCAGTTAACGGGGTACCGGCTTTGGACCATAAGAGGCAGCCCTGGTTGCCGAGTTCTTTGGTAACCCGCGACTTTGCCGAGGCCAAATATAAGTATACATACGACAGTTCTGAGCATAAAGAAGGTCTTAGGAAGATTGAGAGAGCTCTTTATAAATACATATTGGGAAAAGAATTCTGTTCCACTCGGGAACTTAGGGAACTGACAGATAAGATGGGATATGTCCACTGGCGCAACATGGTCTTCCGATTTGTGAACACGTTGCCCACACCAGAAAACTCTCTGGCACAATGGATTAAGGCAGTCAATACTAGTCCTGATGTGTTACGTTGTTACCGCAAGATACTCATAAGTATGGAACATATGGGAATTAAGACCCAAATGAAGAAGTTTGCTTTAAGCGTGGATGAATCCAGGGCGAATGTCAGCTTTGCTGAGCTGTTTGCAGGGGAATTGCCGGTGGACCCTGGGGTATCGTATCGTTTTGGAACCGTACACTCTGTTAAAGGAGAAACCTTTGATGCAGTGCTACTGTTCCTTACATCAAAGGCAGGGAAACACTCAAAATATGCAAGGCTGTTAAATGCAGAGCCTAAAGAACTGAAGGACAAAGAAAAGGAGGAAATAAGGATTGTATATGTAGCTATCACCAGACCTCGAAAAATACTAGTTCTGGCAGTGCCGAGCGTGGAAGACAAGGATATATGGGAGAAGAAGTTGCTTCTGTAACGGTGGTATAGGCTGGGTGCATAAACTTTGACTCAAATAGATGACGTGAGCGGGTTGATATGTTGAAAACAGCCGGGTACATCAGGAGAAAATCCTTGCTTTACCAGATCGGGGTGGTATATGGAGATTACTGCATCAACCACGTCCAGGGTTGTGCGCACGGGCGTCGTTATCCCTGCTACGCTTATGATGATGGCTAGACGATTCGGGAAGATCCATTCCTACGAAGAGTGGTTGCAGCCGCGACTGGTGGAAAACGCGCCGGAACTGCTCCGCTCCGAGTTGCCTGGCCGTAAAAAGAGAATTAGGTCGGTACATTTTTGCTTTACCACCGATCCGTTTATGTATGGCTATGAAGAGGTATCAGGCCTGACGTTGGAACTGTTGGAAGAGCTGCAACGTGTAGCTATTCCTCTACTACTTTGACCAAAGGATGCCCTCCTTTGCCACTCCAAACATCGTTGACCAGGTTCTTAATGCAATCCTGGAAGCAGTTGCATTTGTGGATAGAATTGTTTTTGGCCGTTTGAACTATAATCCCCTTATTACCCGTTATCCGCGACGGAATGAATTCTATAATCAACTGGGTCAAGAGTTAATAGCTTTTTGCCGCCAGCGCCGAATAGAGTACCATATCAAAGCCGGAACACTGACTAATAAGAAGCTGGCAAAACAAACTACCCAGAAGGTGTTTGTGTGAAGTCTTTATAGGCTCACAGGGACCCACATATCGTTTACGGGGCAGTACAAGAGAGATTATCCCGGTGTAACTGTTCTGATCATGAAGGTAATGGCAGTCCGAATACCTAAATTATACTTATGAAGAAAACATTTAACGTGTGAGTATCAGGATGCTGCTTCCATAGCCTGGTAATTCAAATTCTTAACCCGGGCCTCAACTTAATGCTGCTTTACGACCAGATGGTTAAACAGGGCCTTGTCCTGTGTTCGGAGGTTTCCTACCATTATCGTTTCTTCAAGGCAGAGAATTTGGCCCGGCCGCTGGTGGAGGCCTCTTCCCCCAAGGACCCCAGGCGTTTTGCTTACGATGAGGTGAACCGTATCATAAGTGACCTATCGCGAGTTATCCCCTAGAGATCTTCCAACCTCTTTACGAGTATTTCTTTAATTGAGGTGAGGCGATGATCGTTAGTCAAGAATACCTCTGCTTGATGGATTATTGCGGTTGCCAGGTGAATAGCATCAGGCATTTTGAAATTGTAGACTGCTCGAAGCCGGGCGGCTTCCTCCGCAACGCGGTCGTCAACCGGGTAGATAGTTAAATTGGGCATCTGAAACATCAACTTAATCTGGTCCAGTGCAGCCCAGTTACCTTCTTGATATGGTTTGACCGAACACTCTGCAAAAGCCAGCACGGAGGCAACCAGCTCCAACCTTCCCTGATTAGCCGCAGCATCAATGATGGGAACTACTTTTTCGCCCAACGGTTCGTGTGCGAAGAGGGCGATAAATACGTTGGTGTTCAGCGCAATACGCTTTTCATCAATTTTTATTCCCACGCTGTTTCACGCTCATTTTTCATATATTCGAGTGGTTTATCACCCCATACGCCTTTACAACACCCGAGCGCAGCCGTTGCCCAGTCCTGCGGCTTTTTCATAATAGAAATGCGTCCATTTCTGTCACTTGTCATGATCAAGACATCACCAGGGGCCACCTTGGCCTCTTCGCGAATGCGGGCGGGAATTACTACCTGGCTCTTTACGCCGACCTTTATCTCTTCCACAACTCCAAACATGGTACTACCTTGTTACAGCCATTCTAAAATGACCAAAAGCTGACGGAATTGCCTGACGGGGAATTGCTGGATATAATGGCCATAGCTTAAAGAAAGGAAAGACGTTCCTGTTGAATGTGCTTTTGGAGCAAACAAAGGCACCAGGAACG
>JAAYAC010000136.1 GCA_012719535.1 Syntrophomonadaceae bacterium | reverse complement strand
TCCCGCAGGTCCCCAACCCAGGGCACCTGAAAATGACAAAAACACTCTTTCGGTCCCCCGTCACATACCGCGCTCGACAGCGTTTGCCGCTGGGTGCCGCACCGTTTCGGCACTAAAATGGCACACCGCGGCATCGAGCGCCGCCTTTGTGCCCGTTTTCACAGCTTCCCCAAATAAAAAAGGGGCCCAACACCCCTTGATAATCCTTTATGGCGGAGAGAGAGGGATTTGAACCCTCGAGGCAGGTTTAGGCCCGCCTACTCGATTTCCAGTCGAGCGCCTTCGACCACTCAGCCATCTCTCCGCGTGCCAACATGCTCGTTTCAATCACCTATGCAGTTGTGGTTTGTTAAGCGACTTCCTCTGACTTAATCGATTTTACCTTGTTTTTCAGTTAATTGCAAGGATTCTTTGATAATCATAGCCGGTCGCTGTGGAAGCCGCCAGAAAAGGCATTTGAAGGCGACTCTCGCCTGTCCAATCAACCTGTACGTAAGTCCCTGTCTTCTTCACCTGGAAAGGGTGTTCTGCCTGCCACGATAGCCAACCTTTTGTCGACGAATACATTTGGGATTGTCCAAAAAATTTGTGTTCAGGAGGAATTAGCAGATTCGTGTCGAAGTAAGCCAACATATGTTCATATTCTCTCCGAGCCGTTAGACCTACCGGTTTTTCCCATGGGCTTTCGGCCGATAGGGTACAGCGGGAAACGGCTGTGCCTCCCGGTGTGGAAAGGAGAAGGCTTGCTGTGCTCGCCCAAGGCTCACTTGCGTTTGCCTGAAAGAGAGGCCTGGTCTCATTTCCACCAGGCCTTTATATTTTGGTGCGGGAAGGAGGGGTACAGCGGACTACGGTTTATAACATTTGTTGAACAGTAAATTCGAGGAGGGAAAACGTAAAAGTGAAAAAGACGAAAAAATCCATCAGCTTTCTAACAATGCTGGCCTTGTTTGTGAGTCTGATGGCCGCAGCCGGATGTGGCAACAAAGAATCTACAACCAGTACAGCGGGTCCAGAGAAAAAAGCCTTTGAAGGGCAAACCCTTAACCTGTTTGCTGCTGCCGGGCTGCAGAAGCCTATGGACCAGGTCATTCAATCTTTTAAGGAAGAAACGGGAGCACAGGTTGCTGCAAACTACAGTTCTTCGGGCGGGCTCTATGCTCAGATAGAGCAGGGCCAGCCGTGTGACCTGTATTATTCGGCGGACTGGATGTATATCGATAAGGTTAAACAGATCGGTAAGTTGGCAGAAGGACAAAAGTTCTTAAAGGATAATCTGGTGCTGATAGCTTCTGAGACCGGCCAGAGTAAGGTTAGCAAAATGGACGACTTGGCCAAATCCGGGGTCACCTTGGTAATTGCCGACCCTCAAGCTCCGGTCGGGGTGTACGCTAAAAAAGCACTCACCAGCCTGGGATTATGGGATAAAGTATCTCCCAACATCAAAGCCCAGCCTTCTACTGTGAACCAGGTAATCATCATGGTTAAGAAGGATCAGGTGGATGCTGGACTGGTATTCGCCAGTGTGGCCAAAGCGAATGGATTACAACCAAGGGAAGTGATTGACCAGAAATACACCGGCGAAATTGTCTTCGGCTCGGCTGTTATCAAGGGCGGCCAAACTGAACTGGCCAAGGCCTTCGCCCAACACGCATTGAAGAACATAAACATCTTTGAACAATACGGATGGGAGGCTTATGAGTAGGAACGTAATTCATGCCTTATTCCTGCCGTTGTTTCTGCTTCTGATTGTCTTCCCGATCTTGGCGCTGGTGGTCAACCTGGATGTGGAAGGCATCCGGAAAACTATGACCGACCCCTTTTTTTGGGCCAGTGTGAAAAACACCGTCCTGGCCGCTGCTTTGGCGGCCGGGATGGCCTTGGTAGTTGCTGTAGGGTTTGCCTATTATCACCTTTTTCACCGGCAGTCGTTGATCTACAAATTGGCTAACCTGTTTAACGATCTGCCGATTGCACTGCCTCACACCGTTGCCGGGTTGGCTTTACTGCTGGCATTTGGGAGAAAAACCATGGGCTTTCTGGGCGAGACGGGTGCTGCGTTTACCTTGTTCGCGGTCATTTTGGCCATGTTTTTCGTTTCTTACTCCATGGCTGCCCGGGCCCTGATATCGGGCGTCGATCAGATGGAACCGGAAGTAATTGACGTTGCGCGGACGCTGGGGGACAACCCTGTACAGGCCTACTTTAAGGTGGTCCTCCCCTTGATGGGAGAATCCCTGTTCTCCGGCTTTGTTTTGGGTTTTTCTCGTTCGATCAGCGAGTTTGCCGCTGTCATCATGTTTGGCGGAAATCTTCCTGCCCGAACCCAGGTCTTGGCATCCTATGTTTTTACCAAGGTGGAAGTGGGAGAGCTTGATATGGCAGTAACAGCAGCTGTGTTTTGCGTGGCTTTATCTTGTCTAATCGTAGGGGCGCTTAGTGTTAGGAGGAATCGCTATGCTGAAAGCTAGCGGGATATATAAACGGTACGGCCGTGAAATCGTACTGCGTAATGCAGGCCTTGACTTGAATTCGGAAATTAAAGCTCTTATCGGTATTAATGGCAGCGGCAAATCTACCTTTTTAAAGATCATCGCCGGCATCGTTCAGGCAGAGCGGGGTGAGGTCTTTATAAACGGGAAAGATATGACCAGGCTGCCCCCGGAGCAGCGGAATGTGGGTTACGTTCCCCAGTATCCCGCTCTGTTTCAACACCTGAACGTGGAGAAAAATATCCTTTATGGGGTTAGGAAAAACAAAAAAGCATCCAAGGCCGTTTATGAGAAGGTAGTCGAGATGCTGGCTCTGAGCGATATTTTGCGGAAGCAGCCGCGCGAACTGAGCGGGGGATATAGGAGCCGGGTTTCTTTGGCTCGGGCACTGGTACCCCAGCCGCACATCTTGCTTATGGATGAACCGCTGAGCGGAATGGATATTGTCGTAAGGAAAAAAATGCTGCCTGATTTCCGCCAAGTTTTAAAGGAATTCCAGATACCTGTGCTTTACGTTACCCATGATCACGAAGAATCTGAATTAATGGCAGACAGTTTCGCAGTCATGGACCGTGGAGAAATAAGATCTGTAGTCTCTGCTGCTGAAGCCTTTGAAATCATTCAAAACAGTACTCTGCAGACCATGTAGCAAAAGGTTTTCGGTGCCGAGAAATGAGTAGTCCACTTTCTTATGATCTTTTCCGGCTTGCCGGTTCAGTTTCAGTTAAGCGTTCACGCCTCGATACTCCTCGATGATCGCAACCGAACCAATGCTCCCCACCGTTGGAAATGAAAGAACAGACTCCTGTTTTACCGCAGGAGTCTGTTCTTACTGCATCCACTTACAATTTACGGTTTGCTTTCCGCCTTGCAGGTTCATCGCTCACAACCTCCAATCTGCTTCGATTCCCGCGCTCCGGATCTCGTTAGGGCCCATCGTCCTCACCCACTTTCTCCGCCGTGCGTTAGATAAAGAAAACAAAAGGATACGCCTACTTCAGCTTTATTTCTTCTTTCCCAAACTGGATGCTACTTTGGCCAGAAAAGCCACACTATACATTAAGCCCTGTCTTCAGTTTCCCTGGGGACATGTTTGCTGGTATACTGTAATTGTGAAATATGGGAAAGGTTCCCGACACTTTAGGAAGGCGGTGTTACAGTGCACAAAGGTAACAGGAGATTATTAGTTCTCCTCATACTTCTGCTTTGCCTGGGAGGAATTAGCTGTCAAAGGCAGGTCGCCGACAAAGAACCCCCGACCAAAAACGAGCAACCCCTAATGGAAAAACAAGTGGCGGTTTATTACCTCAAGTTTGGACCCCAGGACGCCTACCTGGTTCGCGAAGTTCATAAAGTCAAGACCGATAAGGATGCACGGATAGCCGCACTGGAAGAGCTCATTCACGGCGTTCCCACTACCCCGGGAGCGGCGCCAGTTTTGCCGCTCGGCACTAAGATAAAAGGGCTGAAGGTAGAAGACGGCTTGGCCACCGTCGACTTTTCCCGCGAAGTCCTGAAAGCCAACGTGGGTAGCGAGGGGGAGGCTTTGGGTATCCAGAGCGTTGTGAATACCCTCACCGAGTTCCCCGGTATCAACCGGGTAACTTTTACTGTTGAAGGAAAAGTTGATGAACAGGCTCTGAACTGGTGGGGACACGTTGGACTGTATGAACAACCGTTCCGGCGAGATCTCTCCGCGGTCTGGGAACCAACCATCTGGGTGACCTCGCCCCGGCCAGGAGCCAAAGTCACCAGCCCGTTGCAAGTAACCGGAACAGCCCGCGTGTTCGAGGCTGCGGTAAACATCCGTTTGCTCACCCGTGAAGGGGAAAAACTGGCAGAAACCTTCACCACCGCTACCGCCGGTGCTCCGGAGCGGGGATTCTTTGAGACTACCCTGGAGTTTACCAAGCCTGTTTCCGACCAGGGCTACCTCGAAGTCCTCTGGCACAGCCCCAAAGACGGTTCTGAGTTGGACAAGGTACGGGTTCCGGTGAAGTTTTAGGTTCACCGGCGGACTCTTGACGAGTTGACCCGGCTTGTCTCTACCGGGTTACTTCTGTTTAGGGAACTGGCCAGTAAAACGTTATTATAATTATGTGGAGCAGCAGCTTTATTCCCAGACCACTGAGTTGCAGGGGGGAACCGGTTGGCAAAAGTAGTCCTCATTAAGTGTGATTCATATGACTATTCATCAGTGAAAAAGGCTGTCGGCCGCGGGTTGGAACTGCTCGGAGGTTGTCGGGTCTGGGTAGCCGAGGGCGAAAAAATACTTCTTAAGCCAAACTTACTGTCTGCCCAGCCGCCCGAAAAGTGCGTGACCACCCACCCGGCCGTTTTCCGGGCGGTAGCCGAAGCTCTGCTGGAGGCCGGGGCAGTAGTTACGTACGGCGATTCTCCAGCCCTGGGAAACCCTGAACGCGTGGCCCGCAAGGCCGGCATCATGGCGGTTGCCGAAGAGTTGGGTCTGGAACTGGCAGATTTCCGACAGGGAAGGGACGTAGACTTTCCTCACGGTTCACAGAACAAGAAGTTTACGATTGCCAACGGCGTTCTGGCCAGTGACGGCCTGGTCAGCCTGCCCAAACTGAAAACCCACGGGTTGATGACCATCACTGGAGCGGTCAAAAACCAATTCGGGTGCATACCGGGTCCCCTCAAAGGGGAGTTTCATCTCCGTCTTCCTCAGCCGGAAGATTTTGCCCGTATGCTGGTGGACCTGACCCGCTTGCTGTCTCCCCGGCTGTTTGTCATGGATGCCGTCATAGCTATGGAGGGAAATGGTCCTCAAAACGGGCGCCCCAAGAAGCTCGGCTTTATCCTGATGTCAACCGATGCGGTGGCCCTCGATGCTACCGCCTGCCGGTTAATAGGCCTGAACCCGGGACAAGTGCTGACCGTGAAGTATGGCCAGGAATTCGGCCTGGGTAGCTATCACGAAGGAGACCTGGAAATAATCGGTGATTCACGGCAGGACCTGGTTGTTCGGGACTTTGACGCCGCCAAAACGAGAACAGCCCTGGCTGGGAGAGGCAGCCGGTATTTGCGGAATGCTGTGGTCCCCCGTCCCACGATCGCGGAGAAGGTTTGCACGCGATGCGGGACCTGTATCCAGATGTGCCCGGTGAAGCCGCCGGCGGTAGACTGGACTGACCCCGACAAGCAGGCTACCCCCGCTTACCAGTATGACCGCTGTATCCGTTGTTACTGCTGTCAGGAGGTATGCCCCGAAGGGGCCATCACCCTTTACACCCCGTTCCTGGGCCGCCTGCTTCACCGTACCTCATTACCTTCATAACCCTCGCGGATCCGGTTTACCCGCTTCAGTTCAAGGCCTCCGGTGTTACCTTCACCCGGTCCGGTTTCTTCATGTCGTAATCCAGGCCATTGAGGATTTGAGGATGGAACTAAACCCGTGTTCCAGCGAGAGATGCTTGCCAAAGCCCTGGCAAAGGTTGAAAAGGCTCCGAGACCGAAAGCCTGCCATGACGAAGGGACTTGGCTGCAAGCCACCATCCCGGCGCTGGTGGGCCCAGACCAAGGCCAGATGTGGATTAGAAATGTTCTCCGGCCATTGACCTCATCGCTTCCTCACGGAGCGTAAGGTTGATGCATATAAAAACAAGTTCGGGAGTGTCACCTACTGAATCTTGACACAGTCGATCATGGCAGCCGGTTTGGTGGGGAAATGTATCATATAGTATAATATTGGTAAGACTGAGAGGAGGTTGGTCATGAAAGATTGTCCTATTTGCCGCAGTCCTTTGCAGGAAATCCCTAAATACGGAGTGCTTATTGATGTCTGCCCAGAATGCCGGGGTATATGGCTTGACCAGGGGGAACTGCAGAAAATCCTCACCCTGGCCAGGGATTTCGAAGGTGAAATGGAAAGGGTTATACCTCGCCGGCAGGATTACGAGAAATACCACAGCGACGACCGCTATTACAGGCAGTATGATAAACATTACCGGGGTGAACATCACCAAGGATACAGACACGGTAAGAAGCGGCATCCTTTGATGGAGATATTTGGCGACTTATTTGACTGACAGATGTTATTCGCTTACCTGAAGATCTTTACAAGGACCGGATTACCTGGATTGCCTGCAAGTAATGGCCCACAATCGCGGTGTCGATTTCAATAAAAAGGAACTAAGAAAAGATGATAGCACAGACACTGTTATCTCAAGCTAACAGCTACTGCTACCTTCGCCGTTTGGGACTTTCACCCGTAAGCCTTCGGCCCATGCCGGGCACACAATTAAAAAGGGGTATCGCTTCAGACGCAATACCCCAAGCAAATCCTTATATATGGCTATATGGCGGAGAGGGTGGGATTCGAACCCACGGGACCGCTCATCACAGCCCACTCGATTTCGAGTCGAGCGCCTTAGTCCACTCAGCCACCTCTCCGTAACTCACGAAAAAAACCGGTCATCAGCTCAGTGCATTCTTGCTCCAGGACCCCCTCAGTCACTTCCACTTTGTGATTGAGCCCGGGAAAGTCGAGGAGGTTTATTAACGAACCACCGGCCCCTGCTTTTAAGTCGCGGGCTCCGAACACCACCCGCTTTATGCGCGCCTGGATGATGGCCCCGGCACACATGGGACACGGTTCGATGGTCGAATACAGGACCGCATCGTGCAATCTCCAGGTACCAAGCGCCTGCGATGCCCTCTGAATAGCCAGGATTTCGGCATGGGCGGTGGCGTCCTGTCTCTTTTCTTTTTCGTTGTGGGCCTGGCCCACAACCTTCCCGTCCTTAACCACGACAGCCCCTACAGGTACTTCTCCTAACTGAAAGGCTCTGCGGGCAAGCTCTAAGGCACAACGCATGTAATCCACGTCGCGCAGCCGGTATCACCACCATGCCTTCCCTGTTCCCTCTGGCGACTTCATTTTGTGTCTAAAATGCAAGCACCCGACACAACAGGTTAAGAGTCCCACAAACCAAAAACCTGCAGCATAACGCCGCAGGAGACCCTACCTTCTCGCCTGATCAGCACCTCTAGTCTGCGATAGTCAATGGTGCGCCCGAAGGGACTCGAACCCCTGACCTCCGGTTTAGGAAACCGCTGCTCTATCCTGCTGAGCTACGGGCGCACGAAATCGAGGTAATGTTCAAAGCCATCGCCTTGAACTTATTGAGTCTACTTTTAATTTATATGGCGCGCCCGGCAGGATTCGAACCTGCGACCTCCAGATTCGTAGTCTGTTACTCTATCCAGCTGAGCTACGGGCGCACGGCCTTAGTTGGCAAGTAATGGCGGAGAGAGAGGGATTCGAACCCTCGATACGGGGTTTAGCCCGTATAATCGATTAGCAGTCGACCGCCTTCGAACTACTCGGCCAACTCTCCGCAAAGGTGTACTTATGGAGGAGGAGGTGGGATTC
>JAAYAC010000135.1 GCA_012719535.1 Syntrophomonadaceae bacterium | reverse complement strand
CTACCTGAACCGGATGGACGGGGAAAGAGAATACGAATATCTGAGGGATAAGATAACAAGAGGTGAAGAACTGAGCGAGAGCGAGACGGTACGTTTGATATTCCTGCCCTTAATGAAGCACCGGGAGAACGAAGGAGAGATCTTGAAGCTATTCTCAAGCGGCTTATCCCCTAAGACATAAGTTTTGCCTGGGGAAGGTACCTGCAATTTGCCATTTATGTGGTGGGTATCTCGAACGGGGTGCGGATCTGGGAATTGGGGAAAATACATCACACCCCAGGCTATGGGCGACAAAGCTCAGCAGATTATCATCTTAAACCCGGGCCGCTGGGCACTCGAGGTGTACCGGACCATCAGCGGTACCCTGTGGGCGGAATAGCCTGGATGCTGCTGGTGTTTTTCGTCGTGGCCTTGATTGCCTATGTGATAATCCGTATCTTTGAGTCCAAAAAACAGGTAATTCTTCATTCTGAATTCTCAATTCCTGAAAGGCATGCATAACTCAACGACTGAAACCATATCTGTGGCCATCAGTGGACATCCGCGATTTCGCCCCTGCCGCCTATAACCTCAGCCGCTCCAGATGCTGCTGCTCCAGGGCAGTGGCCACCATATTCTTCAGCTCTTCCCCGGTAAGGCGGTGCCCCGTTTACCGGCCAGCCTTTGCAGGTAGTCCAGAGCCTGTGGGAAGATGTAGTTTTTCAAAGTATTTTCTTTCCAACTCCGTACTACAATCGTTTGCCAAACGTGCATAAACATGATATTATATTACCAGTCAAGAGGGAGTAGCTGCCCCGCGAGGGGCGATAGAATCAACATCCTGGCGGTACAGCCTGGTTCTATCGCGGCAAACGACCGAAGCGAGACTTTTGACAGGGGCGCCCTGTCAAAAGTCTCTTTTTTTACCTGGCGCGGCTAGGCGGCTGGTGTTCTTGAGGGTGATGACGGTGACGGCCAAGAGGCGGAAAACGGGAACGCTGGTAATCATCTTATTGCTATTTTCGCTGCTCGGTTTTTTCCCCGGAATGGACGATTTCCTGGTTCTTGGAGAACAGGCTACGCACATAAGAATATTTGAAAGCCCGGTTAAAAGAAAGGTGACTTCCCCGGCTCGACCTGCGGCAGGAACGCCCCGCCGAACAGGCAGGCAGGGAGGGGAAGCGGGGTGCAAACATGGGAGAGAACCATTTCCTTTCCTTACGCCACGTTTTTACCAGGCTTCGTACTTGTGGCTTGCTCCCGGTAGCGGTATTCAATTAAAGCACAAGGAGGTTGAGCATTGATGAATACGTTAAAGGTTTGGACTCTGATGGGAGCGCTGTCCGCACTTCTTGTCCTGCTGGGCAACAAGATCGGTGGTCCATCCGGGGCCATCCTGTTCTTTGTCATTTCACTGGGCATGAACTTCTTCAGCTACTACTTCAGCGATAGAATGGTCATTGCCATGACCGGTTCCCAACCGGTATCCGAGCGCGAGGCCCCCGAACTGTACGAAATAGTGAAAAAAATAACTCAACGGGCCGGACTTCCCATGCCTCGCCTCTTCATTACGCCGTCTCCCCAGCCCAACGCTTTTGCCACCGGGCGTAACCCGGCCAATTCAGCTGTGGCTGTAACCGAAGGTCTTTTGCAGGTCTTGAATAGGGATGAAATTGAAGGAGTACTGGCCCATGAAATCGCGCACATAAAGAACAGGGACATCTTGATAGGGACGATAGCCGCTGCTTTTGCTGGCGCTATATCGTTAATAGCTAACGCAATTCAGTGGGGGGCAATGCTGGGCGGCTTCGGAAGAAGTGACGAGGGGGAAGGGGCCGGCAGTTTTCTGGCCAGCATTGCTCTGGCCATCGTTGCCCCGATTGCAGCCCTGATCATCCAGATGGCGATTTCCAGATCAAGAGAATACCTGGCGGATGAAACAGGTGCCCGGCTCGCAGGTCGCGCCGGAGGCTTGGCCAGTGCCCTGCTGAAACTCGAGCGCGCGGCGCAGCAGATTCCTATGCAGGTAAACCCGGCAGCCTCCCATATGTTTATTGTCAACCCTTTGTCCGGGGAATCTCTGCTGCGGTTGTTCAGTACCCACCCGCCGATCAGCGAGCGGGTGCGCAGGTTACAAAGTATCAGGCTATAAGCAGTGCGTAAGGAGGGAAGCCTTTGACCGGCGGGGAAGCTATTGTTGCCCTGTTGAGTATCGTGGTTATTGATATTGTCCTCGGAGGTGATAATGCCGTTCTCATAGCTCTGGCCAGCAAGGCACTGCCCCCGGACCAACGCAAAAAGGCGATGTTCTGGGGGGTGGCCGGTGCCGTGGGAATACGAGCGGCCCTGACGTGTGTTGCCTTGTACGTGTTAAAGATACCTCTATTACAGTTCACCGGGGGGATATTGCTGGCCTGGATCGCCATCAAGCTGTTGTCAGAGGAAAGGAAGGTCCGGTATGAAACCGGAAAAAGCCTGGCTGAAGCCATCAAGATAATAATCGTGGCTGATGCCATCATGGGCATTGACAATGTAATCGCGATAGCCGGCGCGGCGCATGGAAGTGTTCTCATGGTGATCCTCGGGCTGGCCATCAGTGTTCCGGTAATTATGTGGGGCAGCACCTTTATCCTCAGGTTCATGGACAGGTATCCCTTTATTATGTATCTGGGAGCAGGAGTCCTGGCCTGGACCGCGGGGCAGATGATGGCCGAAGATAAGGTGATTTATCGTGAATTAGGGGCCGGTATCCCGTACTTTGAAATACTGGTTCCGGTGTTAATCCTGGTTATTGTTATGGCAATCGGGTATTATAGGAGCAGGGTACCGGTTGATACCCCGTCTTAGCGGGGGAAGGAACCGGGAAAAGAACTGCACGGGGAGAGAGCAGGTTATGTGGCAACAGGTAGCGGTTATACTGGAGGAACACGGGATATGGGGCCTGCTGATCCTGGCGTTTGCGGAGTCCTCGTTTTTCCCCCTGGCACCGGATTTCTTGTTAATTCCCCTCAGCCTGGCCAGGCCGGAGAAGGCGTTGATTTTTGCCCTGCTCTGTACCCTGGCATCGGTGGCGGGGGCCCGCTTCGGTTATTTTCTGGGACAAACCATTGGTCACCCCTTGCTTCGCCGGCTGGCTTCCCGGGCGATGTTGCAGAGAGTTGAGGATGCATTTGATCGTTACGGGGGGTGGGCGGTGTTGATAGCCGCCCTCATCCCCCTGCCTTATAAGATATTTACTATCGCCTCGGGGTGTTTCTCGTTGAGTGTTCCCCGATTTCTCCTGGCCGCATTGGTGGGGAGAGGGGTGCGCTTTTTTTTGGAAGCCGCACTGGTCATTATCATGGGAGAGCAGGCGGTGGTGTTTATCAGGGACAACCTTTCCGGGCTTACGGTCTTCCTGGCGGTCGGGATAGTCGGGTTCTACCTGTTGTTAAAATACCGTGGCGTGCTGCAGTCCCTGGTAAGGCTAAACATAGGTGAGCAGTGGGGACGAATTAAAGCCTACTGGTCAAAGTAAATGTCGGCTGGTTACCTTCCCGTTCGTTAACTTTGGCAGTAGATTTACCCATGGCCTGGCGCTGGTCAAAATAAAAGCAGACGTTTAACCTTCCCGTTCGGGAAGGTTTTTTATCTTCGCCGCCGGGAGCCCCCTTCCCGAGCCTGCCTTGCCCGCAAAGCGGGGACGAACGGGGGGACAGTTTACCCGGTTAAAATCCACAAACAACCGCCGGTTGCGTATTTCCCGGTGCCAGCGTACAGGACCCGGCTTGACACCTACCGGACACCGTTATAAAATCAATATACGAACATATGTTTGGGTGAGACAATGCCGAAGGTAGCCTGTATCTTCTTCCCTTATTTTTTTGTATCCCTGGCCCGCACCAGAGAACCCCGGCTCAGGGGATGCCCCCTGGTTATATACCGGGGCGGACAGGTGGTTGGAGTTTCTCCTGAACTGGTTAACCTGCCTTTGGTGGGCCTGCCCCTGGCTGAAGCCCGGGGGTGCTGCCCGGATGCCCGTTTTCTTGCTTATGACGATTCCTTATATAAAGAGGCTCATAGGCAGTATCTGCAGGTGTTGACCGCTTTTTCGCCTCTGCTCGAACCCCTCAACGAAGAGGAGTGTTGCTTCGACCTCACCGGCAGCGATACCGGCCGGGAGATGGAGAAGCTGAGACGGGATTTGCCAGGAAAGGGCTGGGGCCCTGCCCTGGTCGGCATAGGAAAAAATAAATTTTTGGCCCGGCTGGCGGCCCGGGTTCTGGGAAAAACGGCAGAAGCAACCCGGGATTTCCGGAGCTTCGAAGTGTTACCGGGAAAAGAAGAGGAATTCCTGGCCGGGATTCCCCTGGCTATGGACTGGCTTTTACCCGCCGGGGCGCTGCAGCGGTTAGCTTCCCTGGGGCTAAAATGTTTCGGGGATGTCCGGAAGTTGTCCCTGGCTGCTCTGGTTAAGATACTGGGGAAGGATGGATATACGCTCTACCAGCACAGCCGGGGTATTGATCACACTCCGCTGGTAAACCTTTATCCACCCGGCAAAATAGCTTTCGGCCTCAATTTCGACGGAGGGATTGCCAGCCGGGAAGCCCTAACCGGGGTTTTACGGGAGGGAGCCCGGGTCCTGGCTTCCCTCCTGCGAACTCGAAAGAAGGGCTGTCGCTCTATTACCCTCCAGCTTATAGGAGAGGAACAAACCCGCCAGGTAAGTCGCCTGGTTCCTTGGGGGTGCCGGGAAGAGGGAAGGCTGTACGAGATACTGGGTATCCTTTGCGATAAGGTTCAGGCCGGGGGACCGGTGCTGGGGGTGATTATAGAAGCGTCGGCATTATATGACTGGAAGTTCACCGAACAGGACCTTTTCTCCCCGGTGACCGGAACGAGCCCGGCCAAGCTTGATCTGGCATCCATAACGCAGGCCCTGGAAGATAAATTTCCCGGCACCGTTTCCCTGGGGATAAAGATGGACCGTCGCGAGCAGGTCCTGTCTTTCTGGGATCCCTGGCGTTTTCCGGGTGGGGCCCGGTGAGCAAGTTCAACTGCCAGGCCCTGACCGTTATAAAAGATGGCGGGGGGAGACCTCTCCGGGTAGGGCGGGAAGGTAAATGGGTCGAGGTGGTAGCCGTACTAGACCGCTGGCATGATACCGGTTGCTGGTGGGAGGGGGAATCACCCAAGCTCTTTTTTCGCCTGCAACTGAAGGGGGGAAGCGTCTGGGAGGTGTTTCTCGACCTTGAAGAGCAGGCCTGGCGCCTGTATAAAATCTACGATTAGGGCGGGGGCCGTCCCCAAGGGTGGTTTCCCCGAACTGGCCGGGCTGGGTGCCGGGTCATAAGGACCTAATTGGCAAAAGAGTGAGAAACATGTTTATACATCTTCATACCCATAGCGCTTTTTCTTTTCTGGACGGGGGGAGTTCGGTAGAGAGCCTGCTGGAAAGGGCCGCCGAGCTTGATATGCCGGCCCTGGCCCTGCCCGACCATGACAACCTGTGCGGGGCGGTCAAGTTCAACGCCCGGGCGCGAAGTTACGGCATCAAGCCTATCCAAGGGGTGGAAGTGACTCTGGATAACGGGCACCACCTTACCCTGCTGGCCCGGGGTCCGGCCGGGTACCGCAACCTGTGTCGCATCCTGACCAGGGCTCACCTGGAAAACCCCCGCCGCCAGCCCCGGGTTACGTTTGCTAACCTGAAAGATAACGCGGCCGGCCTTATCGCCCTGTCCGGTTGCCGCCGGGGAGAGATACCGGCCCTTATCCTGTCCCGCCACTATGCCGGAGCTTGCCAGGCAGCCCGGAACTATCTTGAACTTTGGGGTCCGGAAAACTTTTACCTGGAGTTGCAGGACACTTATTTGCCGGGGACTACCCGTCTTAATGCCCGCCTGGCCGAACTGGCCGGAACCCTGGGAATAGGGGTGGTGGCGACCAACAACGTCCATTACACCTGCCCGGATGATTTCAGGGTACATGATATTCTGACCTGTGTCCGCACCCTGACCAGGGTGTATGAGGTGCACCCCGAGCGCCCTCTGAACGCGGAGAACTACCTGAAGTCGGACCGGGAGATGGCCGCCCTTTTTCGGGAATACCCCGAAGCCCTGGAAAACACCTGGCGTATAGCGGAAAGGTGCCAGCCCGCCCTGGACCTGGATACCCCGCACTTTCCCGCCTTCAGCCTGCCCCCCGGCCAGGAGGCGGGAAAGCTGCTCAGGGAGCTGGTCTACCGGGGTGCCAGGAAGAAATACGGTAAGATAACCCGGGCTGTTTATGAGCGCCTGGAGCATGAATTGCACATCATTAACACCCTTGGTTACGCCGATTATTTCCTGGTGGTGTGGGATATTGTCAATTACGCCCGCCGGGAAGGCATACGCTATGCCGGAAGGGGTTCGGCAGCTGATTCGCTGGTGGCTTACTGCCTGGGCATTACCGAGGTTGACTCTCTGGCCCGGGGATTGCTTTTTGAAAGATTTATGAGCCGGGAAAGGGCGCAAAAGCCTGATATTGATATCGATTTTGACGCCCGCTACCGGGATAAGGTGGCCGGGTATATCTACCGCAAATACGGGGAAGACCGGGTGGCCGCTGTCTGTACCTACAATACTTTCCGAAGCCGGTCGGCTCTGCGGGACCTGGGTAAGGCCCTGGGCCTGCCCGCAGACGAGCTGGGGCGCCTGGCAGGTAAGCTGCCCTTTGGTTGCCACGCCGACAGCATCAGGGAACTGTTACCCCTGCTTCCCGAACTGCGGGCAAGCGGGCTGGATAAGAAAAAATTCCACCTGCTTCTGGACCTTTGTGAAAAAGTAGCCGGGCTTCCGCGTTTCCTGGGTACGCACTTGGGGGGGATGGTGGTGAGCCGGGAGCCGCTGTGTGATATTACCCCCTTGCAAAAAGCAGCTAAGGGGATGGTGATAACCCAGTTTGACAAGGATGATGTGGAGGAGCTGGGGCTGATCAAGCTGGATCTCCTCTCCTTGCGCACCATGTCGGCGGTGGAAGACACCATGGCTTCCATTCACCGGGCGGGTGGTTCCCTGCGTTACGAAGAAATACCCCTGAATGACCCTGCTACCTATCAGATGCTCAACACCGGGGAGACCATCGGGGTCTTTCAGCTGGAAAGCCCGGCCCAGCGAGCCCTGCAGGCCCGGCTGGGGGCCTCCCACCTGGAGGATATCGTAGCCAGTATAGCGCTTATCAGGCCGGGTCCTATCAAGGGGAATATGGGCGAGCCCTACATCGCCCGGCGCCAGGGCCGGGAGCCGGTAACTTTTCTACACCCGCGGCTCGAGGCTATACTGGGCAAGACCTACGGGGTAATCCTGTTTCAGGAGCAGGTCATCGAGATTGCCACGGTCATCGCCAACTTTACTCCGGGTGAAGCGGACCGGCTGCGCCGGGTTATGACCCATGCCCGTTCCCATAAAGCCATGGAGGAGATCGGCCGGGAGTTCATAAAAAAGGCGGTGGAGAACGGGGTGGACAGAAAGGTGGCAGAAACCGTTTTTTCCTATATTGCCGGTTATGCCAGCTATGGCTTCTGCGAAGCTCACGCCGCTGCCTTTGCTACCACCAGTTTTAAGACTGCTTACCTGCTTCGCCACTACCCGGCTCATTTTTATGCGGCCATCCTGAGCAACCAGCCCATGGGATACTACCCTCCCCATATCATCTGTAACGAGGCGCGCCGGCGGGGGATAGATATACTTCCTCCCCGCATTAATATAAGTGGTGAGAAATTCGAGGTGGAGGACGGGGCTATCCGGGTTCCCCTTTCACGGGTAAAAGGTTTAAGCAAGGCTGGGCTGAAAAGCATTATGCAGAACCGGCCGTTTGCTTCCCTGGCCGACCTGGTGTTAAAAACCAGGCTTAAGCGGGATGAGGTAGAAAACCTCATCAAGTGTGGAGCCCTGGACGACCTGGAACCTAACCGCCGCAGGCTGCTCAGCCAGGCTTACCACTTTTATAACTCGGAGCGGTTCGCAACCGGGAGGGAGCTTTTTCCCCTGGCGGATGACGCGATAAATAACGATATTCCCGATTTTTCAGAGGAAGAGAAGTTCTACTGGGAGTTTAAGCTATTGGGACTGGACATAAGGGGGCACATCATGACCAGGTTCAGAAGACGGCTACAACGGAGAGGTTTTCTGAGCAGCCGTGACCTGAAAGCGTTGCCGGAAGGTAGCCGGGTAAAGGTGGCCGGCATTCTTTTTCGCCCGCACCGTCCTCCCACCCGTAGTGGCAGGGTGACCGTTTTCATGTCGCTGGAGGACGAGTTCGGCTTGATTGATGTCGTGGTTTTTGAGGATGTTTACCAGAGATATGGGCAGCTTATCTTCGCCCCCCAGACCGGCCCCCTGGTGGTGGAAGGGGTCCTGCAAAAGGGTAATGTAATCGGGGTCAGGCTTGAAATTCTTGAAATTTAAACTGTACCCGGTGGCAGCAGGCCTGCGGGTGGGGGTATTGCCTATATCTCGGGAAAAAGCGTACCCCGGGAGGGATGATCCACCTGGACGGGCTTTCCTAACATTTCACAGACCATCAAGGCGTTTCGCACGGCATAATCCCCGAAGTTGTTGTTCATAAGAATGTGCATTTCCGCAACTCTTTCCGCCAGGGGAAGGACCTCTTGCAGGATGTCCGCCAATTCCCGGCTGGAGTAAAGGTAGTTAAACCTTTCCCCACTCGTTTTTAGGCCCTTTTTGTACCACATTTCGGCGTTACGGCCGTGCAGCCGAACGATGGCCAGCCCCGGGTGGGTAACCCTGGCTACCAAGGGGATGCACCCGGTCCCCACCTGCGGTTCGTCACAGATTACGTGAACGGCACGGATTTGTTCAAGCAAGCTTATGGTTGCCTCGAGATTCGGCCCTGCAAACCAGGAATGGTGTCTGAACTCAACTGCCACCGTCAGTTCCCCCAGCCGGTCGCGGCACCAGGCGAGATAGCTGGTGTTGCGGGGATTGCACACGAAAGAAGGGGGGAATTGGAGGAGTACGGACCTGAGCTTCCCCGCTTCCTGCAGGGGATGTAGAGAGGAACGGAAACGATTCAAGATATAACCGAGTTCCTCCCTGTCCAGCGGAACCTGGTCGTGCCTGGTTATAACCCGGTAGGCCTTGACGTCGAAAACAAAGTCGTCCGGAGTCTTTTGGGCCCAGGCGGCAAAGTTCCGGGGGGATTGCAGGGCGTAAAAGGTGCTGTCGATCTCCACCACCGGAAAGTAACGGGCGTAGTACTCCAGGCGCTGGTTGGGTTTCAGTCCTGCCGGGTAAAAATTGGCATGGTCATGCCAGGCACAAGTTCCCACCAGAATAACGGGCATACCATCAACCTCCTCCCCTCATTCTACCACGTTGCCGGTGAAGGTAAACCTCCCACCCGACAAGTAAGAGCCGCTTGACCTTAAAGCTGAAGTCAAAGTCGAAATTAGGAATTCGTGGCTCCATCTACTACAATTCCAACAGACTGTATTTCGGGTCGAGGTGGTGCAAATAAAATCGAGCTGGTTGGAACAATTGCAGCCGGTTGGCAGGCCTGGAAACCGATCTGCAAGAATCCGCCCAGGCCGGCGTATTACAGTTAAGTAATACCGGTAAACCGGTACCCTGGGGAACACTCCGTTGTGTTCCCGGAAAGTGGGAGAAGTCCAGCACCCGGGTCGGAGTGAATACGAGCAAGAAACAGGTGCTCCGGTCAGGCGTTCCCTGTATAT
Source organism: Syntrophomonadaceae bacterium (assembly GCA_012719535.1). Classification (GTDB taxonomy): domain Bacteria; phylum Bacillota; class Syntrophomonadia; order Syntrophomonadales; family Syntrophothermaceae; genus JAAYAC01. The sequence goes on along the minus strand of JAAYAC010000135.1, from coordinate 8,358 downwards.
CAGTGAGGTGCTCTACACCGTGTCCGAAAACCTGGTCAAGATGAACAACCTGAGTGACATGAGGGAGTTGAACCAGGTGAGGCTCCGGTAGAGAAGGCTAAAGTCTTCTTCTTCCCGGGGAAATTCGCAGGCGGTACGGTGCCCGGGCTTCAGCCAGCCCGCACATTATTTTGCAAAAGACTCCCATAATACTTACAATAGGGTTTAGTATGATAGGTTGGAATACCTGCGGGAGGAGGGCGGTTTGGATATTGGAGTACTGTCTGAGTTCTTTACTGACCCGGTCAAGTTTTTTCTTTCCCTGGTAGACATACTGATTGTTTCCTACTTGTTTTACAGGATTCTCCTGCTAATAAAGGGGACCCGGGCAGAGCAGCTTCTCAAAGGGCTATTATTATTGCTAATTTTCTCCATTGGGGCGCGCTACCTGCACCTGGAAGTGGTAGGCTGGTTGATGGAGAAGATCTGGACCATGATCTTTATTGCCCTGCCAGTAGTTTTTCAGCCCGAACTGCGGCGCGGGCTGGAACAGCTGGGACGGGGTAGCTTCTTTTCCACTTCCCTGGCCCGGTGGGCTGAGCCCGGCATGGTGGTGGATGAATTGCTGGAGGCTGTGTCCATCCTCTCCCGCAGCCAGATCGGAGCCTTAATCGTAATAGAAAGAGAAACGGGCATTGAGGATTTTATCGAAAGTGGAATACCACTTGATGCAGTGGTTAGCTCGCAGTTGCTTGTTAACCTCTTTATCCCCAGAAGTCCGCTGCACGACGGGGCGGTCATCATCCGCAACGGTCGTATTACCAGGGCGGCCTGTGTACTTCCCTTGAGCGACACCCCGACCCTGGATAAAGAACTGGGCACCAGGCACCGTGCCGGCCTCGGTATCACTGAAGTTTCCGATGCCCTGGCGTTAGTAGTCTCCGAGGAGACCGGCAGCATTTCCCTGGCCTGGGAAGGCAGGCTCTTCCGTTATCTGGACGACAAGAGCCTCCGGGAAATGCTGGTACAGCAGTTAAGCAGGAAAGACCGGAGAGCCGATGTTTTTCGGGTTTTGAGGTGGTCTAGTGAACGACAGTAAGAGAGGCAGGATCAGTCTGAAGATAATCTCGGTGGTTCTAGCCGTCCTGCTATGGCTATTTGTAACCAACGAAAATATCATAATTACTAAAAAGGAGATCAGTGGAGTAAAGCTCAACCATGTTAACCTGGGTGAAGGCCTGAAAGCCTCCTACACCGACAGGGTGGCGGTTGAAATAATCGGGACTCCCAAGAAAGCCAGTGACATCAATGCTTATATCGACTTGAGGGGCCTGAAACCGGGGGTCCACACCGTACCGGTCAAGGTAAGCCGGGTGAGTGGTGCCCGGGTAACCAGTATCCGGCCGGACCAGGTTAAGGTTCAGATCTTTGAGACCAGGGAAAACGTGTTTCCGGTGGCTTATGAGATCGAAACCCCCTTGCCGTCCGGGTACAAGGCAGAAGGAATAATCACCGTTCCCGACAAATGCCTGGTCAAGGGACCGGAGGAGGTTATAGAGCGAATATCATCACTCACGGTTTTCCTGAACCTGGGCGGCCTAACCCGAACCAGCGCCTACACTCTGCCGGTCAAGGCGATTGACGGGCGGGGCAGGGTACTGAGCGATAACTTGACCATAATCCCCGATAAAGTTAAGGTATACGTGGTGGTGGGCCAGGAAAAAAGCCTGCGCAAGCTTCCGGTTGTATCCGATCTAACCGGCAAGTTGCCGGATGGATACGTGCTGGGCGAGGTGCGGGTAGACCCGCCCCAGGTTACCCAGGTGACTGGGAGCGGGAAGACAACGCCGGAACGCTCCGATATTACCACCGCCCCTGTTAGCCTGGACGGGCGAACCGCATCCTTTATCGAAGAAGCCCGGCTGGTAGTTCCCCAGGGATGGGAGGTTTTCCCCGAGCGGGTCAGAGTCTTTGTGCAGGTAAACACTACTGGACAAGAGGGCGGTATATGAAGATAAGGGTACGCAATCTCAACCTGAGGCTGGATGATGATGTCAACCGGCTTCGGGGCATGGCTGCAGCCAAGTTGGGTATACCCAGGGATTACGTGAAAAGCTGGACCATTGTTAGAAAGTCGGTGGACGCGCGGCGCCACCGGGTAATGTTGAACTATTCCGTTGACGTGGAGTTGCCGGCCAGGGTGCAGCTGGACACGTCTCTGCTGGCTTCACCGGAAATCTCAGTGGTTGTGGATACTCCCCCCCGCACGCTGCACGAAGGGGAGAGCCCGCTGGGAAGATCTCCAATAGTGGTGGGTTCAGGGCCGGCTGGCCTCTTCTGCGCTTTGTTGCTGGCCCGGCACGGTTACCAACCCGTAGTCATTGAAAGGGGCCGGGAAATCCATCAGCGGGTGCAGGACGTAGACCTCTTTTGGCGGGCGGGGATACTGAACCAGGAGTCCAACGTCCAGTTCGGCGAAGGAGGGGCCGGAACCTTTTCTGATGGGAAGCTGACCACCCGGATTGGCGACGCAAGAGTGGACCTGGTTCTTCGCACCCTGGTGGAGTTTGGGGCCCCCGCGGAGATTCTCTACCTCAAGCGCCCCCATGTGGGGACGGATCGCCTGCGGGACATTGTCGAGAAAATAAGGCGCGAAATCCTTCTCCTGGGCGGTGAAGTCTACTTCCAGGCCCGGTTGACCGGGATAAACATAAGCCAGGGCAGGGTCCAGAGTATTACCATCAACCACCGGCTGAAGGTACCCTGTTCCGTACTAGTGCTGGCAGTTGGCAACAGTGCTCGCGATGTTTATCGGATGCTTGCCGGGTGCGGTATTAGGCTCATACCAAAAGGATTTGCCGTAGGGGCGCGCATTGAGCACCCCCAGAGCCTTATCGACAAGATACAGTACGGTGACTATGCGGGCCATCCTGCACTCGGGCCGGCCGATTACCACCTTACCTACCAGGACCGGGAAACCGGCCGTTCCCTGTATACCTTTTGCATGTGCCCGGGGGGCTACGTGGTAGCCGGTTCTTCGCAGGCCGGCACGGTGGTTACCAACGGCATGAGCTACTACGACCGGGACTCGGGGGTAGCCAATAGTGCTCTGGTGGTCACGGTTTCTCCCGGCGATTGGGAGGGCACCCCGCTGGGGGGCGTAAATTTCCAGGAATATCTGGAAAGAAAAGCCTTTCAGGCGGGTCAGGGTGGTTATATGGCCCCGGCCCAGTTGGTAGAGGACTTTCTGGAAGGCAAACCGACTGACAGCTTGCGGGATTCCCTCGCTACCTACCGCCCCGGTGTCATCCCCGCGAACCTGTGGGAGGTATTACCGGCCGAAATATGCCAGGTGATGACCAGGGGCCTGCAGGTGTTCGACCAGCGCATGAAGGGTTTCATTCAACCCGGAGCAGTGCTGACCGGGGTGGAAACCAGGACCTCTGCCCCTCTTCGTATTGAACGGGGTGAGGACTTGAACTCGGTCAGCACTCGGGGTTTGTATCCCTGCGGGGAAGGGGCGGGCTATGCCGGCGGCATCATCAGCGCCGCGGTAGACGGCCTCAGGGTAGCAGAAGGTATTATTACTTCCTTCAAAAAACCAGTTGACAAAATTACCATAGAAGCGAATTATGGTATTGTTGATGCCAGGAATCTATGAACCTTGTAGAATCTGTACTCTTCAGTGTCTATTTCTATAACGGAGGGGATAGGGTTTGGGAACCTTGTTCGGAACTGATGGCGTCCGGGGGATAGTCAACGATGAGCTGACCCCGGAATTAGCATATAAACTGGGGCGTGCCGGCAGTTATGTCCTGGCCCAGGAATTCGCGCATCCTCGAATTCTGGTGGGAAAGGACACCCGGGTGTCCGGGGATATGTTGGAGGCGGCTCTGATCGCCGGTTTCTGTTCAGTGGGAGCTAGCGTGCTTAAAGTAGGGGTGATACCGACCCCGGCGGTAGCCTACCTGACCCGGAGGTACCAGGCCTCCAGCGGGGTAGTTATCTCCGCCTCGCACAATCCCATGGAATACAACGGTATCAAATTCTTCAGTTCTACCGGCTACAAGCTGCCCGACGAGGTTGAGGACGAGATCGAACGGCTGGTGCTGGACGGGGTTGATGCGTTGCCCAGACCTACAGGTAATGACGTCGGCCGGGTGTACGAGGTGGCGGAAGCGGAGAAGAACTACATCGATTACCTGGTGGGGTGTTTTGAGGCCTCCCCGAATTTGAACGGGATGACCGTGGTAGTGGACTGTGCCAACGGAGCTGCCTACAACACTGCTCCGCAAGTCTGGCGTGAGCTGGGAGCCCGGGTTATACCCATCTTTGCTCATCCGAACGGCATCAACATCAATGACCGGTGCGGGTCCACATATCCCGACATGCTGTGCCGGGCCGTTCTTGAACACAAAGCGGACCTGGGTATTGCCCATGACGGTGACGCTGACCGGGTTATCGCCGTGGATGAACGGGGTAATGTGGTTGATGGAGACGCGATCATGGTCATCTGTGCCCTGCACCTGCAGCGCAACCGGCGCCTCAACCCCAACAAGATTGTAGCCACCGTCATGAGCAACATCGGCCTGGATATCGCCCTCCGCCGGGAGAACATCCAGGTGGAGCACTGCCAGGTAGGAGACCGGTATGTACTGGAAAAGATGAAAGAAACCGGTGCCCGCCTGGGCGGTGAACAGTCCGGCCACATCATTTTCCTGGATCATGCCACTACCGGTGACGGGCTGCTATCGGCGCTCAAACTGGCCGAGGTCATGAGAACCACCGGACTGCCATTGTCCGAGCTGGCCCGCGAAATGGAAAGCCTGCCGCAGATACTGGTCAATATCGACTTGAAGGATAAGGAGGCCGTTCTAAGCAACCAGGCGGTAAAGGAGGCGATCAGCAAGGCGGAAGAAAGGCTGGGAGAATGGGGGAAGGTCCTGGTCCGGCCCTCTGGAACTGAACCCAAGGTAAGAATAATGGCTCAGGGCCGGGATAAGTCATTACTTGAGGAGGTGGTAGATGATATCAGAAATGCCATACTCTTAGCCCAAAAGTAACCACTTCGGGGCGTTTTTCATATGTTGTAGCATAAGCGCCAGACCCGGCACTCACCTATTGAGCTTTTTTCTTGGAAGCTCCAACAATTCGCTTTTCTCAATACAAGTGAGAGTTAAAAGCAGCTCCTCGCTTGTGCTGAGTGCCGGGTGACGAGGAAGGGGTTTATCGAAGTATTCGGCGGGTAACCCCTCGGTGTGCCACCATCGTCAGTACTGACACAAAACCACCTGGCAACGGGTGGGACAAAAGGCAGTACAAGTGGAGAAATCGTACACCAGCCAATACGGATTTTATATATACAACGCAGTCCCCAGTGACTTCTGTTGTGGGAGGTAGTTTACTTTGTGTGGAATAACTGGATATATAGGTAAGAGCGAGGCTGTGCCTATCATTATAGAAGGCTTGAAGCGGCTGGAATACAGGGGCTATGACTCCTCGGGCGTAGCCGTCATCGACCGGCAGCGGATCTGGCTACAGAAGAAAGAAGGCCGGCTGGCCTGCCTTGAGGAGACGCTAAACGGCTATCCCAGGGCCAGCCTGGGTATTGGGCATACCCGCTGGGCAACTCACGGGGTTCCCAGCGATGCCAACGCCCATCCCCATACCGATTGCCGGGGCGAAATCGCCGTAGTGCACAACGGGATAATTGAAAACTTCGCGCGGTTGCGCAAATGGTTGCAGGAGAACGGCCACGTTTTTACCTCCGAGACAGATACGGAGGTGCTGGCTCACCTGGTTGAGCATTACTACCAGGGTTCCCTGGAAGAAGCAGTTCGCCTGGCTCTGCAGCAGGTGGAAGGCTCCTACGCCCTGGCGGTCATTTGCGCACGCGAGCCTGACAAGATCGTAGCGGTGCGCAACCAGAGCCCGCTGGTGGTCGGGGTGGGTGATGGGGAGTACTACCTGGCTTCCGATATCCCGGCGATACTGAACCGTACCAAGCAGGTTTACCTCCTTGAGGATGGGGAGATGGTGGTTCTGACCGAAGACGGGGTGAACATTACCAATGGCCGAGGCCAACAAGTTGCCAAAGATATCTTTTCGGTGACCTGGGACGCGGAAGCGGCGGAGAAAGGCGGGCACCCCCATTTCATGATTAAGGAAATTCTGGAGCAGCCCCGGGCTCTCCGCGAGACCCTGCGGGGCCGTATCCGGGATGACCGGGTTGAATTCTCCGAGGTTGACCTTGACTGCCTCCTGGACGGGGTGGAAAAGATATTCATAACCGCATGCGGTACCGCCTACCATGCCGGAATGGTAGGTAAACAGGTAATCGAACGGTTGGCGCGCATCCCGGTGGAGGTGGATATCGCCTCCGAGTTCAGGTACCGGGACATTCTGTGGGGTGAGAATTCTCTCCTCGTAGTTATTAGCCAGTCGGGAGAGACGGCCGATACCCTGGCAGCCCTGCGCGAAGCGAAGAGAAGAGGCATCAGGGTGCTGGCGGTAACCAATGTAGTGGGAAGTTCGGTGGCCCGCGAAGCCGACTCGGTACTCTATACCTGGGCCGGCCCGGAGATAGCGGTGGCTTCTACCAAGGCTTACTCAACCCAGCTTCTGCTCATGTACCTCCTGGGCATCTACCTGGCCCAGCGGCGGAATACCGTTCCGCCCGAGGTTACCGGGGCGCTGGTGAGGGGCCTGGCCATGATTGCCGACAAAGTGGAGACCGTTTTGCAACAGGCGGGAACCATTGAAAGAATCGCGGAAAACTATGCAGGAACGCAAAGCACCTTCTTCCTGGGCCGGGGGCTGGACTACGCCGTGGCGCTGGAGGGGGCCTTGAAACTGAAGGAAATCTCCTATGTCCATGCTGAAGCATACGCGGCCGGGGAACTGAAACACGGTACCCTGGCGCTCATCGAAAAGGGGGTTCCGGTCATAGCCCTGGTTACCCAGGATGAATTGGAAGACAAGATGATGTCCAACATCAAGGAGGTCAAAGCCCGTGGGGCGGTGGTCATCGGCCTGGGGAAGGAAGGCCGCGGAGAATTGAAACAGGAGGCTGACGAGCTCATCGTTCTCCCCGACGAGGACCCGTTTCTTACCCCCATACTGACCGTTGTTCCCCTGCAGCTCTTTGCCTATTACATGGCCGTCAAACGCGGCTGCGACGTCGACAAACCTAGAAACCTGGCCAAGAGCGTAACCGTAGAATAACCTCGTTAAGTCGTAATGTTCTTGCGGTTGTAAAATACAAAGGTCAGCATGACAGCAGCCGCAAATATTCCCGCCATCACGGCCAAGTATACGGGGTCGATTCTGGCGGAGGTGAGAATGTCAACGGCATCCACGTATTTGAAGGGGCTGAGGTATTTAAGGAAGCCAAGCTTATCGGAGAGGGTGGAGGCGATACTGAGGAAGTAGGTTACAAGCACTATTCCCACCGAAACCGATAGGATGGTCTTGCTATTGGTGACAAAAACGGAAACCAGAAAGCCTACGGAAGCAAAGGTCAGGTGGAGTAGCAACGGGGCGAGCGACAATAGAACAAACAGTTTTATACTAAAATCTTCAATTTTTACAGCCTGCAGGGTTATATACATTACCAGTGAGACCAGAACGTTAAGGGCAATAAGGATTGTAACAAAACTCAGCAGTTTGCTTGTCACTATTTCCGAACGACTAATCGGTTTGGACAGTAAGAATTCTATAGTCTTCTCACTTTCCTCCTTGGAAAGTATTCCCGAGGAGAGCATTATGGCATAGATGCTGCCCAACAGGGTAATGGTAAGGTAATGTTTGGTGGCGTAAAAGCCCAGGAGGTCCGTCATAGATATCTTTTCCAGGCCAAAAGCGGCCAGGAGGCCTTTGGGCATGACAGCTATAAGTTTTTCCAGGGTTTCTGCTTCCTTGGCAATGGTGGGATAGAATCCCATCATCAGGATGCCCAGCCCGGCTAACAAGGTCGACCAGATGACCAGACTCCGCCGGTTAACAGCAAGCTCCCGCAAGTATATGTTCATATTGTCGAAACCTCCTGTTTCTTGGTACGCTTCCGCAGCCCTCACCCGGCACTCGAACGGGTATTCGCCCTAGAGTTCTGGAGAGAATTCAGGTTGAGTGCCGGGCGTATATTGTCCGGTACTCAATCAGACTTTTTAAGACTGTACTGTAGCGATTATCATGGAATTGAGTGCCGGCTCGTCATGAGTCGCTCGCCTTGGTTAACAAACTGTTACAGCCATTCTAAAATGACCAAAAGCTGACGGAATTGCCTGACGGGGAATTGCTGGATATAATGGCCATAGCTTAAAGAAAGGAAAGACGTTCCTGTTGAATGTGCTTTTGGAGCAAACAAAGGCACCAGGAACG
>JAAYAC010000193.1 GCA_012719535.1 Syntrophomonadaceae bacterium | reverse complement strand
GGTGGTGATGTTTTCTTTTTCGCACTGACGGCAGGCGTAGATGTACTGGACATGTTTGACTACCGATACCTGGGCCGGGATAACCTTGATCTCTTGCCGAACCTGAGTACTCATCTCGTGCAGCTTGCCACCGCAGCAGGGGCAGACCTGTTCGTCCTCGGGAAGCCGGTATTCGATGATTTCCACCGGCAGGTCTTTTAGGGAATCTGCCTTTTGACCGGGCTCTCTTTTTTTCCGCTGGTATGTAATCGTCTCCAGGGTCGGCTCAGGGTTAGCGGGGTTAGCAGTATTCTCAGCTTCGTTAAAGAGATTTAGCTGTTCGGGAGCAGTTTTTTCGCTGGAAGCACCAAACCTCCTCTGCTGGCTTAAGCGAAACTGCTCCTCGTACCATTTGAGCTTGGCATTTAGTTCAGCGATCTGCTGTTGCAGAAAATAGGCGTTTCCGCACCTGTTAATGCTAGTCTAAAAACAGGCCAGATGCTGGGGAAAAATTAGGCCACCTTAATCTGACTTTCCTGTATGATTATGTTGGCACAACAAACATAACATACGGGAGGAAAGGACATGATTAAGATGGCACAATTAGAGCATATCAGGAAAATGTATTATTTGGAAGGGCTAAGCATCAGGGAAATCAGCAGGAGAACAGGGCATCACCGCGATACAATCGCCAAATACCTGAATTCAGACAATACTGAGCCTCCGTGGTACAACTTGAATAAACCCAGGGAGCATCCGGTTCTCGGGCCTTACATACCGGTTATTGACGAAATCTTAGAAACAGGATCAGAAAAGGCATAGAAAACAGCGCCATACCGGCAGAAGAATTTACGAACGGCTGCGCGACGAATACGATTACCGCGGCGGCTACAGCACAGTAACAGACTATCTTAGGAAGGTGAAGCAAAAACCCAAAGAAGGATTTCTACCATTGGAGTTTGCGCTGGGTTCACATGCTGAAGTGGATTGGACAGAAGCCCGATTCTTCCTGAATGGCAAAGAGACAATCGCCTATCTGTTTGTAATGAAATTGGGGGCTTCCGGTGGTTTTTACGTCCAGGCCTATCCATTTGAGAAGCAGGAAGCATTCTTTGATGGCCACCGGCGCTGCTTTGAATTCATGGGCGGAGTGCCCGCCGAGATCGCCTATGACAACCTCAAAACAGCGGTAAAACGGATAATGGAGGGCAGCCGGCGTGAAGAACAAGAGCAATTCATAGCACTGAGAACCCACTACCTTTACCAGGCCAACTTTTGCAGGCCGGGAAAAGGCAATGAGAAAGGCGGGGTTGAGAACGCCGGTAAAGAGGTGATCAGGAAGTTCTTCGTTCCCTATCCGGACGTTAGTTCCTTTGAAGAACTGAACCTGTACCTGCATGAAAAGTGTGTAGAACTGCTCAACAAAAACCCTAAATGGGAAGCTGAAAAGAAGGCATTGAGGCAATCACCCTTCAACTGTACCAGATACAGCGAAGCCCGGGTAAACAGCTATTCAATGGTTCAGTTTGAAACAAATCGATACTCGGTACCGGTCAAGTACGTCGGCGAAAAAGTCCTGATCAGGGTAACTGTTGACCAAATTGAGATAGTTTTTGAGCAAAACACAATAGCGGTCCACAAAAGGATACATGGACGCCACCAGGAGAGCCTGGTCCTCGATCACTATCTGGAGCTATTGCTGATGAAATCAAGAGCTCTTGGCAATACCAGGGTTTACCGGCCTGAGGCTCTCCCACCGGTATATGAGCAATACCGGAGATGCCTGGCAGCTAGAAATCCCAGGGGCAACCGCGATTTTGTAAAGATACTGATGCTTCACCGGGACTATCCCAGCACCCTGATTACCGATGCTATTGAACTTGCCCTGGCATACAACGTATACAACTATGATGGGGTTCTTAACATACTCATGCAGCTCGGCACGGATACACTCAGGGTTTCGCATTTGAAACCAGAGAAAATGGTCAACATTCCCCTGGTGCAGGTATCTGCTCCGGATCTTGGCAAGTATGCAGCACTTATGCATAACGGAGGTGATCAATTATGAGCACCGCCAGAAGCATGCTGCTTGAAACTTACCTGAAGAAACTAAAAATGCCGCAGGCGGCCAGGGTCTATCAGGCCATGGCCCGGGAAGCCGAAGACAACAATCTGAGTTATGAGGAGTACCTGTTGGGAGTTTTGGAACAGGAGATAACTCAGCGGGAGAGCAACCGGATACAGCGCGGAATCCGCCAGGCAGCCTTTCCGGTGATAAAGACCCTGGACAGCTTTGATTTCAAGGCTGTGCCATCTCTGAACAAACAAAAGGTCTTGAAACTGGCAGACTGCGAATACATAAGACACCTTGAGAATGTAATCCTGGTGGGGAATTCGGGTGTAGGGAAAACACATATCGCCACGGCACTGGCCTATGAAGCTTGCCGGAAGGGGTTCAAAGTTAAGTTCTACACTGCTGCCGGCTTGATAAACGAGTTAATAGCGGCCCAGCAGGAATACAGGCTAAACCGGCTGGAAAAACAGTACTCGGCATACCATCTGGTAGTCATTGACGAGCTTGGCTATGTACCATTCAGCAAGACCGGTGCTGAACTGCTGTTTCAGTTCTGCTCATCCAAACATGAACGGGGTAGCTTGATTATTACCACCAATCTTGAATTCCCAAAATGGACGGAGGTGTTTTTAGACGAGCAAATGACGGCGGCATTGCTGGACAGGCTAACTCACAAGGCTCACATTTTGAACATCAATGGCGAGAGTATCGCTTTAAACAGGCTCTTGCCAGGCAGACAATACCTGATTAATTTTTTTACCCGGGTGGCCTAAAATCTGACCAGCATGTGGCCTAATTTTTGATTGACATTAACAATTATACCTGAACACCTCCTCATTTTGTGTTTAGGTACATTCTCTCTTCTTTGCTGTATCAGTAATAGGTGTGTTGTTTTTGACGCTTACTTTTATTCTGAGTTTATCAGTTCGATCTCTGAACCCGGCGTAAAATCAGTGTTACTGATTTCACAAGCATCATTTTTGCCACTACTTTTTTCAGAGTTAATTTTCAAATGGAGAAATCGCCCGCCGATTGAATGTTGGGCTGGTT
>JAAYAC010000016.1 GCA_012719535.1 Syntrophomonadaceae bacterium | reverse complement strand
GGGAGGTGGTGACCACGGCGCCCGTATCAAGGAAGGGAACGATTCGCGACACCTCGCCGTTCCGGGCGGTGGAATGAAAGGCCAGGATGGACTTCCCTCCTGGCGAACGTTGGCCAAACGGGGGAGAGTATGGCTTACAGTTCGGTTAAGGCCGCAAACTGGTACCCCTGTTTTTTCAGTTCGGTAATGATGCTATCGAGGACTTCCGCATTGCTCGCCGATACCGAATGAAGCAGAATTACTGCCCCGGGGTGAATGTTGTCAACCACATTGTGAAAGGCCTGGGTGGAGCCCGGCTGCTTCGTCACGTCCCAGTCCCGGAAGGCCATGCTCCACAACACCGGCCGGTAGTTGATTGAAGCGAGCAGCGCCAGGACATGTTCGCTATATTCGCCGTTGGGCGGACGTAAAAACTTGGGCATTTCCTTCCCTGTTACGGAGGCAAAAGCAGCTTCAGTGTCTCGTACTTCCTTTACCACCTGTGCATCGGTAATTGTCGGCAGGCTGGGATGAGTTGCCGTGTGGTTGCCCACCAGATGCCCTTCCGCCACCATGCGCTTGACCAGACTGGGTTGGGTAGTTATATACGGTTTGGTAACAAAAAACGCGGCCTTAACCTGGTGTGCAGCCAGGGTATCCAGGATGCGGGAGGTGTTGCCGTTTTCGTAACCCGTATCGAAGGTCAGGTAGATCTTCTTGCTGCCGGGGTCACCCAGGTAGACTCCCCGGTACCTGGTCATTAACTCCCTGGCGGTTTGGGGTATAAACGGTTGCTGGTGCTGTTTATTGGGCACAAAATACCACGTCAAACGCTTTTGAGCAAGGTTCTCCCCGGATTGAACTGAATCTTGTGGAGACGGCTTTACCGCGGGTTGGGCCGCTGGAGCGGGGGCTGGCGCCGGCTTTGGTTCCGGTGGTTGTCCAGCGCCCGAACCCGGTGGCGCATTGTCAGCTGAAGCCGAGGAAGGCTGTTGATCAATGTGGGTGGAGCCAGGTGCGGTCGCCGCCGGTTGGTCCGGTCTGAACCAGTAGGCATACCCACCTACGGTCAGGCTTAACATGCAGAAAATGGCCAGAAAGGCATAGGAGTACACCCGTAGCCGTGCCCCGTTCCTAACTCCCGTCGGGCGCGCCATTGTCTTCCGTTGTGGTTTAGATTTACCGACATGGCTTTCGCGCGTAGAGGCCGATGTTCCGGTCTTTCTTTTCCTCTTATTACTCTTATTAGCCGCCATTCTCTTTCCTCCCAACCATAGCCGCCATGCGCGCGGCTATGAAGGAGGATTCGACAAAAACGGCCTTAAATCCTGTAGGTAATTATTACCCACCTGGCTACTATTCAAAGAATTGTTCCATCCGCTGATCTATCTCTCCCATGTCCAACTGCTGCAAGAAGGCCAGGTCAAAGCCTGTTACATCCGATATTTCAAACACACGCCACTTGCCGGATTCTTTCACCACGAGGGCCAGCTGCCGGCCGGTTATCTTTTCGCTGGGTACCCGGTAATCATATACCACCACGGCGGTTTTACTTCCGGTTTTGGTTAGTTTGGGCACGATGGATACCTCTATTTCTTTGAGGTTATCTGAGGGTGGATTCTGTTTGAATACCCGTACCATCTCCTGCCTGATGGTATCTCCTTTTTTCAGCAGCTCGACCGGGGGAGTGCTGTTGTATTTGGGGAAAAGCACGGAATAAGCCCAGTTAACACTCAAACACTTTACCGCTTGCTGGTAGTTGCCGGTGTAAAAAGACGTATAGAACTTCTCCACCGCTCTTTCCGGGGTGGGAATGTCAAAATAGGTTGCGTAACCAAACATCCCCGCCAGTACGACCACAATAATGGCAATGTTCCACCTGGGGATTCCAAACACGTAAAAGCCTCCTTACCAAGTGATTTCTCAGGTACAACTCTCATTCTACAGTGCTGCAGTGGCTAAATCAATAGGCTCGGCCGCCAAGAGGTCGCGCCTGGGTCGTTGACGGCCAATACGGTTTTTGTTACTATGCTTAAAGAGGAAGCCTAAGAAAAGAGGAAAGAAAGATATGAAAACCACATTCAATCAATTTTACGGTTCTGCCACATACATTGCCAGCCAGGAACTGCAAAACAGCGTCAACGTGGCTATAGCGCTGGGGAAGCCTTTGCTTATAAAAGGAGAGCCCGGTACCGGCAAGACAATGCTGGCCCAGAGTATCGCCGATGCTCTTGGCAAGAGGCTTATCGTTTGGAACATCAAATCCACCACCAAAGCCCAGGAAGGCCTTTATGTGTACGACACCGTACAGCGGCTATACGACAGCCAGTTTGGTGATAACGACGTGAGTGATATCAGCCGGTACATTAAGCTGGGCAAGCTGGGGGAAGCCTTTGTCAGCGAGGATCAGGTGGTGTTACTGATTGACGAAATTGACAAGGCGGACCTGGAGTTCCCCAATGACCTGCTGTGGGAACTTGACCAGATGAGCTTTTACATACCTGAAACGAAGCAGACCATTCAGGCTAAACATCGTCCTATCGTGGTAATCACCAGCAACGCGGAAAAGGAGCTGCCGGACGCTTTCCTGCGCCGGTGTATCTTCCACTATATTGAATTCCCCGATGCCGAGCGCATGAAGGAAATCATCCGGGTACATTTCCCCAGCCTGGAAAGGAAACTGCTGGAGCAATGTCTCGAGACTTTCTACTGGATCAGAAGTCTTGATAACCTGCAAAAGAAACCGAGTACCAGTGAGTTGCTTGACTGGCTTCAGGCTCTGGTCCTGGGCGGGATTCACCCGCAAAGGATCGGGGAAGAGATTCCTTTCCTGGGGGTACTGCTCAAGAAGAATCAGGATGTTGATGCCCTGTTCTGGAACCTTAAGAACTCCCGTAGCGGCCGTAAGCCTTCCTTCTACTCGCGCTGACAGGAGGGATAGCTCTTGTTCACCGAGTTTTTTTACGAGCTTCGCTCCCAGGGAGTACCGGTTTCGGTAAACGAATGGTATACCCTGCTGGAGGCATTGGAGCGCGGGCTGGCCGGGTCCAGTCTTACCGGGTTTTACTACCTGTGTCGTTCGGTGCTGGTCAAGTCTGAAGTATATTATGACAAGTTTGATTTGGCCTTTGCCCGTTTCTTCGAGGGGGTGGAGACTCCTGAGGACCTGCCGGAGAAGATTTGGGAGTGGTTGGCCCGGGAGCTACCTGATGACCACACCATCCGCATGATGGGGGAACTCAAGCAGTACGAACTGGACATGCTAAAAAAAATGCTGGCGGAACGCCTGGCGAGGCAGAACGAGGAGCACCACGGCGGCAACTACTGGGTCGGGACCGGGGGCACCTCGCCTTTTGGCCATTCTGGATACCACCCGGGGGGCATCCGCCTGGGTGGGGAATCGCGTAACCACTCCGCAGTCAAGGTCGCTGCTCAGAGGCGTTTTGCGGCTTTCCGCGATGACGCTACCCTGGACACCAGGCAGTTTCAGATGGCCTTGCGCAAGCTACGGCAGTTTACAACCCGGCTGGAAGGCCCTAGAACCGAGCTGGATGTTGAGGCCACCATCGAGGCTACCGGTAACAACGCAGGCCGGCTCAAGCTTATCTGGAACCGACCCCGCCAGAATGCTATCAAGGTACTGTTGCTGATGGACTCCGGCGGGTCCATGCTTGCCTATACCCGGCTGTGCAACCAGCTGTTTACTGCGGTTAATCGCTCTAGCCACTTCAAGGACCTCAAGATATACTATTTCCATAACTGTATATATGACTGGCTCTATCCGGATCCAGCCTGCCGCCAGAGTGAAAGCCTCAAGACTCTTCATGTGTTAAACAACCTGGATTCCGACTACCGGGTGATACTGGTGGGAGATGCCAGCATGGCTCCCAGCGAGCTACTGCGACCAGGAGGCATAATCGACTGGGGACTTAACAATGAGGAACCCGGATTGGCCTGGCTGCAGCGCATTAAACAGCACTTCGAGCACTGTGTCTGGTTAAACCCCATTCCTGCTAACTACTGGCAGTGGATGGAGGGGGCCTATACCATCAAGCTGATCGGCGAAGTGTTTCCCATGTACGAATTAACCTTGAACGGGCTGGAAAAGGCCGTGAAGAAACTGAAAGGCAGAAATTCTTAAGCAGGAAGGTTACATTGATGGGATTGTTAGGTATTGCTACCACTGCTTTTCTGGTAGGGTTATCAGGGGCTATGACTCCCGGCCCGTTGACGCTGGTTACCATGACCAGGGCCGCCAGGCATGGAATGAAGGCGGGAATGATGGTATGCCTGGGACATGGCATTACCGAGGCGGTACTGGTGGTTCTGTTGGGCCTGGGGGCGGCAACCATTCTTACCCGGAGCTGGCTGGTAGCCGTAGTGTCTGCCGCAGGTGCTGTAGCACTGGCCTGGATGGGTTTTTCGGTGCTAAATGAAGCCCGTCGCGTAGAACTTGTCGAGGCCAACGGCACCGAAAATGGTTTTTCTCGTTATGCCGCAGGACCGGTGGCGGCAGGGATAGCTGCTACCCTGGGCAATCCGTATTGGCTGGTATGGTGGGCTACGGTAGGGGTTAGCTATGTTGTCCTGGCCGAACGCTTTGGTGCAGCAGGATTGACCACCTTCTTCGGGGGACATTTCATGGCCGATGTTATTACGCTGGGAGTGGTATCCTGGCTTATTGCTCGTGGCAGAAGCTTTGTGGCCGGAGATTGGTACCGGCGTATACTGGTGGTGCTGGGGTTATTCCTGGTGGGATTGGCGATATACTTCGGTTTTTCGGCCTGGCACTTCTGGCAGGGAGGTCTGCCCTGAAAAATAATCGCTGACTGTGCCGGCAACTCATGACTCACGCTGAAAATACGCTGAATCTTTACTGGGAGTGTGTTAACCGGGCGAGCGTTGCCAAATGTGTTTTCATAGCGCGGGAGTGATATGGGAGCCGGGCCGTACCAGGGAATGTCCAGGGGGGTATAGCGGTGAAGTTGGTGTATGACGGTAAGAGCAAAAGCGTTTACGAATTGGAAAACGGCCAGTACCTGCTGCACTTCAAGGACGATGTAGCGCGTGAAAGCGAACGCATGCCTCCGGGGTCAAGTTTCGTACTGGGAGAGTTGAAAGACAAGGGGAGGAATGCCTTGCGCATCTCTCGTTATTTCTTCGAGTTGCTGGGAAGAAACAACATTCCTTCGCATTACATCGAAGCGGACCTGGAAAACAACTGGATGGCGGTGAAAAAAGCGAAAACTTTTGGCCGCGGGCTGGAGGTAATTTGCTGGTTCAAGGCATACGGCAGTTTTCTGGAACGTTACGGGGCCTATGTCCAGGAGTTTCAACCCCTTGGCGGCCTGGTGGAAATCACCCTTAAGGATGATGAGCGCGGCGATCCGCTTATCAATGACGAAGCCCTGGTCGAGCTTGGCCTGCTCCAGCCTGATGAGCTGGAGGAAGTAAAGGCCATGGCCAGAAGGATAGCCGGAATGATACGCGATGACCTGGCAACCCGGGGACTGGAACTGGCGGTCATTAAACTTGAGTTCGGCCGGGTGGACAACAGGATAGTAATTATTGATGATATTGCCGGCGAACATATGCGGGTGTTCAGGAAGGGCGCAGAGGTGTTGCCCCGGGAGCT
>JAAYAC010000134.1 GCA_012719535.1 Syntrophomonadaceae bacterium | reverse complement strand
GAATGTGGGGGCCGGGGTACTTGCGGAAAATGTCGGGTGAAAGTGGTAGGAGAGGTGTCTCCCCTGGCAGGGGAAGAACAGCGCTTACTTGCAACAGGAGAACTCCGGGAAGGGTACCGCCTGGCCTGTTATTGCCGGGTTTTCGGGGAGACCGAGGTTCACTGTGAAGAAACGATTTCTAAACAGGCTTCCTTTCCGGTTCCCGTGGGCCTGCCACCGGACGAGATACGGCCGGAGGTGCGGGCCGTTGCAGTTACCGTACCCGGACCCGGACAAGAATGCTCCGAGGCTCTCCCGGAGCGGCTGGAGCGAGCGGTTCCCGCATACTCTCTGGATCTGGCGGCACAGGACTGGGACCGCATCGCTAAGCTGGACAGCGGGCAGGAGCTGGTGTTAACCGGGGTGGCCGTAGGCTCTCGCCTGATAGCCCTGAGGGAAGTCTGCCCGCCGGTTCTGGGGGTGGCTCTGGACATTGGCACGACCAGCCTGTTTGCTGTCCTGGTGGACCTGGATAGCGGTGAAGAACGTGCGGTCGTCTCGCGGGCTAACCTGCAGAGGGTTTACGGGGCCGATGTGATTTCCCGTATCAGTTATGCCCTGCAGCACCCCGGCGGCTTGCGTCACCTGCAAATGATACTGATAAACACCCTCAATTCCATGCTTGACGAAATGGTGCGGGAAGCGCGGGTGGCCCGGGAGGATATTTTCCAGGTGATGGCGGTGGGCAATCCGGTTATGCTGCACTTCCTGCTGGGCGAAGAAGTGGACGGTTTCGCCCGTGCTCCTTTCACAGGGGTGTTCCGGGAAGGACGGGTGGTAGAGGCCGGACGACTTTCTCTGGAAATCCACCCGCGTGGCTTGCTGCGCTTGCTTCCCCAGGTGCGGGCCTTTGTAGGTGCTGACGTAGTGGCCGGGCTTCTGGCTATTGGCCCCGGTTACCCCGACACGTTCCTGTTCATAGATATTGGCACCAATGGTGAGATGGTATTGCACCATCGGGGACAGTGGTGGGCCTGTTCGACCGCGGCGGGTCCTGCCTTTGAAGGCGGAAACATAACCCGCGGAATGCGGGCTGAGCCCGGAGCTATCGACCGGGTATGGGTACAGGACGGGGAAATCCGTTTCAATGTGCTGGGTGGCGGGCTGCCCAGGGGCATCTGCGGGTCGGGGTTGGTGGACATGGTGGCGGTTCTCCGGGACCAGGGTCGGGTAGACGCCACCGGCTGTCTTCAGGTTACGGCGACAGGGCAGGGTAGCGAACTGACTATAGTAGAAGGGTCGGGCACGGCAACTGGGCGACCGCTGGTGCTAACCCAGGATGACCTGCGCCAGTTGCAGCTGGCCAAGGGTGCTATCCGGGCTGGAGTTGACATAATGTTGGAAAGGGCGGGAGTAACTCCCCGGGAATTAGAAAGGGTTTTCCTAGCCGGGGCCTTTGGGAACTGCCTGCACCCGGAGAGCCTGCTCAGAATCGGGCTCTTGCCCCCCTTGGAGGCCGGTCGGATAGTTCGGGTCGGCAATACCGCGGCCCGGGGGGCCGTACGTGCGCTACTTTCGGAAACCAAGCGAGAAGAAGCTGAATCCCTGGCCTGCCGCATCACTTACCTTGAACTGGCCAGCCAGCCCGATTTCCAGGAGGTATTCCTCCGCAACCTCAACTTCGGCGAGTAGGGACGGTTCTTGCTTGCCTTTTCGGTTGCGATGTGAAGCAACCTTACCGTACCCCGGCCTCCGGGGCGTTGAAGCGCCAATTAATCTCCGTCCATGAAATCACCCAGCGTTCCCAGGATTGACCCCTCGTCCTTCCTGCCACCCATCGCGTGTGGCATGGCGTGGTACACCCGGTCGGCCAACCTGCTGAACGGCAGGGATTGTAGCCAGACCGTGCCCGGTCCCGTCAGCGTGGCGAAGAACAACCCTTCACCTCCGAAAAAAATCGACTTTATTCCCTTTACCATTTCAATATCGTAATCCACATCGCGGGTCAACGCCACCAGGCATCCCGTGTCCACCCGCAGCCTCTCACCGGGCTGCAGTTTCTTCTCGATGACAGTTCCTCCGGCGTGAATAAAAGCCAGGCCGTCTCCTTCAAGTTTTTCCATGATAAAACCTTCGCCACCGAAGAAGCCTACCCCCAGCTTGCGCTGAAAGTCAATACCAATGGACACTCCTCTGGCTGCACACAGGAAAGCTTCCTTTTGACAGATGACTTTGCCTTGAAATTTTTTTAAATCTACAGGGATTATCTTGCCCGGGTAGGGCGCGGCAAAAGCCACATGCCTTTTGCCGGATCC
Organism: Syntrophomonadaceae bacterium; assembly: GCA_012719535.1. Taxonomy (GTDB): domain Bacteria; phylum Bacillota; class Syntrophomonadia; order Syntrophomonadales; family Syntrophothermaceae; genus JAAYAC01. The sequence continues at coordinate 10,104 of JAAYAC010000134.1, read as the reverse complement.
GTTGTTGGTGAAAACGGTCATAAACAGGCTTTCGCCAGTGAGCAGCCGTTTTCCAGCCCCCAGCAACTTGCCCAGCATGCTCCCCCCTGAGTCAGAGCCGTCTCCCAAAACCGTCTCCATAGTGATACCGTCTTCCATGTACACCATGCCCCCGGCCTCAGCTATCACGCTTTCCCGGGGATCCAGTTCGATCTCCACAAACTGGAGGTCGTCGCCGAGTAAGCGGTACTCAACCTCATGTGCCATGTTCGCCGCCTCCTTTCCTTAATTACGAAATTACGAGTCTAGTACTAACATAACTGACCGGAGAAGAGTATACAATGCCTGTGAACTGTCCCGCGGCCGATGCAATCGTCAGCAATCACAGGTAGCCGATGCATTATATTGTACGGCTCTCCGATACTGACGCGGCGTGGACTAGTGTCGGGTGCCGGAGGAGTTTATCACCCTTTCCAGGAAGGCCATGGCCAAGACACTAGACCGGGCAGGGACCATAAGACTGCAGGAGGTGAAAGAGGAGATGGCCGCCACCCTGGTGTCCAGAAAAGCGGAAGAGCTGTTCAACTGTATCTATACGCAGGGATAAGACGGGCAAACCGGGATAAGGCCACAAAAAATACTGTTTCTGGCATTCCAGAATCCCCATTGTATAGGTACTATACCTGTCACACCTAACACTACCGGGCAAACAAGATCCGTCCCTGCTTGCTATGGTACGTTTTTTTCCAGGGGGTTGATGACCAGGCCGGTCAGGAGCTTGGGATAGAAGTAGGTGGCTTTCTGCGGCATCTTATCGCGTGCCTGGGCTACGTCCACCACTTCGCTGACCCGGGTCGGGTTGAGGAGGAACGCCACCTGGTAGTTTCCACCTTCCACCTGCTCCACAGCCCACCGGGCATCCTTGGTGTAGACAAGGTTATCCTGGTTCTTGCGCTGGGCAGCGCCGATACCCAGCATCCGGTCCAGTACCAGGTTGTCCAGGATGGCTACGTCGAGTTGTTTCCAGGCGTCGGACTTGTCCTCCGGTAAGAGGTCCTTTGCCATGGTCTCATCCTTCAGGCTTAATATATATAGAACCCGGTTCTGGCCGTACATGCCGAAAACATGCTGCGCTTGCCCCTGTTCTTCCATAGCCTTGAGGAAATCGGAGAGTTTTTCCGCCGGGCCGTAGGGACGTACTACGAAGAAGGACCCCAGTTTGACCCGGAAAGCCTCCAGGTCAAAGTCCTTCAGTTTACCAACCACCCGGTGCGTGGGCAGGATAACCAGCCCCTGGTCGAAAAGGTTAACCAGGGTTATCATCACATAATCATAACCGTCTAACCCCTGGGCCTTCATCTCCTGCGCATACTCCAGAGCGGTCTCATAACGATGATGACCATCGGCGATAAAGACTTGCTTGTCCTTCATGGCCTCCACTACGGTTCGAATGATCTCCTCGTCCTTGATAACCCATAACCGGTGTATTTCACCGGCCTCGTCATATATCTCGGTGTCGGGGGCGACCCCTTCTACAGCCTTGAGCAGGGCATTGTCGATTACTTTTTCCCGGTCGGAATAAAGACCGAAGATAGAGCTGAAGTTGGCGCGGGTAGTCCTCATCAAATTGAGACGGTCTTCCTTGGGTTTGGACAGGGTTTCCTCGTGAGGCAGCACGTTGCCTTCCCTGTAATCCTCCACCTTGAGCCCGCAGATGAAACCGTTGCGGATCATGGTGTTGCCCTGGACATTGAATTCCTGCTGGTAAAAGTAAATGGCAGGCTTGTTTTCATACACCAGGATTTCTTCATCGATCCACCGCTGCATGTATTTGCGGGCGCGCGTATAACGGTTGTTGTTCTCGTCATCACCGGGAAAAACCAGTCCCAGTTCCAGCCGGATGACGTTGGCGGGGTGTTCGGCATAGTAACGGGCCTGGGCAGCTTCGTCAATAATGTCGTAAGGCGGGGTCATCACCGCAGCCAAGTTGTTTATCTTTTGGTTATTGAACCTTAGCCCAATGAAGGGAACAATGTTAGCCATGTTAAACCTCCCCTTGTACTTTCGCTTAACTCAACTTGCTCCAATTTTATTATAAGGACGCTACCAAGGCAACGGGGTTTTACCCGTACTGACGCTTGGCACTTGCGGGGAAACCAGTTACAATCTTATTATTGAGGATAGAAAAGGGAAAAACCTTGGGGATAGCCCCAACCAGGCGGTTTGGTCAAAGACTTCCGCGGGAAGAGGTTTCGGAACGGTGGCTAGCGCAATTGCGGAGAATAGGAGGCAGGAGGAGAGCTCAAGTGCTGGTTGATTACCATATTCACGCCCTTGCTCATGGTGAGTTCGAGTATACCCGGGAGTGGATTGAACGGTTTCTGGCCCAAGCGGTGGAGAGGCGGGTCCAACAGGTGGGTTTTGCTGAACACGAAGAATTTGCCCCGCGCATCGTGCTGCCCGCCCTACGTCAGGCTCACAGCGGGGATTACCAGGGCTTGCGGGTGAGAATAGGTCTGGAAATTGACTATAAGCCCGGCCGGGAACTGGAGATACAGGAGATTATCGAGGGGCGAGCTTATGATTTTATTATCGGTTCGATTCACTACATAGACGAATGGGCTTTCGATCACCCGGACTACCGGGATGGATTCGACGACCAGGACATAGATAAGCTGTACGAGAAATACTACATTCTGGTGGCACAGGCGGTTAACACCGGGCTTTTTGATATTATCGGGCACCTGGATCTCATCAAGATCTGGGGGCACCGGGCGTTGCATAAAGCGGAAGAAGACTTTATCCTGCCTTTGCTCAAGGAATTAAGGCGGTCGGGGGTGGTGGTGGAAGTCAATACCAGCGGCCTGCGCAAACCAGTGGGTGAAATCTACCCCAGCGAGAAGTTGCTGGAGGTGCTCTTCAACGCCAATATCCCTATAACTTTTGGCTCGGATGCTCATCACCCCGATGATGTAGGCAGGGACATGATGTATGCCTTGCAGGCCGCCAGGCGGGCGGGCTACCGTGTTTTTATGTCTTTTAACCGCCGGCGTGCTATTCTGTCACCCCTGAGCTTATAGATCCGGCCTGCAAGTTGCTTTTTTCTCGGCACGCCAGGGGTTAACTCCCCAACTGGAACCGCATCAGCTAGGAATACTGATACCTTTGTGCCGCTTAACCTGGAGGTGCCTGTAATGGGAAGCGTAGTGTTACTGGTAATAAGCCTGGCCATTATCCTGCTGGGAGCCGAAGTGTTTACCAATGGGGTGGAATGGCTGGGCAAAGAACTGAATCTCTCCGAAGGTGCCGTAGGCAGTATCTTGGCTGCGGTCGGTACGGCCCTGCCGGAAACCCTCATCCCGGTTATTGCCATTTTGTTTGGTGGAGCGGCAGAGGGACGTGAAATAGGTATAGGAGCTATCCTGGGTGCCCCGTTGATGCTGTCCACCCTGGCCATGTTTGTTACCGGTTCAGCGGTCGTCGGGTTTAGCCGCCGTCGCTTGCACGGTACCAAAGTCAAGGTTGATACTGGCGTGATTACCCGGGACCTTGGATTTTTTCTGATTGTCTTTACCGCAGCGGTTCTGGTGGGTATAGTGCCCTGGCGGCGCTGGCAGCTCTTTGTCGCCGGCCTTTTAGTGTTGTCTTACCTGTGGTATGTTTATGTGACGCTGAACGGGGAAACCGGTATGGACAACGATGTGGAGGGAATGCGCCGCTGCTATTTTGCCTTCTGGAAGGACAACCCTTCACGTAATGTGATAGTCTTTCAAGTACTGGCAGCCATTATGCTAATCATAATGGGGGCCGATACCTTTGTGGCGTCGGTCAAAGACATTGCCCGGGCTTACCATGTGCCTGCTTTCATCCTGGCCTTGATCATTTCCCCGGTAGCCACCGAGCTGCCGGAAAAGTTCAACAGCCTCATTTGGGTGTCCCGCGGCAAAGATACCCTGGCCCTGGGCAATATAACCGGGGCCATGGTTTTTCAGAGTTCGCTCATCCCGGCCCTGGGAATAATTATGACTGATTGGCGGCTGGGGACGGGAGCCTTAATCAGTGCGGTTTGTGCCCTTCTAGCAGCAGGGCTTCTCTATTTTCAGACTGTGCGCGAAGGGCATATTTCTGCCTCTACCCTCCTTTTGTGTGGTGTTTTTTACGGGGTGTTCGTCTTGGGAGTGGTAGAAGGCGTCATCAGATAAAAAAGGGAGGGACACTTTGTGAACATCGAGGAACGGTTGTCTGACCTGGGAATTGAGATACCAGAGGCTCCTCGCCCGGTCGCTGCCTACGTACCGGGCGTTGTCGCTGGTAATCTGGTTTTTGTTTCCGGCCAGCTTCCCCTGGTGAGGGGAGAGCTGCTATTTTGCGGTAAGCTGGGTGTAGACCTGAACATTGAACAGGGTGCCGCGGCGGCCCGCCAGGCTGTCTTAAACTGTCTGGGCGTATTGAAAGCTCTGTTGGGAGATTTGAACAGGATCGAGCGCATCGTCAAGATAACCGGTTACGTTCAAAGCGGGGAGGGTTTCCATGCCCAACCCCGGGTGTTGAACGGGGCGTCGGCTCTCCTGGAAGAGATATTCGGGGAGCGCGGGCGGCACGCCCGGGTGGCGGTGGGGGTTAATGCCCTGCCCCTCAACGCGCCCTGTGAGGTGGAGCTCATCGCCCAGATTGAAGACGGAACATAGAGCATTTCTGGCCAGAGCAGGGATGCTGCCTTGTGGATTCATGCCTGATTCCACGCCCGCAAAACCTTTCCCCCACCTGGTGGTTCTATGCTTGGCGGGTGACTTGGCGTTGCCCGCCGGATATGGTTGGTCTGCTAACGGATTGATGGTTTGGCGGCAGGATGATACTTGATTCGTGTAACCCGGCGCTGCTGGTGATAGTAGCTGTATTCTCTGCCGTTTTACCCGGAATATTGAAGGAAAGGAGAATCAGTATGAACGTGCATGATAAAGCCCACGAGCTGGCGCGGGCCCTAAGACAAAGTGAGGCTTACCTAAGTTTCAAGGAGGCCAGAGAACGGCTGGAAAAAGATGCCCGGGCCCTGGAAATGGTGAAAGACTTCAAGCAAAAACAGCTGGAGGTTCAGCAGTCCCGACTACTGGGAATGGAGGTATCCGAGGAGAAGCTGAAAAGCCTGGATAGCATGTTTCAACTGCTCAACCAGAACCCGCTTATCGCCGATTACTTCCGGTCCGAAATAACCTTTATCCAGATTGTCAGCGACGTCCAAAATATACTGCAAAAAGCAATTGAAGAGGATTTCTAGGCGGCAGCCGGGGGCAGTACCCCGGCTGCTTTATACGGCTGATGAATACAATATATTTGCCCGGCGTCTGTTTACATCTGAATCGAAACGATTATAATTTTGGGTGGGCGTGGCCCGACCGGGCGGACATAGAGAGAAAGCGGACTGCCCCCGCAGACTTTTACATGGCGATATTGTTTAGGAGGTTGGTAGAATGGGAAATGATTTCAATCCTTTTCAAATGGCTCAGGCACAGCTCAAGGCAGCCTGTGACAAACTCGGTTTGGATCCGGGGTACTACGAGATCCTGAAAGAACCATTAAGGGTGTTGACCGTCAATATCCCCGTTAAGATGGATGACGGTACGACCAAGACCTTCATTGGTTTTAGATCTCAGCACAACGACGCCGTAGGGCCCACCAAAGGGGGAATCAGGTTCCACCCGGATGTTACCCTGGATGAGGTCAAGGCACTGTCTATGTGGATGACCTTCAAGTGTGGAGTCGTAGGCATACCTTACGGAGGGGGCAAAGGCGGAGTAATTTGCAATCCTAAGGAGTTGTCAAAATCTGAACTGGAAAGGCTGAGCCGCAATTACTTCCGGGCCATTGCCCAGATTGTAGGACCGGAAAAGGATATTCCGGCTCCCGACGTGTATACCACCGGTCAGATCATGGCCTGGATGATGGACGAATTCAGCAAGGTCAAGCAGTTCAACGCTCCCGGGGTGATAACCGGAAAACCGTTAATCATTGGTGGTTCGCGGGGCCGAAATGAAGCAACCGCCCGCGGGTGCATGTATGTAATAGTGGAAGCTGCGGCCAAAATCGGCCTGTCTCTGGAAGGGGCTACCGTAGCTATCCAGGGTTACGGTAATGCAGGCCGAATCGCCGCTGAACTCCTGAGCGGTCTGGGGTGCAAAATAGTGGCGGTGAGCGACTCGCGTGGAGCGGCTTATAACCCCGCAGGTATCGATCCCTGGGCGATTGGGCAGTTCAAGGATACTACTGGTACTGTCAAAGGATATCCTGGCAGCGAGGACATCGGTAATGCCGGGGTTCTGACCCTACCTTGCGATATTCTGATTCCGGCTGCACTAGAAAACCAGATCACGGCGGCGGTGGCACCCGAAGTCAAAGCCAAGCTGGTTGCCGAGGCAGCCAACGGGCCGACTACCCCTGAAGCGGATAAGATACTGTTCGAGAATGGTATAATGGTATTACCGGATATCCTTGCTAACGCGGGCGGTGTTACCGTTTCCTATTTCGAATGGGTGCAGAACCTTATGGGTTACTATTGGACCGAGGAGGAAGTCAACGACAAGTTACACCAGGTAATGGTACAGGCTTTTAGCAATGTCTATAACATGTACCAGCGTTACGGGGACATCGATATGAGAACCGCCGCCTACCTGGTGGCCGTGGAGAGAGTTGCCCAGGCCATGGAGGTCAGGGGCTGGGTCTAGGAACAGGGAACGAAAAACGTAGCACAGCTTGGGCGGGGGCAAGACCGGGATGGTTTTGCCCCTGTTGGTACATAAATACCCGGGAACCGGCGTATGGAGGCGGGAACAGGGCATGACCGGTGTGGATGCGGTGGTGGAACTGAGCATCAAACTGATGGCAAACCCGGATACTGACCTGGGATGGGTCCCTCGTTGGTTGGAGGAGAGATTGCCGGGAAGGACCCGGGTTTACTTGTTGGTGCGAGATGAAGCGAAGGAGACTTGGCGCGTACATTCGTCCGCCGGTAGTGAGTGGGACGACCGCCGGGGCGAAGTCATAAACCCAAGGGATTTGCCTTGTTCCGTATCGGATCCGGTTGGTTCGGGATATTGTCTGTTTGATGCAGGCCGAAATGGAGCTACTTGGGTAGAATGCCCCGTGCTCAAGGCTGTTGGCGAGGAAGATGAAGCCAGAAAACGTGCAGTTTGCGTACCGTTACATGTTCATGACTATAATCCGGGTTTTCTGGTGACAATTCCAGGTGATTCTTGGCTTGAATCCCCACCGGACCTGGAGGTGGTTCGAGGAATTGCCAGAATAATTGGTGCTGCATTGGTGTATAAAGTGGGGGTACTAACCTCGGAAAAAGTGGTGGTTGCCCAGGGGATGACGGAAAGGTGGTCGGGGATTCTGGCCGGCTTATCGCATGACCTGCGTACTCCTCTTGCCTGTATAAAGGGTTATGCCACCACTCTGCTCCGGGAAGACGTTGTCTGGTCCAGTGAGGAACAGCGCGAGTTCTTAAGTGTAATAGAGGAAGAGACCAACTTCATTGAAAACCTGATTACCAACCTGCTTGATGCGGCCGTGCTCGACGAGGGTAAACTGGAGCTGAAACGGGAACCGGTTTTGCTCAGGCAGCTTACCCAAAAGGTGATTCGGGATCCTTCTTTTCACCGGAAAAACCACCGTTTCGTGGTTGACTTTGATGATGGGTTTCCTCCGGTTAACGCTGATCCGGTGCGGATGGAGCAGGTTATCCGCAATCTTGTGGATAATGCGGTCAAGTATTCGGGCAATGGCAGCCTCATTGTTATACGGGGCCGGGTAAACGGTGACGAAGTGGTCATTTCAGTAGCGGACGAAGGTATAGGGATTAGCCCCGAAAACCTCAACCGCCTTTTTGAGAGGTTTTTCCGCATTTATCATTCGGGCCAACCCCGGGCGGCCGGTACGGGCCTGGGGCTGCCCCTGGCCAGGGGGGTCATTCAGAGTCACGGGGGCAGGATATGGGCCGAAAGTACCCTGGGCGAAGGAACGGTATTGTATTTTAGCGTACCGTTGTAGCCGGTCGGGACGATTCCACGGATTCCCGGCCCGGTTAGATTCGGGGGGAGGATGGTTGTGAAGCAACATACGATCCTGGTGGCAGACGATGAGCCCCGCCTGGTTCGGCTGGTGAAAGCTAATCTGGAGGTAGACAACTACCGGGTGCTGGTGGCCTACGACGGGGCCTCAGCGCTAAAAATAGTGGAAATGGAGCAGCCGGACCTGGTCATCCTTGACATAATGCTACCGGATATGGACGGCTACGAGGTCTGTCAGCGCATCCGTGAGTTTTCCGCTGTGCCGGTTATAATGCTTACGGCGCGGGCCCGGGAAAAAGACCGGATTCAGGGGTTTGATGCAGGCGCCGACGATTATCTTACCAAACCGTTCAGTACTCAGGAACTGCTGGCCAGGGTGAAGGCAGTGCTGAGGCGTAGCACAAGCCGACAGGAACAGCCGGTTGCTGTCTACCGGAGCCAGGGACTGGTGGTTGATTTTGTGCAAAGAAGGGTTTTCGTGGGGGAACGAGAGGTGTTTTTAACCCCGACCGAGTATACGCTACTCTATCACCTTGCCCAGAATGCAGGGAAAGTCATGTTGCACGGGGAACTGTTATCCCGAGTGTGGGGACCGGAATATCGTGATGAATTGCAGTATTTACGGGGATATATCAGCAACCTGCGCAAGAAACTGGAGGACGACCCGTCCCACCCGCGTTACATTCTCTCCCGTCCCGGCATTGGTTACTACATGATTGATGAAGAATAGATGGACCATAAGCAACTTGCATAGTACCCGGCTATAGCCAGCCGGGTTTTTATTTTTTTTTTATAGAAACTCCGGGCAGATTTATGCGCATTTTATGGCCGATGCTGTAACCTATCGCAAACAAACCATAGCGAAGGGGAGAAGCTGATGGCAATTGAGACCAGTAGCGAGTTAAAGGTTTCGGTAGACGACGAGTTTAATATGTTGGAAAACGCCCGGGCGTACTTTGAGATCGCGGCTGACCGGCTTGGACTTGATGAAAGCATGCGCCAGGTTTTGCAGCACCCGGAACGGGAACTTATGGTCAACATTCCCGTTAAGATGGATGACGGAACTATCAAGTTGTTTAATGGCTACCGAGTGCAGCACTGCAGCGCTCTCGGTCCTTATAAAGGAGGTCTGAGATACCATCCCCAGGTGTCCATGGAAGAGGTTCGCGCCCTCGCGGCACTTATGACCTGGAAGTGCTCGGTGGCCGATATCCCTTACGGGGGCGGCAAAGGGGGCATAACCTGTGACCCTGCCACCATGTCCGACAATGAACTGGAGAAAGTCACCCGCCGTTTTGTCCGTGCCATGCGCCCGATAATCGGCCCGCGGGTCGATATTCCGGCTCCCGATGTTAATACCAATGCCACCACCATGGCGTGGATCGTGGATGAGGCGAGCATGCTGGACGGCCAGGAGGTCCCGGAAATCGTTACCGGGAAGCCCATTTTGATGGGTGGCAGCCTGGGACGCCGGGAGGCTACCGGCTACGGAGTGGCCAGGACAGTGCTGGAGACGCTCGACTACCTGTCAATAGGCACGGATGAGGTAACCGTAGCGGTTCAAGGCTTTGGTAACGTTGGTTCCTGGGCGGCGGAAAGGCTGTTTCGCCACGGCTGCAAGATAGTAGCTATCAGTGACGTGACCGGCGGATACTATAACCCGAATGGTTTCGATATCCCGGATGTTATGAAGTACCAGGAGACTTCTCCCCGCGGCCTGCTAAAAGGGTATCCCGGACCGTGTGAAAGCATCTCCAACGAGGAATTGCTAACCCTTGACGTAACAGTTCTTATCCCGGCCGCTCTGGAAAACCAGATTCACAGCGGTAACGTGCACGAGGTCAAGGCCAGGATTATCGCTGAAGGAGCTAACGGCCCCACTACCCTGCCCGCTGATCAGGTACTGAACGACCGGGGAGTGATTGTGATACCTGACATACTGGCCAATTCTGGTGGAGTCATCGTATCCTATTTCGAATGGGTTCAGAATTTGCACGGCTTTAGCTGGGATTTTGATGACGTCATTGCCAAACTGGACAACAAGATGGTCACCAACCTG
>JAAYAC010000184.1 GCA_012719535.1 Syntrophomonadaceae bacterium | reverse complement strand
CTCGAGTTTGACAGCTAGAAATTCCAAACGCCGGTAAGAACGGCGTTTCTAAGGGTAGGAGTAACGTGTGCCACTACAGGTGTTGTAGTGATGCGTTTACGCACGTAGCACTCTGGAGGGTACCTGCATCCTGGCCACCTTAAAGGCCAGGTGAGCTTCGCCCGTAATCTCATTCCGTATGATGGTCTCTTTCCCATTTACCTTGAGCTTGGTTGCATGCATGCGGGCAAGGTCGTCCATTACACTCTGGTAATGAGCCTCCGGGGCGATCTCTCCCAGTCTTTTTCTGAATTTCATCTCCAGATAGAAGGCCAGGAAACAGACCATGATATGTCCCCTAATCCGGCTGTCGGTCCAGTGGTACATGGGGCGCAGCTCCAGGTTGGACTTCATTTCCCGAAAGGCCTGCTCCACCATCCACAGTTGTTTGTAGGCCAGAGCCACTTCCTCGGCTGGAAGCGTGGTATTGGTCCTGAGTATGTACTTCCCATCATACCTGGCTTCTTCCCGGGCAACGTTGGGGTCTATCCGGAATTGGTCTTTGTCAACTTTCAGATAACGCGAATAAGCCTTGTTTCCAATTAGAGACTTGGGACCCTGTTCACGCAGCTTCTTTTCTAACTTCTCCAAGACCTTCTCTCTGGTCAGGGCATCCCGAGCAGCCTCCTCCGGGTTGTAGCAGATGACATAGCGGTTGTCCTCGTATACGACGTTTTTGACGTGGAGGTTATCCTCAACCTGTTTGAATCGTCCGGGTCGGGTCAGGATGTGTTCCTGAACTTCCTTACCTCTTCTCATCTTGACACCCAGGATGTACTCGTAGCCAGCCTCCTCAATCGCCTTGATGGTCTTCTCGTTTGCCATGCCCCGGTCTCCTACCAGGACTACTCTGCACAGATTGAACCTGGTTTTTACCGCCTGAATGGTTTCCATAAAAGCTAGGTAGTCGGGTGTATTACCGGGCAATACCTCATGAGCGATAGGTACGCCTTTCTGGTCTATCAGTAACCCAATCATCACCTGGACCCGGTCGGGACGGTGGTCCTTGGAGTATCCATACTTACACAAGTCAGTCGCACGGGTAGGCCCTTCAAAGTAGCTTGTGGTGGTATCAAAAAACACCAAATCAACTGTCTGGTTGAAGAGGTCTTGGCCCTCGAAGAACAGGTGTTCTTCTATGGCGTTTTTATGTTCCGCCAGAAAATCCAAGGCTCTGTAGTAATGGTGCAGTTCGAGATTATGGAAGTTCGGGTCGTAAACATCCTTTTTCGCCCATTCTGAGACCTGCAGCTTGCTGGAAGGATTCCTTAACCGGTTCAACACCATAGCGAACACTGCTTCTGCCACATCGAATTCTATCTTGGTACTTTGAACCCGGTTACTGATTATCCTGGCCAGCCCGGTGTTCTCCCACAGTCTCCTGAAAACCAAAGCCGGACCAACCTCTCTGCTCCATTCGGAGAATAGAGAATCCTGTGCCAGAGAGAGTAGTCCCTGCTGGGCAGAAAACCTCACTAACCCCTCAACTAGTCGGTCTATCTGCCTGGAGTCCCGAAGTTCATCAAGTCTGCCCAAGGTGCAGATGACTTTCTGCCGGACCTTGCCGTTGTCTCGATAGCTCTCTACGATTTGGAGATATTCGACTTT
>JAAYAC010000133.1 GCA_012719535.1 Syntrophomonadaceae bacterium | reverse complement strand
GCCGGCCCATAAGTCTTCCGTCTTGCGCGCGCTGGCGATAAATCCCTGCACAGGTCCTACGCTGAATACGAGCATGGTCTGTGTCATATACCTGTCACCCCCAACCGTCCCAGAAAACCATCACGCGCCCGAAGGTAGGCTGTTTCTTGATTGGTCCCCAGATACATGTTATCCAACTCGGAAATGACCGGATGGTAAGACCTACCGACCTTCCGGACTGTACACCAGAGCGGCGAAGCCAGCCTGCTCCGGTTTAGCTTGCTTTCTTCTGCTTGCCCCAGGTACTGCTGACCTCCACCACGGGGGTTACAGGCGCTAGCTGCTGCCGATATCGCAATTCTAGCCGCTTCAGCGTCCCGGTAAGCCTTTCCTAACCAAACCCTAAGCAATCGGGGACGCGTATAGCGATGGACATGTTTCCTCTCGACAACCTTACCTGTCCCTTGTTCATCAGAAAAAACAAAATCACTTTCCAGTCCTAATCCCGTGAGGCTTGTCCTCAGCGACGTCTGAAAATCCACCGGACTTGCCCAGTTGAATCCTGTCCATTGGATGGCCCCAGTCCCACGTCGGGCGCGTTGTCCCATGGAACCGAGACAAAAAAACAGTGTCATAAGGTTATGATAATAATCTTCTGGCACCCTCGAATTGGTTTGCACCAGTTCAATCACCATATCTCTTCTCTGGCTGATTGCTATCACCCTAGTCGCGTCTCGATGCGGGCGTAAGGGTATTGGAGTCCTTTCTTGCAATGGCTTTATCCTGACGGTCACCGGAGACTTGCACCCGCTCTCTCCGTTATCCCCGGCAGTACCACCAAAAAGCAGGCTTTCACAGCGGAGCAAAGCTCCAACATTGTCTTCTGCGATTGCCGCCCGCCACCAAAAGCGGAGTACCCCGCGCAGAGAAGGCGCCCTGGTTTCATCTGTGACCGGATGCATTCTGGACTTACCGTTATTATCCTCTACTTCTTCCTGCCACCCGTGGGAAAACATCGGTGTGAGCAGCTTCACGGTGTACTTCCTGGTTCTTACCGCACTTGCCTGCCTGAGCCGAACCAAATCCAATGGCATCTTATCACTCCTTTCTATATGGAAATGCTCATCCTAATCGGGCCTTCCCCTGGGCAAATTGGCCAGCGAGACCGGACTCCCCGGCCGACTCCCGTTCCTCCTGACTACAAAAACTTCTCCTCACCTCCTTTTTGAATCCCCATCAGTTCTCGATTTGAGTACTTAGTTGTTCTAAATGTATAGAAAATGACCGAATCTTCATCTTCGTCGATGATTCTGGCCAGCTCTGACTTCAGCTTGACGAGACTTGCGTCCGATATTTCGCCTTCCAAGCCCGAGTTTTGAACCCAGTACAGGTACTTACGGCAGGTCTTGAGGACTTTTGCCACCCGCTTGACATTCACGTCATACACAACAATTACAAATATGCCCCTCACCCCCTATTCGTGCGGCAGCGCGACCTAATTCATATGAGAAATGGCGGCATAAGCTGCACTCGCATACGTCCCAACTTCAGTTGAAGTTCTGTCCGCTGACGTACCAGGGTCCCACTTGCTTCCGGCAAACCATCGTTACCATCTGGAGACGAATGGTTCGTACTCCCGTTCGCCGATGAAGTGCTTTTCGAGCTTATACAGCTCCATACGCACCAACCGCCGGTAGGATACGCTCCGTCCCAGCTCGCGATGTTTGATCGTCGTCTGCAGCCTTTTCTCCCATTCCTCGATAAACACCTTGCGGCCTTTATCATTCATAAAGATGCCATCGGTTCGCTTTTCAAAATGCGGTTTACGTAGCATATTCCTGCTGAGCAGGTAGAATATCACCCGGTCCACCAGTATGGGCTTGAATATTTCTGCAACATCTAAATTGAGGGTGAAACGACGGAAGTTTGTGGTGTGTAAGAAACCGATGCGGGGATCAAGGTGGGTCTTGTAGATCTCACTCAAGACGGTAACGTAGGCCATGGTATTGCCGTAGCTTATGAGTGCATTTAAGCGGTCGCGGGGCGGGCGTTTGTTTCTGCCGTCAAAATAGAAGTCTTCATTGGAGATTATTTCATTGAACGCCGAGTAATAGGTATTTCGGATATTTCCTTCGATGGCCATGAGCTCGTTTACTGACGAACACCCTTGTATTGTTGCTGCCAGGGCTTGTACTCTGGTCAGGCATTCTTCCAGGTCCTTGCCGCGATTCTTATAATACTTAAGCACCTGTTCTATGTTGCGAACCGCTCCGGTAACGAACCTGCAGGCAATATCAAGCCGCTTTTGTTCGTCCAGGTAGTATTCAGCCTGCTTCAGGGTCATGTATCCGGAGTTGAGGTGTTCACGAGGATAGAATGAACCGCTGTAGTATCCGTAGTTATTAAAAAAGTGTATGATTATTTCCTTATGAGATACAAACTCGAGAAAACGCTTGTTTACCGTTACCTCTCCAAAAACAAATATCTGAGAAATATCCTCTACCGGCAGGTATTTCTTGCCCTGTTCGGTTTCGAAGTACAGGGTATTGTCTTTTCTTCTGAATTCACCGTCATTAAAGACATATATAGTCTTCTTCAACCCTGCTTCTCCCCTTCCCCCTAGGACCAACAGAACTCCCGGTAAGCGCAAGGCCAGCAATGCTTTATCTTAACCGGGGGAGGTGGTTGAGCTTGCATCACTATCTCCTCTATGTCGCTTACGATTTTTCTTATTTCGGCTTCGCCTTCTTCATCCAGTACTACATCTTCTTTCTTTTTCTCGGTCGGGAAGAGTAGCTCCCCCCGTGCCTTGATACCCATTTCTTTCAGCTGCAGCAGGTAAAACAGTAATTGCATCCGAGCACTCCTGGTATGCCGGGAGCTCTTTTTCACTTCTCCCACCACCAGTTCCCCATCTTCCATTCGCAGCAGGTCTATCTTAGCATTACCAAGGTCGATCTCCTTCTTGTCCCGCTGGTAGGCGGTTTCATGAATAAACCTGCCAATCTCAACATTGGTATCATCCTCGTCGGGGAGCAGGTGCCGCGCCATCAGCCATACCTGCCGCGGGCACACGCAGTAATACCAAACCAGAGTACCGGTAACTGAGAATTCCATCGGGATACCTCCCCAGGAATGAATGCACTACAAAACCTTCTGCCGCAGTCTGTCGTATTCTTTACCATCAATTCCTATATCACGAAGTATCTTACGTATTAACCCCCTGCTCAAATCTTCTCCCGGATGAAAAGGGATTACCGTTACTCTTCCGTCAGGGTGGGCAAAAAACACATGGCTACCTACCTGCCTCTTACGCATAAACCCAAGGTGTTTCAATATACGTTCCATATCCTCAGGTGAGATAATAGGCAACCTGGTCATAAAGCTATCTCGACCTCATGAACACCAATAAAAGTCCCTGGGGTTTTCAGATTTTTCGTACCCTGAACTTCAATACAAAGTCTTATGGCTTCTTTAATACGTATTTCGAGGTCATTTAAGTTATCAGCTTGGGTATGACAGCCGGGTAATGATGGTACTGAAGCCACATACAGGCCGTCTTCATCTTTCTCTATGATTACCGTAAACTTAAGTTTTTTCAAAGTGGTGGGCCCTCCTTTGTCTTAGTAAGCCACGTTGATGGTTGCCAGCGGAGCCTGGCTGCGGTGTACGCACGACCCATTCCATTCCGGTAGGGCTACGAAAGCTGAGAAGTCAGCCCCACAGAAACAAAGCCTGTTCCAAGGAGCAATCACCTTGAGTAGAACAACCGTCCCGGAATGCTTGGTAACCATGCTCCCTAAGCTTAGAACCGGGTTTATCCTGGTAGTTGACTGGTCAGAACGTTCTTACAGGAAAATGGGGACTTGGCCCAGCCCAGTCTTCATATAACGCTCTTTCCGAATGTTAAGGCTTCTTTGAATAGACCGCAGCGATCACCTCTCAGGCACATTTGAATCCCCTCATAGATACGCTATGAACACATATTGCCGCGAATCGCGTCTTTGACATCTCCCCGGTTTCAATCCCTTGCAGGCATACTAAAATCGGTAGGGGTACAGTTCGGCACAGCAACCGCCATCCTTGGTTCAATTCTTTACAGGTACGCCAAAAACGCGAAGGCAGGTCGCGGACCCATTTATGTTTTTCAGGGTTCAATTCTTTACAGGTACGCCAAAAACCCGTCGACAGGCATGATTTAACCACCTAATACCATTTTCGATGGACTTAGTTGTACCTCTCTTCCGCCCACTCAGCCATGCCCACCGGGATAAAACCGATGTCGGGCCTGTAAATCCGTCCTATCCCTTCTCTCCGGACTATCCACAGGCCGGGGTGAATCTCTTCGAAATCCTTTTCTTCATCGTCAAATATCATTCCGCCTTCTAGAAGGTTCCACTCTTCCAGCCTCTTGATTGGAACAGATACCGAGTATTGGCTAACCCTTCTATATACCAGTTTTTTGTTCTCCAGCCACTTCATAGCATCATCGCTATTACTTCGTGCTTCGTACAATCGTTCCAGTTCATGGGCTAACTCGTCATAGTAATCAACTATAAGCGTAGCCTCATTATGCGTGTCTTTTTCGAATACATCTATGAATTCCCCCCACTTCGCGGCGGTAATACACGGCCATAGTTCTGAACTGTCGATGGCCCCTTTAAGGTTTTCATAGTACTCAGCAACGATATCAGAACACTGGCTCTCGTTAAAGTCTTCCCGAAGAACTAAACGGGTCTGGCTTAAGAGAACACGGTCATATACCATCGAAGCAAATGTCCTACCCCTTTCGTCAACCAGCTCGCCTATGTAAACTTGACCGGTTATAGGCTGGCAATGCCTATTGCAGCGCCCGGCAACCTGAACGATACTGTCAAGGGGCCCAAGATCCCTGAATACCAGTTCAAAACTAAGATCTACACCCGCCTCAATGACCTGAGTTGCTACTAGGATTCTAGGTTTTCTAGCCCTTTCTAGTTTCTTCAGTTCTGATAGTATTATCCGTCTATCGTTAGGAGTAACCCAACCGGACAGAAACAAAGG
>JAAYAC010000132.1 GCA_012719535.1 Syntrophomonadaceae bacterium | reverse complement strand
CCGAACGGTACCAGGACATACAGGAAACAAGGAATCAGATCCCTCAAGGTGTTCAGAGCCCCCTGCCTCTTGCTCAAAAACGAAGCAAAACTCAAAATAATGAGTATTTTGGCCAGTTCCGCCGGCTGTACACTCAGGCTACCGAACCCAATCCATCCCTGCGTCCCCCGTACTTCCCGGCCTAAAAACAAAACTGCCAGAAGTAGCAAAATGGTTGTCACATAGAAAATGCGACTGAATTTGCTCAACTGGCTGTAGTCAATCCGGATTATGGCAAGACCCACTACCATTCCCAAACCGGCCCATACCAGCTGCCGCGTCACGTAATAATACGGCTTGGCAGATACCGCGGCGCTGGCACTGAACAAGACCACGAACCCCAGTAACAGGATGGCAAGTAAAGTTATCAAGAACGCCTTGTCCAGGGTTCGCAATAACCGCCTCCCAATCACCCGGCCACCCCCTTTTCCGGCTACTCTACTAGATTATAGCTGTTACCGGAATCCCGTGTCCAGGAGGCTTGGCAAGCAATTTCTACCGGTATCTAGTTGTTAACAGCCCGGCGCATCTTGATTACAGGAATATTCGCGATCAGAGCGACAGAGTTGTCCGAGTTGCTGAACGTAACCTCCAGGGCCTCCTCATCTATTTCCATATACTGTGAAATTACCCTAATAAGATCCTCCTTTAAGGCAGTCAGGAAGTCTACTGGGGCTGTGTTGGCACGGTCATGCACCAGGACAAGCCGCAAACGTTCCTTGGCTACCTGTTTGCTGGAATTATCTCGCCCTAGTAACTTGTTAATAAGATCCAAGAACGCCATTCCCCTTCCTCCTTACCTGGCTGCCAGTTTCAACATCCTTCTAAATCTATCGAATAAACCTTCGTTGTAGTCCAGAACCATGAAGGGCACTTCTTCGCCCACCAACCGGCGGGCAATCCGCCGGTAAGCCTCACCGGCTTTGGAGGTATAGTCTATCACCGCAGGCTCACCGCGATTCGTGGATACCACAATCACTTCGTCCTCCGGTACAACCCCTATAAGCTTTATGGCAAGTATATCAATGATATCATCAATATCCATCATATCGCCGCGCCGTACCATTTTGGGCCTGATGCGGTTGATTATGAGTCGGCTGATGGCTAAGCCGGCGGCTTCCAACAATCCTATAATCCGGTCGGCATCTCGCACGGAAGAAACCTCGGGAGTGGCAACAACGAGAGCTTCATCGGCACCGGCGATGGCATTCTTAAAGCCTTGTTCGATACCAGCGGGGCAGTCAATCAGGACGTAGTCAAATTCCTTTTTCAGTTCAGCCGACAGGCTTCTCATCTGGTGAGGCGAAACCGCGGTCTTCTCCTTGGTCTGGGCTGCGGGCAAAAGGTACAAGCCATCGAAACGCTTGTCCTTGATCATGGCCTGCTTCAACTTGCAGTTTTCGTTGACCACATCCACAATGTCGAAAACGATACGGTTTTCCAAACCCATGACTACATCGAGGTTGCGCAACCCGATGTCAGTATCCACCAAAACCACCTTGTAGCCCATCATGGCCAGGGCCGTACCCAGGTTGGCCGTAGTGGTCGTTTTGCCCACCCCTCCTTTGCCTGACGTAATAACCAACACCTTACCGCTCATTGTCCTTCCTCCATTCTTTATATTTTGAACTTTTCAATGACTACTTTCCCATCCTTGATATAAGCTATCTCCGTGTCTTCGGTTTCGGCAATCGGCTCACCATCGGGTGACCGGGTAATATGGTTGGCAATGCGCAACTGGGTCGGGCACAGCTTCAAGGCGGCCACCACCGCCGTGCTGTCCCCTTCCGCTCCGGCATGGGCCATCCCGCGCAGGGCCCCCATAACCAGGATGCTCCCCCCGGCTACCACCTCGGCCCCGGGGTTTATGTCCCCCATTATGACTATATTGCCCGGGTGATGCAGGTGTTGCCCGGACCTAAGATTGCGCTTAACGAGCACGGTTTCGTGGGAAAAGGTAAACTCCTGGTCACGGGTCCTGAGCCTGAATAGCGGCTCTCGCTGTTCCATCTCCTTTTTCACCGCCGGGGCAGGCCCCCGTCCCTTGCTGGCAATGCACCTCAGTTGTAGCCCGTTCTGGGCAAGAATTTCTTCCATTTCTCGGGCTTCGTTTCGCGTTATCAACTTATTACCGATGTCGATCTCCACCAGAGCCCCCATTAAAGAACCGTCTATGCTCTGAACTTTAGCCTTGAGCTGCTGTTTCATGGTATGAAAGTCTGTTTCAGGGTCAAGCCGGATAACGATTCCTCCCCGGCTTCGGTCTATCAAGATGTCTTCGCAAAGCATACCCGCTAACCTCCCTGCTTTTTACCTCTATATTCTTTGGTTTCTATTTTTTTCCTGCAAAAATACAAAAAAAAGAAAAGGGGATCTTGTCTAATCCCCTCTTTAGCGGTCGTAACCTCTTTAGAAATTTACGGCATTATTCGCCGGTGAATTCGACATAAACCTCGGGCTCAACAGGTGTTTCCTCCGGATTATTGCCGGGTGCGGGAGGTTCTGTTCCGGCATCCCGTTCGCTACTGGCAGGTTTTCGACCAGCTGGCGCGATAACCGGCGGTTTTTTCGGCGCGAGGTGGTCCCGGATGCCGAAATACTGTTCAAACAGGTCCCGGGCAATTCTCCCCGCCGAGGTATACCCATGCTGCCCATATTCGACCACCCCGGCAAAGGCTATTTCCGGGTTATCAAATGGAGCAAAGGCGATAAACACTCCATGGAATTCTTCGTTGCGCCTGTCTCCCTTCCGGCCGGTCTGGGCAGTTCCGGTCTTGGCCGCCACCTGGATGTTCGGGGGAAAATGCGCAAACAAACCGTACGCCGTTCCTCCCGGTTTTGTGACCTGGAGGAAGGCCTTCCTGATCTCGGCGAGAGTCCCGGGGGAGACATCAACTGACTCCTCTACCCGGGGGCGGTTTTCCAAAATAACCTTTCCTGCCGGGGAAACCACTTTTTTGACTACATAAGGCCTCATGCGCTTGCCTCCGTTGGCAACCGTTGCTGCGTAGTTGGCCAGCTGCATCACCGTGTAGCTGTTACTTCCTTGCCCGATCGACATGTTGAAGGTATCAAAGGCCTGCCAGGTAGTATTGAAACGGTAATCGATGCGGTAATTAGCCTCCAGCTTGGCTGATTCCGACCGCTTTTCCCTCAGCAGGCGCTGGCGCTCATCGTCGCTGGTTGCAGCCGCCAGGAGTCTTTCATATTTCACGTCCAACTCCCGCCTCAGTTTGTCGTACTTCCTGTCGAACAGGATGGCGTTTACTTCCTTCTTCCATTCCGGGGTCGGCAGGAGCCCCTCTTTTTCATAAGGAAGATCAATGCCGGTCCTGGCTCCCAGCCCAAACTCGCGGGCCACTCTGATGATCTCGTCTTTACCCGCCCTTCTCCCCATCTCCTGGAAGAAAGTGTTACATGAAACGGCCATGGCCTTATACAGGTTTACCGGGCCGTGGGCATCCGTACACTTGATCTTCGGGGGAAGCCAGTACCTGCCCTGGCAATTTATATAGTCGCTTTGCGGGTCGAGTTTTCCCCTTTCCAGGGCAGCCATCCCGGTTATACCCTTGAAGGTCGAGCCAGGCGGGTAGACGGCGCGAATAGCCCGGTTGGATGCCGCGCCGGGACTCATGGGATCATAATCCCCCTTGGGGAAATAGTAGTCCTCCGTAGCGGTGTCCATAAAACCGGTAAAATCATTGGGATTAAAAAATGGATAGCTGGCCATGGCGAGAACTTCGCCGGTTTTAACGTTAAGGAGCACACAGGAAGCAACCCGGGCCTTGGGGTTATAGTTCTTTTGCAGGTACTGCAGGGTCTGAACAATACTCTGTTCCATGACTTTTTGCAGCCGGGAGTCCACGGTGAGGTAAACGTTGTTTCCGGAACGCGGCTCCAAGGTAACCAGTTCCTTTACCGGGCGGCCCCGGACATCCACTTCCACCCGCCGGGCCCCATCGTACCCTTTCAGGTAGGTTTCATAGGACTTCTCCACCCCGTCCTTACCCACCAGGTCTCCCATGCGGTACCGTTCCTTGTCAAAGCGGGCCAGCTCATCAGGATCGATAGAACGCACGTAGCCCAGGATATGACCGGCCAGCGTTTTCTGGGGATAGTAGCGCAAAGGTTCCACGGTTACTGTAACCCCGGGCAGGTCCTTGCGCCGCTCTTCCAGCCTGACCACCATGTCCCAATCGATATCCCTGATTATGGTCACCGGTTCGTACAGGCGGTACTTCTGTTTCTCGATGAGGGTTTCAATATACTGTGGCGTGATTTCCGGATACCTGTCGCCCAGTATTTCGGCCAGTTCTTTCTCTATCGCTCCCTTGTTGGCAACCTCCAGGTTGGACAGGGAAACTGTGTACACCAGTTTGTTCTTGGCCAAAACTTCCCCATCGCTGGTATAGATCTCTCCCCGGGGGGCTTTGATACTGACCAGCCTGATACGATTGTACTTGGACATCGTTTCATAGGTCTCGTTCTGTAGAAACTGTACTACCGCCAGTCTCACCAGTAAGACAGTAAAAAGGGCCGCGGCGATATACCAGTATATACGCAATTTTGTTTTAAGTTCCCTGGCTTTCAAGCCCATCACCTCAACCTGCCGCTGCCCTGCTTCTACCTGGACAGCCGTAAGACACCACTCCGGGACGATTTATAATACCAAATATACAGGGGCACTGACAAAAGCCCGTTATAAGCTGTCTGCCCCACCATACCGGCAAATATGGTTTTGGCGATATCCGGGTCACCTGTACCCGCCAGCATCAGCAAAAGCACCAGTATGGAATTAACTACCGTTCCCAAGACCCCGGCCATCAGTCCCACCAGCACGTTCTCCTTGAACAGCTTTACTTCCCACCACCCCAACAACAGGGCGGTTAAAGTCAAAGAGACCGCATTGAGACCTATAAACCTTCCCAGGTATAAGTCCTTAAACAGGCCACACAAAAATCCATACCCGGCTCCTTTCCCGGAACCGTAAATTATCGCGTAGAAGGCAACAAATACCAGAACCAGGTCAGGCCCCACTCCCAGCACAGGATACCGGGCAAAAAATGTTGATTCCAGGAATATGGACATGTATGGTAGCAAACAGAGTATTAGAAGTCGCAAGGCCAGTCCCCCGCAATGCCTTTTCTTTATCTAGGAAAACACGCCTGGAACCGCAGACCCTCGTGACTCCCCAGGGGGAATCATGAGGGTCTGCAGGAACAGGTTTTCCCCTGTTACTGACAGGAGTGCAGGCTGCAGCCGGTCCCCCTCATCTCGCAAGGTCCTGGAATACAATGAAGACTTCCTCCAGTTTGTCAAAATCGACAGCCGGTTGGATAAAGGCATACTTGAGCAGGCCGTTGGGTTGGGTAATTATCCTGGTAATTTTGCCCACTCTGATGCCCCGGGGAAAGATCTCACTTAATCCCGAGGTAACTACAACCTGTCCCGGGCGAACCTCCGCATCGTATGGTATATTAACCATTTTAAGCGTGTTCCGGTCGCCCAGTCCCTCCACCAGCCCCTGCGTGCGTGATTGCTGCACCAGTACCCCTACCGCCGATTCCCGGTCGGAGATCAATAAAACTTCGGAAGTGTGGGCACTAACAGCGGTAACACGTCCTACCAGGCCCTGGGGGGTAATCGCCACCATATTCCTGGTGATGCCATCCCTTTCGCCCTGGTCAATGGTCAGGGTTTTATACCAGAGCTCCGGGCTGCGGGCGATTACTTCGGCCGGGTGTAGCCGGTAGTTTTCCGTGTTCTTACGTTTAAAGTCCAGCATCTCCCGGAGACGGTCATTTTCATAACGATACTCGAGTAAAACCTGGCGTTCCTGCTGCAACCTGTTGAGTTCACTCCTAAGTCGCTGGTTTTCATCAACCAATGATTGCCTGGTGCCAATAATTCGTCCCCACCGGTCAATCAGGCCCTGAAACCCATTTACCCCGCTCTGCAGCGGGGTATACAGGTCTCTTATCATTTTTTCCGCTATGGTGATATCGTGCCTTTCCGTGGCCGTATAGCGTATCAGCCCGATCATGAGCACCAACAGTAGCATTCCGGCCCAGAACATCCTGTTCCTGAAAAAGGACATGTATCCGCCCACCCTCCGGTGTTCTGCCCCCCAGCAACCCGGCAACCTAGCCGGGACTTGCGGTACACCGCTAGAAGTTCTTGTTGGGGACAATCAACACCTTGCGCAGAACCTCTACGTTCTCCAACACCCGTCCCGTTCCCAACGCTACGGCATCCAGGGCTTCTTCGCACACGTAAACCGGCATATTGGTCTCCCTGCTTACCAGCTTATCCAGCCCCCGCAAGAGAGAGCCGCCCCCGGCCATAACGATACCTCGATCCATGATATCAGCAGCTAGCTCAGGCGGCGTCTTCTCCAAGCATACCTTGATACCTTCGATGATAGCCGCCACCGGCTCGGAGAGTGCCTCCTGAATCTCGTCGGAAGACACCTGAATTGTTTTGGGCAGGCCACTAACCAGGTCTCTACCTCTGACTTCATAATGCTCGGTGGGGCCTTCCCAGATGGCCGAGCCAATATTGATCTTGATCGCTTCTGCCGTCCGCTCCCCTATCAGAAGATTGTAGTTCTTTTTCAAGTGCTGTATAATGGCTTCATCCATTTCATCTCCAGCGATACGTACCGATTTGGAGGTTACGATCCCTCCCAAAGAAATGACTGCCACTTCGGTGGTACCGCCGCCGATATCGACAATCATGTTGCCGGTCGGCTCGTGTACTGGTAGGCCGGCTCCAATGGCTGCGGCCATGGGTTCCTCGATCAAGTAGGCCTCCTTCGCCCCCGCTTGCAGAGCCGCCTCGCGTACAGCCCTCTCTTCAACCGCCGTAACACCAGTAGGAACACTGACCACTACCCGGGATTTAACCAGAAAACCTTTATGGTTCAGCGCTTTACCTATGAAGTATTTGAGCATGCGCTGGGTTACGTCGAAATCGGCTATTACTCCATCCTTCATAGGCCTGATGGCTACAATGTTGCCCGGGGTTCTGCCGATCATCTGTTTTGCCTCTTCCCCAACGGCCAAAACCTGGCCGGTATCGTTCTGAATCGCCACCACGGAAGGCTCCCGCAGGACTATTCCCTTACCCTTCATGTGCACCAGCGTATTAGCTGTTCCTAAATCTATCCCCATATCCTTGGCTAAAAACACCCGGCTTCCTCCTTACCTTCTTCATATAATACCTTGGCCTTTCATGCTATAGTACTGGCGGTCACCGATTATAATGTGATCTAACACCTCAATACCCATAATCTGACCCGCCTGCACGAGTCTCCTGGTAACTTCGATGTCTTCCTGGCTGGGGGACGGGTCCCCACTCGGGTGATTATGGATTAAAATTACCCCCGCAGCGCTTCTTTTTACGGCAGGTTTAAAGACTTCCCGCGGGTGAACGATGGAGCTATGCAGGCCTCCAATGGAAATGGTTTCTATGGAAATCACGTGATTTTTGCGGTCCAGGTAAGCGGCTCGAAAATGTTCCCTATCAAGGAGGCGCATATCCTCCATGACCATATTCTTGACATCCTCAGGTGTTTTAATTACTGGCCGATCATAAAAATCCATGGCCAGCCTTCTTCCAAGTTCAAGAGCCGCCTTGAATCTTGCCGCCTTCGCGGGACCGATGCCCTTAACTGAACTGAGTTCCTCAAATGAGGCCTCCCTCAGATAACGGAGTCCCTGATACCGTGCCAGCAGGTAATCGGCCAGTTCCACGGCCGTCTTCTCCCTGGTACCGCTACCCAGGAGAATAGCGATGATTTCAGCTAGCGACAGGGCCTGTTCACCTTGGTTGAGCAGCTTCTCCCGGGGTCTCATCCCCTCGGGGAGATCTTTAATAGTTATATGGTAATCCATATGGAATCCTTTCATTTGCATCCGGTACAAACCATTGTCCAACTCGCCTGCCCGAAACCCAGCACACCTAATAAGGCGGTCGCCTGGGTTAACACACTCCCAGTTGCGCAACTGTTTCGAAAGATGGTCAACAGTAATTTAGGCTACGAACATCTGCGTCCATCAGTGTGCATCTGCGGTTTCAAAAGTATTTTCATAGCAGGCTTATGCCGACTTCCTTCAACATAAGGTATAGTTTGGGCAAAGGTAGACCTACCACGTTGTAGAAACAACCTTCGATCCTTTCCACCAGTAAAGCACCTTTACCCTGTATACCGTAAGCCCCTGCCTTATCAGCCGGTTCACCTGTTTCCACATAAGCCTCAATCTCCGCCTGGTTCAGGGTACGGAAATAGACATCGGTGACTTCCGAATCCAGCCAGACTTTTCCCATATCCCGATCGCTCAAGCATACCCCGGTAACGACCTGGTGCTTCCTGCCGCTCAGGCTGGCCAGCATCTCTATCGCCTCGGCCTGGTCACAGGGTTTGCCCAGAATGCGGTCACCCAGTACCACAACTGTATCAGCCGCTATGATTAACCCGGTTTCAACCTGCCCTTCAACCGAGCCTGCCTTTGCCCGGGCCAAACCTTCAGCCACCAGGCGTGGGGACAGACCCTCCTGCAGTTCTTCCCGTATGCAGGGTTGGAGAGTTTCGAACCTTAACCCCAGGTTGGCCAGAAGGCTCGCGCGCCGCGGTGATTCGGAAGCGAGAATGATTTTCTTCAACCGGTTCTCCTCACATTCTCCTGAATATCAGGTAGGCCAATGCAAACCCGATAATGGTAAACATGTTGATATTCAACATGAAACCAAAATGCAGGGTGAAAACCTTAAGGTCCGCAGTCAGCGTGGGCAAACCAACACTCTGGGTCCTTCCTAAGATCCCAATAGCCGGCCACGTATCAACGAGGACCCCGCCAACCCAGCCCCCGATG
>JAAYAC010000131.1 GCA_012719535.1 Syntrophomonadaceae bacterium | reverse complement strand
GTCTTCTCCCGGTCTTCTTAAGCGAAAAGGGGGTAAATGTGGTGATTGCCGGCGGCATGGGCCGCAAGGCGATAGACCTTTTTGACGCCAGGGGGATAAGGACTATAACCGGGGTGGCCGGACCGGTTAAAGATGTGGTCGAGGCTTACCTAGCTGGTAGGCTGGTCGGAACCGGTGAAGCGTGTCATCACCATGGAGACCACGACTGCGAACACCAGTAGCGGGAAGTGAAGACTATGGTAATCGTGGTTGCCAGCGGTAAAGGCGGTACGGGCAAAACGACAGTTGCCACCAACCTGGCCCTAAGCCTGGCCTCCCACCAACGTGTCCAGTTTTTGGACCTGGATGTCGAGGAGCCCAACGCCCACATTTTTCTCAAACCCCAGGATTTGCATCAGGAGAAGGTCAACAAGAAAGTACCCCGGGTTGATTATGACAAATGCACTTTCTGCGGGCTGTGTGCCGACGTTTGTGCTTTTAACGCCCTGGTGGTACTTCACGGTGAAGTGTTGTTTTTCTCCGAGCTGTGTCATTCCTGCGGAGCCTGTTCGTACTTTTGCCCGGCTGACGCCATCAGAGAAGATGACCGGGAAATCGGGGTCATCGAATCGGCTGAATTGGATAACATCAGTTTTCACCAGGGTAAGTTGCATATTGGCGAGGTCGCCGCGCCTGCCATCATTTCCGCCCTGAAGCAGCGCCTGAAAAGGGACGGCACCGTTATCATGGATGCTCCCCCGGGTACATCCTGTTCAGTTATAGAGTCGGTAAAGGGGGTCGATTTTTGCGTCCTGGTAACCGAACCCACCCCTTTCGGACTGAGTGATTTAAAGCTGATGGTGGAACTGCTGAAACAGTTGCAGATTCCGGCCGGCATCATCGTCAACCGGTACCAGGAGGGACGGACTGAGGTGGAGGATTACGCCCGGGTCGAAGGCATCCAGGTCATGGCCCGTATCCCCTTCGACCGGAAAATAGCTACCTGTTACTCGGAAGGCAGGCCCTTCATCAAGGTTCTGCCCGGGTATGCCGGAACATTCGCCGGGTTATTGCCCAGGATTGAAGGGTTGGTGGGAGCATGAAGGAGCTGGTCCTGATAAGCGGCAAGGGCGGGACGGGTAAAACTTGCCTGGCTTCCTCCTTTGCGGTTCTGGCGTCCCATCCCGTAATCTGCGACTGTGACGTCGAGGCCCCCAACCTCCATATCCTGTTGCAACCTGAGATTCAGCAAACCTCCAGTTTCAGTGCTTCGCGCAAAGCGCACCTGGATGTCGAGCTGTGTATTTACTGCGGCCTATGCATGGAAATGTGCCGTTTTGACGCCATCCAGGATTACCAGGTATCCCCGCTGGACTGCGAGGGATGCGCTTTTTGTTCCCGTCTCTGCCCGGTTGGGGCGATCAGAATGGAGGAGCATTGCTCGGGAGAGTGGTACACGTCCGACACCGAGCTTGGTCCCATGCTCCATGCCCGACTGGGCATCGGTGAGCAGAATTCCGGCAAACTGGTGGCCCTGTTAAGAAAACAAGCCCGGGAGGTAGCAAGTGAAAGCGGGCGAGAACTCATTATCACCGACGGCCCTCCCGGTACAGGATGTCCGACCATAGCTACCATCTCCGGTTGCGACCTGGCCGCTATCATAACGGAGCCAACCCTTTCCGCCATTCACGACATGAAAAGGGCCATGGAACTTTGCCGCCATTTCAAAGTGAAATCAGGGGTGATAATCAATAAGTACGATCTTAATCCGATAAGAACCCAGGAAATCAGGGAATTCTGTACTGGGGAAGGAGTCCCGGTTTGGGGAGGAATTCCTTTCCGGGAGGATTTTACGCTCGCGGTCAACAACTGCCAGCCTCCAGTCAAGTATTCCCCTGATATAGCCCGGATAATGCAAAGAATTTGGAAGGAAGTGGAGGTATCATTGCATGAATGACAAGGAGAACTGCCAAACCTGTTCTTCAAATCAGGCAGGCCCGTGCAGCGGTGAGGCATGCAGCAATGACAAGGCTCTGCTGGGTTGCTTCAACAGTGTGAAGAACATGATAGCCGTGATGAGCGGCAAGGGCGGGGTGGGAAAATCAACCGTCAGCAGCCTTTTGGCCGTGAGCCTGCGGCAGAGAGGATACCAGGTAGGTATATTGGACGCCGACATTACCGGTCCCAGCATACCCAGGGCTTTTGGGATTTCCGGGAGTCCGGGAGCTACCCCGTTCGGCATACAACCTCCCGAGACCAAAACCGGCATCAAACTGATGTCTGTCAACCTTCTGCTGCCTAATGAGGATGACCCCATCATCTGGAGGGGTCCCCTGTTGGCCGGAGGGGTCAAACAGTTTTGGGAAGAGACCGACTGGAGAGAACTTGATTTCATGGTCGTGGATCTCCCTCCGGGAACCGGGGACGTGCCTTTAACAGTCCTGCAGAGCCTGCCGGTAACCGGAGTGCTGATTGTGTCGTCACCTCAAGACCTGGTTGCGATGGTAGTTAGAAAATCCATAAATATGACCCGCAAGCTGGACAAACCTATCATTGGGCTGGTTGAGAACATGAGCGGTGTAGTCTGTCCCCACTGCGGCAATATCCTGGAGGTATTCGGCAAGAGCCAGGGGGAAAAAGTCGCCGCCGCTATGGGTATTCCTTATTTGGGCAGTCTCAAGTGGGACCCTGGCATAATCGAGTTGGCCGACCAGGGTAGGATTGAGGATTACGACCTGAGCGAAGCGGAGGATATAATCAACAGAATACTTGCCCAACTGGGATAAGGCCAAACAACTGAAATCTGAACCGGCCCTTGCCGGGCGAGCAGATACCGGTCCGGGTACAAGTACAACAAGCAACTGTTAATGCCGTCCAAAGGACGGCCGTTTTTATACTACCCGCTACCGATCAGTTACGTACGACGGTCACCGCCATCCACGCCGGGCTTTTTCAAAACCGACATCCATACCTTTACCAGCCCAACACTCAGCCGGCAGATGAATCGACGGGATATCTGAAGAGGGAGGTGTCACACTCCCCAGGAAGCAACGACAGTCTGAGATATGCTGAGTACCGGGTCTGCGATTTCAAAAGCGTTTTCAATCCCGACCATTATCGTCCCCGGTATTCTTGACATATGCTCAAAATCAGTATACGATTATAATGAACTTATGTTCATAACACCCTGTATTGCCCGACAGCAATTGCTTGCAATTGCTGCGGATAAGGCAACACAGGAAGAAAAGTAGTGTTGAAGTCTGGCCAGGCTGAGAAGTTGGGCATTGGTTAAGGCGTTTGACGAAGGAGGTGAACCTAATGCCAGGAATGGATGGAACCGGACCGTTGGGTGCCGGACCCGGGACCGGGAGAGGCCTGGGAGCCTGTGGTGCCGGAACCCGGTTGTTCGCCGGTGCAGGTCCCCGGGGTGGAGCCCGTTTCAGGGGTTGGGGCGGGTTTGGCTTCGGCAGAGGCTGGCGGCCAGGGCGCAATGCTTTCAGAGGATGCTGGGGCGCCGTGAACCGTGAAAACCTGAAAGCTTACCAGGAATACCTGGAAAGCGAATTGAAGGCAGTACGGAGCTACATTGCCGATGAGAAGCAGGACTAACTTGTTGGAGGGAGGCCTTTATATGCTGACGGGAGGTGAGGCAATGCCACGAGGAGATGGAACCGGACCTCTCGGAAAAGGCCCGGGTAATGGTTGGGGAAGAGGTAATTGCGCGGGTGGTAATCGTGGTGGAGGTATGATGCCCAGGAGGGGCAGAAACGCGTGCGGTCAGGGAAACAGAGGTTTCAGGCACAGGGGAGTCTGCCCGGTGAACACCCGCAGGAACAATGATAGTAAGTAAATAACCTCCTTTTATATTTGAGCCGTCTCGGACGGCTCATCTCGTGTCCGGCCGGAGCTTGGGCCGGGAGAAATGTATTTTGCCGGCGAATTGCGGGGAGACGCTCGCATTCAAGAAATCCTCTGCAGAAGTTCACGCCACGCTGCTGAACCGGCAGGAGGAGGAAGATGCTGATCGGTTACGCAATGAATTGGTCATGGCTAGCCTGTGCAATTAGTAGTTAATCCAGTTTCAGGGCGTTCCACCGCTTCTCTGCTTCCTGCATCAGGGATTTCTGTTTCTCCAGCATGGACTTGCGGGCCAGGGCCAACCGGTTGCGTCTTGGCCAGTTCTGCGCGTAATACTCTTTATCGATGGCCTTTTCATTGGCCCATAGCTGCTCGTACACGTTATACAACTCCGCCGCTGTGCCCTGGTACCGTTTGAGCCCGGGTCCCAGTTCCCGGTTCCACGTTCTTTCGGACAGGCTCTTGAGAGTCTACTACATCGGCCAGTACCGCGCTTATAGTGCCGACTCTCAGCGCGCTGTGGTTCGGGATAGTCACATGGTGTTGTTGAGGCTCCTGTTCTGATGTAATGCGAATGTGACTGCCCGTCTGTCTGGTTACCTGATAACCAAACCGTGTGAGGAGAGCTGTAAGCTCTTTCCCGCTAATGTCTCGTGGTATCCTCATATAGCCATTACTTCTTCTCGAACGAAGTGCAGGCGATCACTCGCGGCGCTGCTCCCTCATCGAAGTGGCAACGAACGGTGTCCCTTCAAGCCTGCCCCCCTTTGACAACTAACAGCATTTGGTATATCCCAGCAAAGCCAGCCAAGCCCCTCGCTGGCGGAGGTGCGGGAAATACTGAGAAAGACTGCAGGGCGCTTGTCCGAACAGGTGCGCGAGGCCAGGGAAGAGGAGGCTGCCGGTGACTAGGTATTTCTTTTTGTGCACATGAATTTCAAGAATTTCAATCGAGCCTGACCCCATGCAAAAGTATGTCCATTACTTGGTCGGCAATCTTATGCGGTTCTACGGTTTTGCCTTCCATAAGAACCGGTATTATTATGGCAGCCATGGCGCCGGTGAACATCTCGGCGAGGAGGCCAGGGTCGATGGGGCGGAACTCGTGGCGGGCGATTCCCTCCTGGAAGAGCTCCCGGAGGCGCTCCACCTTTTCCTGCCGCTGCCGGTACATCCACCAGCTCAGTTCTTCGTCCATGACCGCCCCGTCCACAAAGGTCACCCGGGCAAAGTCGGAGTTCCTGTTGATGAAGTCGAGGTGGATCTCCAGCAGCTGTCTCAGCCTCTCGGTGACACTGCCTCGCTGGTCCTGCAGGCTGCGCAGCTCGGCGAAATACTTCCCCAGGATAGATTTGAACATCTCCTGGAAAAGCTCCAGCTTGCTGGAAAAATACTCGTAAACCGTGCCCTTGCCGATACCAGCCTGGATAGCGATTTCCTCCACCTTGGCCTGGTGATAGCCGCGCTGCGCAAACACCACCGCCGCCGCCTCCAGGATGAGCTCTCGCTTGTCTCTCTTTTCCTCCACCATCGACCATCCTCCCGAAAAACCATTAACCACCGATGACACTTATTATCATGATGCCCACCGCTCGTTTCTATATATTCTTACCGACATATGCTCATGGCTGAGTCTCAAGTTATTCCCATTAGTGCCCCAGGAATTCTGGTTCACGCATGGCACATCATAATACGTCTGCTATGCCATCAATGATTCCGGTTCTTGCCTAGCTAATGAGACATAAATGTAAAATGTCTGTGTATATCATTGCCAAGTCTGTGGCAATCTGTGGTGAATGTTAGGCCGAAATACCGTCTCCGGACTGGCGGCCGAAGCGCAGCCGCGCGCCTAACTTCCGGCCGTAGTCGTCGAATATGGTATACACCACCGGCACCAGGACCAGGGTTATCACCGTGGAGGCCGTCAGGCCGCCGATAACCACCGTGGCCAGCGGTGCCTCCATCTCTCCCCCTTCGCCCAGGCCCAGGGCCAGGGGTAGCAGCGCCAGGATGGTGGCCAGGGCGGTCATCAAAATCGGCCGCAGGCGCACGGCCCCGGCCTCGGCGATGGCCTGGTTGCGCTCCATGCCCCGGCTGCGCAAGGTCTTGATGTAGTCCACCAGCACGATGGCGTTGGAGACCGCTATCCCCACCAGCATGATTACCCCGATGAAGGAGGTAACATTGAATGTGCGCCCGGTAAGGGCCAGAGCGGCCGCGCCGCCGATGAAACAGGTGGGCACCGAGAACATGATAACAAACGGGTCAAAGAACGATTCATACTGAATGGCCATCACCGCGTAGACCAGGACGACGGCCAGCAGTAAGGCCATGAGCAGGCTTCGGAACGACTCCATCATTTCCTTGTCCTCCCCGGTATACTCCACCGTATAACCCGGGGGCAGCTTCAACTCCTGGTTGAAACGCTTTTCGATGTCAGCCCGTACGCTCTTAACGTCCCGGTTGGCCAGGTTGGCAGTGACCTGCGCGAAGCGCACCTGGTGGAGCCTGGTCACAGACATCGGTCCCCGCGCCAGTTGGAAATCGGCCACCTGGCTCAAGGGAACCTGGGCACCGGTCGCAGAGGTAAGCATTATGGTTCCCAGCTGGCTCAGGTCATCGCGGGCGGCGGGCGCATAGCGGATGCGCACGTCAACCTCCTCCCCTTCCACCCGGTAGCGGGTGGCCACCGTTCCCTCCACCGCGTTCTGGATGGTCTGGGCGACCTGGCCGGGAGTCAGCCCGTACAGGGCGGCCTTGCGGCGGTCCACCGTTATCTGGACCTCAGGCTTGCCCTCAGTCAGGTTGGATTCCACCTCGCGAGTTCCCTTAACCCCGCGCACGATATCGACCGCCTGCTCGGACAGTTGTTTCAAGACTTCCAGGTCATCCCCGGATATCTTGATGTTGATCGGGGTGGAGGACTGCATTCCAGTCATCATCGGGTCGCTTTCGGTAACGCTGATCTTGGCCCCCGCGATATCCGCCACCTTGGCCCGTATCTCTTCCGCCACCGCGGTGGTGCTCCGCTCGCGGTCGCTCTTCTTGCACAGCATTACCTTGATAGTTGCCGTGTCCGACTGGCCGGCCCCGGTGTCGAGCATCATGTTGCCTTCCGGCCCCACGCTGGTGAATATGGTCGTCACCTCGGGGATGTCTTGCAGAATATGCTCAATCTGCTTGGCCACCCGGTCGGTTTCCCCCAGTATCGTGCCCTTATCCATCTCGACCGAAACGGCGATCTGCCCCGCGTCGGACTTGGGCAGGAACTCGGCGCCGATGAGGGGCACCAGCCCGACACTTCCGAGCATCATAACGGTTACTGTGATTACCACGAGGCGGCGGTGACTCAAGGCCCAGTGGATAACCCCCCGGTACCACTCGCCCAGCCCGTCTATCAAGCGGGCACACCAGTTTACCACCCGCCGCGGTCCCCGGACCTCCTCATCGAGCCTGACTTCCTTAACCATCTCTTCCCGCAGCATCCGCGAGGATAAGAGGGGGATTATGGTCAGGGCTACCACCAGGGAGCTCAAAATGGCGAAAGACACGGTCATACCCAACGGACGGAACAGGATGGCCGATATCCCCTCCACAAAGACAATGGGGAAGAAAACGGCCACCGTGGTAAAAGTCGCCGCCATAACCGCGTTGCCCACCTCAGAGGCTCCGTCCACTGCCGCCACCAGGGGGGGCTTGCCCGCCTGCCGGTGCCGGAAGATGCTCTCCAGAACCACGATGGAATCGTCCACGATGCGCCCGATACCCAGGGCAATCCCGCCCATGGTAACCAGGTTCATGGTCATCCCGGAGAAATACATCAACATGAAGGTTACTACAATAGACAACGGAATGGAAGTAGCTATCACCAGGGTGCTGGGTACGCTGCGCAGGAACACATACAGTATGAGCATGGCCAGCAAGGCGCCCTCCAGCATGGCGCGCTTGATGGTCGTCATGGACTGGTTGATGAAATCGGCCTGGTCGAAGACGATGCCGACGTCAATGCCCCCCGGCACCTTCGCCTTCAGGCTCTCCAGCTTATCCTTGACCAAGTTGGAAACCACCACCGAGTTGGCATCGGTCTGCTTGAGGACGTGAATGCCGATGCTCGGCTTCAGGTTCATGCGGGTGTACTGGTCGACATCCCGGTACCCGTCTACCACTTCTGCCACCTGGGAGAGGAGAACGGTCTGCCCGCTGGGGGTTACAATGCTCACGTTGCGGATGTCGTCCACGCTTTCAAACTGCTGCAGGCTGCGCACAAACAGCTGGCTGCGGCCCTGCCGCACC
The DNA here is from genome assembly GCA_012719535.1 of Syntrophomonadaceae bacterium. GTDB lineage: Bacteria > Bacillota > Syntrophomonadia > Syntrophomonadales > Syntrophothermaceae > JAAYAC01. Next base: position 11,572 of record JAAYAC010000131.1, on the reverse strand, counting down.
AGCCCGCCCGCCTGGTTGAAGTTGTCGGCCCGTAAGACCTGGGTTATCTGGGCCATGGTCAGGCCGTAGTTCTGCAACTTCACCGGGTCAACATCCACCCTGACCTCCCTGGTCAGCCCCCCAGTCAGGACCACCGAAGCCACCCCGTCGATTCTTTCCAGCTCCGGCTTGATCTTGTTTTCGGCCAGGTCCTGCAGCTGGGCCAGGTCATGGCCCCCGGTCATACCAATCTGCAGCACCGGCATCATGGACGGGTCCATCTTCACCACCATGGGCTTGTCGATGCCGTCCGGCAGGGCTCTCTCGATGAGGGCCAGCTTCTCCCTCATGTTGAGGGTGGCAAAATCCATGTCGGTTCCCCAGTTGAAACGCACGATAACCAGCGAGGACCCGGGCTGGGAAATCGACTGCAGCTCCTTCACGTTGGACAGGGTACCCAGGATACCCTCGATGGGCTTGGAGACCTGGGATTCCACCTCCTCGGGACCGGCCCCGGAGTAGGTGGTGATAACCGCCGCCACCGGCAGCTTGATATCCGGGTAGAGGTCGACCGCCAGCCGCGAAAACGACACCCCGCCCAGAATGAGCAGCACGCCCACCAGGATGGCCACGGTAACGGGGCGATGAACGGCAAAACGCGACAGCCTCACTTCTTAACGCCCCCTGCCACTACCCGTACCTTGTCTCCGTCATGGATCAAGGTCTGGCCCCTGGTCACGATGCGCTCCCCGGCCTTCACGCCCTTGACTATCTCGACCAGCTTCTCGCCCTCGACGCCGAGCACCACGTCCCTCTCATGCGCGACGCTCTTGTCATCCACTATGTACACCACCCGGCGGGCGCCTTTCTCGGCCACCGCATCCCGGGGGATGGCAATTACCTGCTGCCGGGTAAGAGTGGTGAGATGAACCTCGGCAAACATTCCCGACTTAAGAGTACCGTTCTTATTCTCCAGGGAAACCTTGACCGGGTAGGTCCTCACCCGCGCATCGGCCGTCTGGGCCACCGAAGTAACCGTACCGGTGAACGGGGCAGCGCCTGCAGAATCGACATAGACCTGCACGGAACGGCCCGGCTTAACGTAGCTGACTTCCGACTCGCTGACGTTAACCTGCACCTCCATCCGGGAGGTGTTGGTCACCACCGCCACCGGGGTCTGGGCGGTAACGGCGTCGCCGACATTCACGTTCACGATACCCACCGTACCGCTTATGGGTGAGGGAACATTGCAGTTGGCCAGATTATTACGGGCGTTGTCGAGGTTGGCCTGGGCCCCGGCAATCTGAGCGTTAACCCCGGCCAGAGCCGCCTGAGCCGACTGGTACTCGGTTTCCGCCCTCTCCAGTTCCGCCTTGGCGATGGCTCCCTGGTCGAACAGGAACCGCTTGCGCTCCAGGTCGGTTTTAGCATTGGCCAGCCGCAGTTCGGCTCCGACCTTGCTCGCCTGCAGGCTGTCCACCTGGGCCTGGTAGCCCCGGATCTGGTACTGCAGGTCGCTGCCGTCAAGCTGCACCAGGGATTGCCCTTTACTTACCCGGTCACCCGGCTTCACGTTCACGGCCACAACCTTCACCGCACCCGACATGGCCGATAGTTTGGGAAACACCGTGGCCTCTTCAATCCCCCTCAGGGTCCCGGCATAAATCGCTACCCGGGCCACATCTCCCTGCTTAACCTCCTGCACCTCCACCGGAATCTCGGCCAGCTTCACCGTCTCCGCCTCTTTCGTACCGCACCCGCTTCCCAGAACACATACGGCCAGCACGCCCACCACCAGCAGGCTTACCCGCCTTCCTCTTCTCAACAGCCCCAACCCTCTTGCCAACACCCGCCAGTTCCCCCTCTTTCACCAACGTTTTCCATCGTCCTTATCCCCTGTTGCCGTTGCTCCCGGCAGCCGTGTTCAGGCTATATCTTCACCGGCCCTCACCGGCCAGCCCAACGCAACCGGCACGGCAGCCTCACCTGTTTCCAGCAACCCCTCCACACATTTCCGACCGACCGGTTGGTCAGTTCTGCCAATAGTATACCCTTGCCCGGTTTCCCAGGTCAACGGCAAAATATCTTCACAGCGCACAAAAATGGACACCCGTCCGGGTGCCCTTCGAACCGCTGTTATATTACGTTGTCCACAAGGCCTTCTGATACGGCTGACCGGCCCTCTAACATCAGCTTCCAACCGTCAGCCAGGTCCTCACTGGCCGGTGCTACCGCTTGCGCTCGAACTGGCGGCACTGCTTCCCCCGGCGACAGAAAGGCTGCTTAAGTAAGCCCAGGGTTTCTGGAAAGCCAGCTTGTAGTACGCGTGCTGGCAGGCTAATTCAAACACCCCATACTGCCCATATTGAGCATCCGCGAGCTCCTTTTCGGCGGCACTCACATCCGCCGCGGTAACGAGGCCGACATCGTACTTGGCCTTTACCACCTTCAGATTCTCTTCCGCCAGCCGGGCCTTTTCCACTGCGGCTGCGTACTTCTCCTCCAGCCCTTTCACGCTGTAGTACAGTGAACGCGTGGTCAGGTCAAAAAGCTTGCGGGTGCTGGCGGCGTCCAACTCCGCCTGTTCAACCTCTATCTTGCGGGCCTGGTAGGGACGGTACTCGCCCGTATAGAACATCATGTCTTCCAGGTACTTCTGCAGGGTAACCTTCTCCTGCGCCAGCCACACGGTAGGACAGGCATCAACAATGCGGTTCACTTCCGTGTCCAGGTCATCAACCTGCAAAGAATTAAACTCCACTGTATCGGTCAACACCGGCCGGTCTACCGCCCACAGCCCTACCAGCTGGTTGAAGGCCGCATAAGCATTGTCAAGCGCATTCCGGGCTGCAGCCAAACTCGCCTCCGCTGCCTTGTACTGCACCTCGGCAGCCACCAGGGTTGCGTACGGTACCATCTCAACCTGGTAGCTGGCCCGCGCCTTCTGCAGCTGCCTGCGAGCGTTGGCCAACGACGTTTCCGCCGCCTTCACCGCTTCCTGCGCCTTCAGCACATCCCAGTATTTCTTGCAGGTGTCCAGAACCGTGGCGTCCTGTTCCACCGTCAGCGCCTTCTTGCTCATCCGCCACTGCAGATCGGCGGTGAGCAGTTGCGCCCAGGCTATTTCTACTGCGGGATTCCCTGGAGGTTCAGTTGGGGTATAATCCAGTTTATCGGCGCGGTAATTTCTCCATTCCTCGGTCCGCTCAATATCTTTGGCCGCGTTTTTTACATCCTCAGCGTGGGCCAGCGCCAGCTTAATCGCTTCCTCAAGCGACAGCTGCGGGGTCGCCGGTTCCTTAGCCATTACCGGCAACACCAGCGCCACACCGACAAAGCAAACCGTGAGTATCCAGACTGCTACGCTCCGGCGGAGCCTGCTGACCACCAATCTGACCATATGTATCAACTCCACACCTTATTTGTCGTTTATCTAGAGTATATTCCTGACCGACCCGCGGGTCAATACCTATCGTTCTAGTGCGTTCAAGCATTCTCCTCCCATAACAATTGGCCTGCGGACCCGGCCACAAAAGACTTAAGCCCGGGCTAGACCCGGGCTTAAGCAAGTTAGCTGGTTTTTTACTACAGTTCGAGGGTTGCGGTGGAGGTGGCGTTATCCCAGGTAGCGGTTGCACCCAGAGCCTTAGCCAGCCAACCTACCGGCAGCATGACCCGATTGGAGACCATTTCAGGAGCAACGTCCATCGTGATCCTTGCACCACTCATGTTCATGACCTTGCTGCCAAGGGTCATCTGAATGTACCTGCCATCCGCTGTGATCAGAGTCGCCGTCTTGGTAGCTTGATCCCACAGGATGTTGTTGTCGTCCACGCCCAGCCCCCTGGCTGCGAAGCGTACAGATACGAACAGGCGATCGTTCTTCAGGTACGGAGCAACATCCATGGTAACGTCGGCACCATTAACCTTCATCGTGGTGCTGCCAGCAACCAGTACAGTCGTTGCTCTTACTTGGCCTGGAGCGGGAGTTACAACCTTGGCTACTGCCACCTTGGTTACCCAGTGCTTATTCGAGAACCATTCATTATTTGCAACACCAACGGGAGCGCCTTCATCGTTCTCGACCAAAGCTGAGCCGCCAATCTCCATTACAATGTCGCCTTCGGGTACAGTGCGATCCACAATGAGTTTCAGGTTACTGATTTCGATCTTGCTGGCCTTACCACTAACGCTGTCAACCTTAATCGTAATTGTTCTGTTGTCATTATCGTAGCTTACAGTACCCAGATCAATATCGCCCTCGACAACCTTAACCGTGGGAGCATCAGCAAAGCGGACACCCGGAGGCGCCTTCAGCACCAGCTCGCCAGCGCTTCTGGTACTCGCAGCAGTCGCAAAGCTTGGAGGCAGGGCATTACAAGTCTCCATACTCTTCTTGAGAGCTTCAGCTTTAGCTTCGGTTATGGTAAGAGCAACCGCTACTTGTGACGACTGACCAATGACAACATCGGGAACCTTATCCACTGACGCGGTAATAGGAGCAGTCGCAACGCCGATCTTGGCTTCGCCTTTGGCTCCGGCTGTACCATCGACCTTGACTACCACATCACCGGTAAAGTCTGCGGCTGCAGTGATACTCCCGCCCTTGAAGACGATTTCAGTAGACTTTGTTCCGTTAGATTTCTCATTTACTGTTATCTTGCATATCCTCTTGTCGCTTCCCACCAGCGTAGCAGCGCTGACAGCAAGAGTACCTATGTTTTTTGAATCACTAGCAGAAAGAGAGGGCAAGGTATTCCACTTGCAGCCATCTGGCAGGGTAAAGGTTATAGTACGGTCTTTAACCAGGCTGCCGGGCAAGGATTCCTTAACAAGAATCTTGCCTAATTCCTGATCATACTGACCAGGCTGAATGCCCTTTTCGGTCTTAGCAGAAACGTCGACACTGTAGTTACCGTAAGTTGCAGCCTTAATCTCCGTGTTGGTTACTGTGCTTTCACCGCTGATGGTAACCATGACATCCCCGGTGCTAGCGGTACTCTCATCGATAGTAACTGGCACAGTAACATCAAGCATTATCTTTTCAACGGTACTTGCTTTGCCGGTTCCTAACGTGACCTTAACATCCCTGTCGCCTGTTCCACCAAATGTAAAATCGGCCGGAACATGCGCAGTTCCCGGGGCCGCGCCGTACTTACCGGAAATCACCGTAGCAGTAGGAGTACCGACTGTGAATCCGTTCGGGAATTTGAATTTAATTGTGTTGGCTTTGTCTTTTAGGGCGCCGGCAGCATTCTCCCTGATTCTAAAGGTAACCTTCCCACCGTTATCGCCAAATGCAGGGACGCTAACCATGGCAACGGACACATTTCCACCAGTTGCCTTGGCAACTACCAGCTCACCAGCAACAAGTTGGCCGCTTGGTGAGCTGAAGCGCACCTTAACATCACCGGCTGCGCAGTCCTTAGCATTTATGGTCAACTGTAACGTTGCTCCATATTTTCCTGCGGCCGGTGTTACTCCGTTCAAGGATAGTTTATACAGATTTGCACTCCCCGCTTGGGTGCAAGTACTACCGGTACTAGTTCCTTCCACATCGTACACGGCAGCACTGACGATATCGAGCAGTGCGCCGTCAGCGTCTACTACCTCAACGAATGCAGTAGAATTACCTGCGATGGCAGGATCGAATTTAATATGAACTTGCGCCGTTGTCAAAGTACTTGCACTAGTATTTGCCGGGTCAAATTCTGGAATGGAAGTCGCTTGGCTATAAGTTGTACCTGCACTTGCCGTCCCCACGCCCACAAATAACGTTGCCAGCATTGCGAAGACGAGTACTAGTGCTAATTTGCTGTTTCTTACTTTACGCAATTAGTTTCCCTCCTTTAATGGTAGTTGAGGTAATCAGGGCTGAAGCCCTAACACAAAGAGGTGATCATCGAGACGTACTCGATATGCGGTTATGGTTTGGCTTCCCCCCTTCTCGCGCCGGGATGTAGTAGAGGACCCGGCTGGTTGTGTAGCCTCCAGAGTAACGGCTGCGAATTGGCAGTATGTAGTACAAGTATGGCTACCTGCATAGATTAGACACCCAGGCCGGAAAAAAAGTTCCCGGCCTGGGAAAAATTCTTCACCGTACCCCCTAAAATTTGAATGGTATAATGAAGTAACTAGATTGAGAAAAGATGGCCGCCGGACGTACGAGCGCAGTTGGCCTCTAACTGCACGATGCCCACACTGCCGTAGCTCTATAAACAGCGGTGGCCGGTTTTTTCTCAAGAATTTCTTCACCGTCCAACCATAAACCGGGAACTTTTGTAACGTATCCATTGTCTAAATACATAACCGGAGTTGCCTTCCGGTTTGTCAGGAGTGTCTGACATTGAATGACAAGTTAACAGAACTGGTACACAGGGCCCAGCAGGGTAGCACCAGCGCTTTTGAAGAGCTGGTGGTCCTTTACCAGGATAAGGTTTTCAGCCATTGTTACCATTTGACCGGTAACTACAGCGATGCTCAGGACCTGGCCCAGGAGGTATTTGTCCGGGCTTATAAAGGCATAAAGTCTTTTCGTAATGAAGCCGATTTTGGCACCTGGCTGCATCGCATTGCTATCAACCAGTACCTAAACCTTCGCCGGAAAGAAAAAAACAACAACCATCTTTCCCTGGACGAGCCGTTATCGACGGACGAGGGCGAGATGCTCAGGCAGGTGGCAGCCAGCAGCGATGATCCTGTGGAGACGGTGGAACGCGAGGATTTGCGCCAACTGGTCAGCACTGGATTGGAGAGGCTGCCGCCCGAATTCAAGGCGGTGCTGGTGCTCAGGGAGTTCAACGATTACAGTTACGAACAGATGGCCGATATTATGGAATGCTCCCTGGGTACGGTGAAGTCCAGATTGAACCGGGCCCGCAAGGCGCTCAGGAATGAGATAACCGCCCTGGCCCGCAAGGCCGGCATAGACCTGGGTACATATGCCAGTGAAAATGAATAGGGAATCTGGCAAAGATTACTTGAGGCATTGCGTTGTCGGGATAAGGTGAGGTTTATGAATTGTGAGGAAACCAGACAATTGTTTTCACCCTGGTTGGACGGGAAGCTTACTCCCTTCCAGGCGCAGTTTTTCCAGGAGCACCTGGATGGCTGCGCGTCCTGCAGGGCGGAACTGGCCCTGTGGAAGGATTGTTCCGTATTGCTTAGAGATATGGGTGAAATCATCCCTGCGCCTCCCGGCTTCGCATCCGCAGTAATGGAGCAAATTAGGATAACGGAAACGCCGGTGGCCAGGAAGCGTTTCCAATGGGCGAGGGTCTACTGGAAACAACTGGTTGCCGGGGCGGCGGCCGTGGCAGTGCTGGCTCTTGGTTCGGTCGGAGCCAAGATTCCGTTCTGGCACTGGCCGGTGCAGGTGGCCGAACACCAGCCCTCGACATCGCCTACAGATACACATGCAGATACTTCAGATAAGCCGTCTGTTGGCGGTAGGCCGTCGAGCAAGACTGCGACGAATACTCAACCGGGAGTTGCTATTAGTAGCGCGCCCGACGCACCGCAGGCATCATCCGGTTCCAGCCAGGGCGGCGGCCATGAGGCGACCTCGGGCCCCCGCGCCGGCACTACCATGTCCACAGCGGTCTCTTCGGATAACGAGGCGCGGGTATTTCTGAATAAGGAAAGAAAACTGACCAGTACCCTCCTTAAGGTTGGAGTGGATAGCCTGGACAAGTCGCGGGCAGCTCTCCAGGTAGCCAGTAGTTCAGGTATACCGGGTAAACAGGTGGCCGCTCAGGCGGTAGGTGAGCACGAATGTGTGGTACTCAGGTTTATTGCCCCGTCGAGCAAAGCAGACGCTTTTGTGGACTCCCTGGCCGACCTGGGAACTGTTCTTGATTGGCAGACCGAAACCCAGGATGTTACCCAAAGGTTTGCCGAGACCTTACAGCAGTACCAGAGCCTGGTCGCCCAGCGGGAGAATACCCGGGACGTAGCGGAGAGACAGAAGCTGAACACCCAGGTTGAGAATCTGGAAAGCCAGCTCAACAGCTGGGACCAGGAAGCGGGACAGCACATTGTAGTCCTGTGGCTGGAAAAGATATAGCAAGAACTGCGTCAAACAACGAAGGGCGGTGTCCACTTCAGGGATGCCGCCCTTCCGTTATTCTTGCAGGGCTTTGCTCACCATCACTGCCGCTTCACCCCGGGTTACCGGCTGGGTGGGCAGGAAGCGGGTTGGCAGCAGGCTGTTCAGGGTGTCCAGGATACCCCTGTCGTAACCCCTTGATACCGCAGCGCGCGCCCACCAGGGCACCTGCGGGAAGTCCTGGTAAGGAGGAGAAGACGAAGCACCGGCATTACCGGCGAAGGCCCGGTCCAAAAGCACGGCTGCCTCACACCGGGTAGCCGGTTGGCCGGGGCGGAGGGTACCGTCCGGATAACCCACCACCAGGCCGTGGGTCCAGGCAGCGGCCATCATTCCCCTGGCCCACCCGGGGACCTGCGCAAAATCCTTATAGAGTGAAAACAACCTGCCATCTACGGCTGTTGGGCTCCATCCCTTGATTCTCACCAGCATTACGAGCATCTCCAGCCTGGTTATCGCCTGGCCGGGCCTGAAGCTGCCGTCAGTATAACCTCTTACCAGCCCGCGCCCGGACAGGGTCTCAATCGCTTCCCGCCCCGGGTAGTTCTCAATGTCGTTGAAAGCATACTGCGGGTTCTCTCCGGAAAACGCGGCAACATCGGTTTTGATACCGGTAATGCCTCCGGTGCGGGTGTCTATCGCCGCCAGCTGGACGCTATCCTCGCCGGATAAAGCCCTGGTAAGGTAAGTGAAGCTGCCATCACCTTTAACCGTTACCGCCTCCCGGCTGCCGTCCTTACGGAACAGGTACACACGGTCGGCGGATGTATGTCCCTGGATTATCAATGCCGGGTTTGCTACGCGTGCGGTAGCGGAAAGGACAGGCCGGGCCGCCCCGGCATCCTCTTCAGCCTCCACCAGGACCGGGACGCTCCGCCAGGGGCCGGAGGCCGAGAGAACTACCACCCTGACTTTTTCCCCCGGGGCCAGGTCTTCCAGTCCCAGCGCATAGCCCGCCTTGCTAACCAGGGTGGTATTTCCCGCCCGGTAGGTGCTCCCGTCCGAGAGCGTGAAGGTCTTAGCACCTTTGTTATAGCTGGAAAAGAACGCGGTCTTTTCTTCCGCCACCTCCGCGATATCAACCCTCCGGATCTCGTCTCCGTCGCTGCCGAGTGTCAACCTCACCCAGCTACCCGAATTCAACGTCCCGATGTCCACCGGGAGATTCCACCGGAATACTTGAGTTCGACTCGTGAGCTTGAATATGTGGAAGCGGTTCGTGTAATCGGTAAGGTACAGCAGGCCCTGTTTTTCACTGGCATAAATTACCTGGCCGTAAGTTACCCGGGTATCCGCCTGCAGAGCAATGATGCTGTTCGTTCCGGTCAGCAACAGCGCCTGCAGGTAGTCCCCCGGCTGCAATTGCTGCAGGGATGCGTCACCGGCATCGCGGCTAACGGTGGCCCCCGGGAAGAGCTCGTAGGTGTTTCCCGTCTCCAGGACCACCCGGGCTGCCTCCGGCTCGACTTTATCCAACCGGCCCTGGGCCAGCTCCCGCCGGACAGAAATGTACTGGACCTCTCCGGTTTCCGGAGACAGCAACAACTGTACCGGCATACCGGGCAGGATACTCTCCAGAGAAGCAACCTGCGCCGTACCGTAAGGAGCGTCGGCAAAGCCGGTGTCCACCACATCATCGATGAAAGAGACCGCCGCCCACGGCGCCAGCCGGTAGGCCGGCCCGCCCTCCAGCAGTTGGAGTTCCCGCTTATTGGTGTCCACGCGGTAGACCGTCCCGCTCTTCTTAACATAAGCCGCCCGCAATTGCCAGGCAGTCTGGGAGCTGGGGTTAACTGATGCGTGGATTTCCACTCCGGGAGGTATATCGGTAATATATTCCACCGGTTTTCCGTTAAGAAATACAAACCGGGACAGGTCATGCTGTACCGTTGCATCCAGGTAGAAGCCGCCCGTTCGTGCCCTGCCGCTTATTTCAACCACCTGCCAACCCTGGGGAGTGCATAAAACCTGAACCCCACCGGTTTTTAAGGTACGGCTGAATATGTAGATACAGTTAACACCGGCATATACGTCGCTGCCCGGCAGGACATCTTCAAGATTGGCAGTTTTGACACCCCCGTCGACGACCAGTTGCATCTCTCTGTCCGCCGTATCGAGCTCTGCTCCATCCGCCAGCTTGATGGTATTCCCTTTGACCGAGTAGACAATCCCCGTCTGCAGGGACTGGCCGTATACCAGGGCAAAATCCTGGACCGGTCGGGCAGCCCCGGTGCGAACACTCTTTTTTATACTGCTGGCTTTGACCTTTACAACATACTCGCCCGCCACCGGGGTCGCAATTAGGACCTGTTCCACGTTGTTCCTGTCGTCGGCTCCCCTTAACCCCAGGAAATGATTGCCCAGGTAACTGGTTCCTCCAGGTCCCTCCACCACCAGGTCCAGGTTGTTCACCAGGGCAGCATCGTCGGTTCCAGCCGCCGCCGGGGGATCCGCCCAGGCCAGAGTGACCTTTACCGGTAGGCGAGCTTCGAACACTTGGAAACGGTATTCTGCCATCTCCCCCTGGGCCAACCCGTATTTTTCGTCCTTGTACCTGAACATTCCTTCATCCAAAGCCAGCACGGTACCCGCAATATCCAACTGACCGAAGCCGCAGTCTGTTGAGGATCCGCTCAGAAACCGGGCGCCATTAACCAGCATGGCCTTGAGCAGAGCCGAGGAGGGCTTCACCCCTTGACGCTCCAGGTACTGGCACAGCAGTGCCGCTGCCCCCCCGGCAATAGCCGCCGCCTGGCTGGTCCCTCCCATGCGGGTGTAGTTCTGATTAGGTACAAAATTGCTCTCGGTCAGGCGGGAGCACGCGGATATCACGGCAGAGGCCGGCACCACCAGATCGGGCTTTACCCGGCCGTCACGGGTCGGCCCCCGGCTGGAGAAGGAAGCAACCTCTCCAGCGTACCTGGAATCAGGGCCAAAGGCCGGACGAGGTATCTGGCCGGCTCCCACCACCAGGGCATTCTTGCTGTTGGCTTCCGCAGTCAGGGTTCTCGTCCCCGGGCCGCTGTTCCCGGCACCAAATACCGGTAAGAAATCCGGGTGCTTCCGGACAAAACTGTCAATTTGAGAAGTATTGGCACCGTAGGTATTCTGGCCGCCGCCCCAGCCGTTGACGTGCACCCGCACTCCCCCGGCGTAAGCAGGCCAGAACAAATCCTCCAGGTCGGAAGGCACCGTTAATTGCCCGTCCTTATCGAGCAGCCCCTGCACATACAGGCTGGCCCCCGGGGCTATCCCCCGGTATTTGCCTCCCGAGGCTTGGCCGGTGCCGGCTATGGTTCCCGCCAGGTGGGTACCGTGCCCGACAGGATCATCGGGCACGGCCCGGCCAGCCCAGGACTTAAGCAAGGCCACCTTCGGCATCTCGCCGGGAATACTTGCCAGGTCGGGATGGATATCAGTCATACTGCCCTTGTCCAGCCCACTGTCCGCCAGCCCCACAATCTGGCCCTGGCCGGTCAGCCCGGC